>CAZVZC010000081.1:0-3803 GCA_964631415.1 uncultured archaeon | reverse complement strand
GATGACACAGCTAAAAGAGAGGGCAGGGCTAACGTACGTTTTCATAACACATGATCTCGCAACTGCGAACTATTTCTGCGATAGAATAGCGATAATGTACTTGGGGAAGATACTCGAGGTTGGGCCGAGGAGTGAAGTTTTCAAGTCACCCGGACATCCGTACACGGTCGCGTTGATGTCTGCCATTCCCGTGCCGGATCCGAAGCATAAGATGGAGAGACTGATCCCCCGTGGAGAGATTCCAAGCCCAATCAATCCTCCGTCTGGATGTCGTTTCCATCCAAGATGCCCATACGCACAGAATGTCTGCTCAGAGCGTGAGCCTCAGCTGGAGGAAATCGGAGCAAGCCACCAAGTTGCGTGCTTCTTTCCTCGCACCTAGAATCTTGTTTCAGCCACGTGGGCTGAACCAGCAGGTCGCTGTGTGCTTCCTGGTACGTGAGCTCGAGGTGGAAGCGAAACCCAAAAAGGCCTGGAGGAACAGACATTGGCTGCGTAGCGAGACTCTGTGTGCGGATCCGTTGGCTGTAGGTGAACTGCTCAGTGTTCATTTCTCAAACCGCGGAGGTCAGTTGTCCGCGTGGGTCTAGTGAGACGCACAGTCACGCTCGTGCAAACATGGCTAGTGAAGAGTGCATACGCGCAACTGCTGGAACTGTTTTCAATATCATGAGGTATTCGACTCATGATGGCCCCGGTATTCGCACCACAGTATTCCTCAAAGGATGCCCCCTGAGATGTCACTGGTGTCAGAACCCTGAGGGGCAGTCTCCTCGACTGGAACTCTTCTTCCGGGCAGAGAGGTGCATCCGTTGCGGAGACTGCTCGAGATTCTGTTCTCACAGTGCCATCTTGCTCAATGAAGGAATTCCGATAACCCTTACCGACAAGTGCCGACTCTGTGGAGACTGCGTGAAGGTATGCCAGTCCACAGCACGAGAAATGACTGGAAAAAATGCGACTATAGCTGAGATCATGGAAGAAATCGAAAAAGACACGGTCTTCTATGACGACTCAGGCGGAGGCGTGACATTCTCCGGCGGGGAGCCGCTTATGCAACCGGCCTTCCTGCACGGTCTGTTGAAGCTCTGCAAGGAGAGGAAGATACATACTGCAGTAGAGACCTGTGGGTTTACCCGATCGGGAATTTTGCTGAAGATCGGGGCCTATGTCGACCTGTTTCTTTACGATCTAAAAGTTGTCGATAGTCCAATACACGAGAAATTCACGGGTGTGTCGAATGGCGTCATACTGGAGAATCTCAAGACGCTATCGAGACATCATGCCCACGTTGTTGTTCGCTTTCCACTTATCCCCGGCGCGAACGATGACGAGGAGAACATCTCGCAAACCGCCCGATTCGTCTCATCGTTAACTAACGTGCAAGAAGTCCATATCTTGCCCTATCACCAAGGTGGAATCGCGAAATATACAGGGTTGGGTAGAACCTATGAACTTCTGGAAGTCAAGGCCCCCTCAAGTGAACAGATTTCCCAAACGGTCGACAGATTCGTGCGTTTTGGGTTGAAAGTGAAGATCGGAGGTTAGGAAGAGTGAATGAGAGAGTGAGGAGGCTTCGAGAGAGAAGCCTGGACAGCAAAGCTTGTATCTCTGCGGAAAGAGCAGAATTGATCACAGAATTTTGTGGGCGTGTTCGTGATCCTTCGGTTATCGTCCGCAGGGCCTTGGCTTTCAAGTATCTGATGGAAAACAAGACCATTTGCATCAACGATGGGGAGCTGATTGTCGGAGAAAGAGGACCCGCCTCGAGAACTGTTCCCACTTACCCGGAACTTTGCTGTCATAGCCTCGGAGACCTAGACATTCTTAGGGATCGGGGGAAGGTCCCTTTTGCTGTCAGCCGCCAAGTTCGCGAAGCCTACGAGAAGAAGATCATCCCATTCTGGCATGGCCGATCGATGCGCGACATGATCTTCCAACATATGTCAGATGAGTGGAAGGCTGCATACGATGCCGGAATCTTCACCGAATTCATGGAACAGCGCGCCCCAGGTCACACCGCGCTGGGTGACAAGATCTATCGCAGAGGATTTCTCGGCGCCAAGGCGGACATTGAGAAGAGCTCTCGGAGCCTAGACTTCTTCAACGACCCTGAAGCGCACAACAAGCACGAAGAACTGGAAGCAATGTCAATTTGCGCCGACGCTATTATTAGATTCGCTGAACGGCACGCAGAGAAAGCACGAGAAATTGCAGCACGCGAAACTGACCCTGGGCGTAAGAGAGAGCTAGAGAAAATTGTAGATGTCTGCTCCCATGTACCGAAATATGCGCCGCGAGATTTCTGGGAGGCCATCCAAGCTTACTGGTTTGTCCATCTGGGCGTGATCACTGAGCTCAATACATGGGACTCTTTCTCTCCCGGCCGTCTGGACCAACACCTGCATCCGTTCTACAAGAAGGGTTTGGGAGATGGGACACTCACCCCTGAGAAGGCAAAGGAGCTTCTTCAGTGCTTGTGGGTGAAGTTCAACAATCATCCGGCTCCGCCGAAAGTCGGGGTGACTGCTGCGGAGAGCGGTACATACAACGATTTCGCCGCTATAGATCTCGGAGGACTCAGGCCTGACGGGTCAGACGGCGTGAACGAGCTCACCTACCTGATCCTTGACGTCATTGATGAGATGAGACTCATCCAGCCCTCCTCCAACATTCAGCTCTCCAAAAGGAATCCTGACCGATTTCTGAAAAGGGCCTGTGAAATTGTGCGGGAAGGCTGGGGACAGCCCTCCATCTTCAATGCAGATTTGGTTGTGGAGGAACTTGTCCGTCAAGGAAAATCAATTGAAGATGCCCGAACCGGCGGCACTAGCGGATGCGTGGAAACAGGTTCCTTCGGGAAAGAAGCCTACATCCTCACAGGTTACTTCAACCTTCCAAAGATCCTTCAAATCACACTAGACAACGGCGTGGATTCCCGCACCGGGAAAAGAATTGGTTTGGACACAGGAGATCCTACCCAGTTCGGATCATTCGATGACTTCTTTGATGCTTTCAAGAAACAGCTCAAGCATTTTGTCGATGTCAAGATCAGAGGAAGCAACATCATCGAGAGGCTCTACGCCAACCACATGCCAGCTCCCTTTCTCTCCATGCTGATCGATGACTGCGTGGAACACGGAAAGGACTACAATGACGGCGGCGCTCGCTACAACTCATCCTACATCATGGGCGTAGGAATTGGCACCTTGACGGATAGCTTGGCAGCCGTCAAGTATCATGTCTTCGACAAAAAGGACATAACCATGGCAGAGCTGCTTCAAGCACTCGGCCGGAATTTTGAAGGCCACGAAAGAATTCGCCTGATGCTCTGGAATAGGACACCCAAGTATGGCAACGATGATGAGTATGCCGACAGCTTGCTGAAATCCTCGTTCGACGCTTTCTATGACGGGATCAACGGGAGAAAGAATACCCGGGGCGGATTGTATCGGGTCAACTTCCTTTCAACCACCTGCCATGTCTATTTCGGCTCAGTAACGGGAGCGACTCCAGATGGGAGAAAGGCGGGTGAGCCTGTTTCTGAAGGCATTTCGCCTGTGCAAGGTGCGGATCAACGTGGCCCGACGGCGGTAATCAAATCAGCAGCCAAGATGGATCATGTACGAACTGGTGGGACTCTCCTTAACCAGAAATTTACCCCAATGCTTCTGGAGGGAGACGACGGCATTGACAAACTGGCCCATCTGGTGAGGTCCTACTTCAAGCTGGACGGCCACCACATTCAATTCAATGTGGTCACCGCTGAGACTCTCCGTGCCGCCCAAGCCAGCCCTGAGAAG
>CAZVZC010000080.1:0-4315 GCA_964631415.1 uncultured archaeon | reverse complement strand
CGCCAGATGGCGGCCCTACGATGTTTCCTTGGTAGTGAATGTACTCTGCGGCAATCATGAAGAACCAACCATCACACCAGGCGAGGTTTCCCCCCGAGATGAGGGCAGGCCTAATGGCGGGGAGTACGATATGCCTGACATAGGGCCAGCCTTCAACACCGAAGCTTCTACCTGCTTCTATGATATTCGGAGAGATGCTTCGAGCCGCTCCCAAGACCCCAAAGAAGATCGACCATGCCATGGATGTGAAGAGCAATACTATGATGGCCAGTTCGATTCCGAAGGCACCCCATGAGAAGAGAAAAGCAATGACCATCGGGAAATACCCAAGGATTGGAAGAGACTGGAGCAGGTCAACAACCGGTACGATGAACCGCGATGCGGTCTTGTTCATGGCACACAGGATACCGAACGAAACACCCCACGCTATCGAGATCAGGAGGGTGATTCCAATTCGAACAACTGTGCTGAGGGTGTGTATGGGAAGGAGCTTGACGTCCGGATACGGTGTGAAGGCCGCAATCAGCCAAGCTGCCACAGCAAGGACAGCCACTCCTCCGAAAAGGCTCAGCAGGTACCTTCGCATGACTCCCTCACCAGCATCTGTCAGGACTGAATGGACTGCAAGGTGTTGCGCCCCCAAACGGCTTGCTGTTCGCTTAAAGGTATAATCAAAGGTGCTTGGGAATCTGGTGGTCCCCATTCAGGGAGGAGCTGCAAGAGCCCGTCGTCGATAGGCGGACTCTGCAGTCTTGGCTTCGAGATAGTCTATGTAGATGCTCTGTCAGCCGTCCTCCTTCTAATCACCAGCAGCAACGCGATGATGCCGACACCGCTAGCAATGATAATGATGTTGCGATTGCTAGGATTGTCCAGGGCATTGAGGGGATTAGTCCCCGCCATCACTTCCGCCCCATCGACGTACGCGTCATTGTCACTATCGTCGTCTGTCGGGTCCGTGCCGATCTTGACCTCATACGCATCGTTCAGGTTGTCGCAATCTGTGTCCATGCACTGGAGGTCGGTGCCCAGAGCTATCTCATCGAGGTCGTCCAGCCCGTCGTAGTCAGTGTCGCCCACAGTGACCCCAAGCTTGTCGAGCACTGCCCGGATCTCGTTCATGTCACCAATGTAGCTTGCATTGAGCTGCGTCAGACGCGCACTGTTCTGGGTGGCAAGTGCCACCACCAGTTCCAACTGAGTCGCATTACCATCTAGGTCCTCGTAGATAGTATCATACCATGCCTGCGGTATGCCAGGGTAGGACGTCGAGTCAGTAGCATTGGAGCCGTACGCAACCTCGTATCCGTCGAGGAAGTTGTCATTGTCAGAATCGATGCAGAACGGATTCGTGCCGTGCACTCCCTCTCCCCAGTCCGAGAGCCCGTCCATGTCCTTGTCGTCAGAGAAGACTGCCACAAAGCAGTCGGAAGCCCCGTTGAACGTTGAGTCGTACGCACTAGCAGTCGGGAACTCAGGAGAGCCTGTAATGCCTGCGAGGTACGTGAAGCCGCTCTCCAGAGCAACGCCCATTCCCTCGTCGTCGCTTGGCCCTCCTAGAAACGTGCTGTGGATGAGGGACCGCCCATCAGTCGCGAACTCGGTCACGAAACAGTCGCTCGCCCCATTGTAACTGGAGTCGTATGCATTGACGGTAGGGAATCCAGAAGAGTATGTCCTGCCCGTGACGTATGCTGAACCGTTCTCCACACTGATGCTCCGAACGCGGTCCTCCAATGATCCCCCGAGGTATGTGCTGTAGACAAGGGACTGGCCGTTGGTCGCAAACTTGGTCACGAAGGTGTCATAACCCCCATTGTCGGTCGAGTCATATGCGTTTGCGGTCGGAAACCCCGGACCGTACGTCGTGCCCGTGACGTAGGCGAAACCATTCCCGACGGCGATATGGGTCACATCTTCATAGTCTGATATCCCCCCGAGGTACGTGCTGTAGACGAGCGACTGGCCGTTGGCGGAGAACTTTGTCACGAAGCCGTCGGAGAGGCCGGTGAAGGTCGAATCGAATGCGTTAACGGTAGGGAATGCCGCCGAATTCGTGTAGCCTGCGACGTAGATGAAGCCGCTCTCCACAGCAATCGTGTACGCGATCTCCCACGATGCCCCTCCGAGAAACGTGCTGTAGTTGAGGGACTGGCCGTCGATTGCGAACTTGGTCACAAAGCAGTCACGAGGCCCACCGATAACCGAGTCATATGCGTTGACAGTGGGAAATGCGGAAGATCCTGTGTAGCCAGCTATGTAGGCAAAGCCGCCAGCTACAGCTATACCGCGTCCACTCTCGTCATCCGTCCCCCCGAGAAACGTGCTATAATTGAGGGACTGACCGTCAGCCGCCAACTTTGTCACAAAACAGTCATATGTCCCGTTGCGGGTCGAATCATACGCATTGAAAGTGGGGAAGTCAGAAGAGCGTGTGTACCCTGTCACATAGGCGAAGCCGCTCTCCACGGCAATATCGTATGAGCCGTCTTCTGAAGAACCTCCAAGAAAAGTGCTGTAGACGAGAGTCTGACCGTCAGCAGCGAGTTTGATGATGAAGCAGTCTGTCCACGCGCTGAAGTTTGACTGGTATGCATTGACGGTCGGAAAATCAGACGAAGACGTTCGGCCGCTGACATAGACGAACCCTTCCTCCACGGCAACTGCAAATCCTGCATCACTACTCGACCCACCGACGAAGGAGCTGTAGGCAAGAAGCATGGGATCAACAACCAGACCGCAGGAGGTATCGTATTGACCGAGGTTCAGAGATACCGTATTTGTATCTTCACTGCGAAAGCCACAGTCAACAGTGTTGAGCACTGGGCCTTCTTGGAACGCCATGAGCCCACGATCGGAGATTGCGAGAGCCCCCTTCCAGATGGTCACGGAGCTCTCCTGCACATCAATCAGGTCTGCGTCAAGGTAACTCAGTCGTATCAGCCCAGGGTCCGCATTGGGTGTGACGACGAACTCGTACTTGAGGTTCCCATCGAGGAACCTGTACACAAGATCGATTCCCGGGTAGAGGTCCGCGTATCTGAGCACTGCGCAGTCCTTCAGTCCGGTTCTCCACCTGCTCGGGTCGTTCCCATACATGTAGTTCGTGACTGAGCCCGTTGGTTCCTCACCGACAGGGATGGTCTGGCTGCTACCCGGAAAATCAAGCCTGAGGAAGGTATCACCAACAGCATAATAGACCTTTGAAGCCCCGAAGTAGGCGACCACATCGACCCCTCTGCGGCACACGTAGTAGATATCGTCCTCGCTTGCGTCTGAAACGGCGAAGTGCATGGTGTTCAGTTCCACACCCGTCTCTTGTGTCTCCTCTTCCAGCGTACTCAGTGACTCAGCCCCTAGTCCGTCCGGGACAGTTTGAGCACCTGTCAGGAAAGGCGGCACAAGTGCGCCTCCTGAAAACAACATGAGCGTCACAACAATGAGAGCAGCGTACGACCTATCCATTCCTCTTACCCCTTGTCACGCGAGTCTCTGCGATGCCCAGAAAGAGTCCAACTGCTGCTGCCGAGGCGTGATCGGTGCAGCCCCTTAGGGTGGCTGTGCCATCAGGAGCAGGTCTTTCAGTGTCCTCCTGCAATCAAGGTCATCTAGAGAGCGACGAGAAACCTATCACTCGTATCTAATATGCATTGCCCGACGACTCAAGACATACAGAGAGTCTAGCGGGCCAGCTCAATCGCGTGCTTGATGTCCTCAGCGATGCCCCCTACTTCCGCGCCCGCAGCCCTAACATGCCACTAACCATCAACTTTCTTATACGGCAGTTTCCTAGCCATAGGTATGCCATTCGCTCAGACCGGGAACATCAAGACCTACTACGAGCTGCGTGGGCAAGGACCGCCAATTGTCTTCATTCACGGGGCCGCCGGTTCTCATGACAATTGGTCCCCGCAGACGGAATACTTCTCAGAGTCCTTCAATGTACTGACCTATGACCTGCGTGGGCATCAACAGTCAGGTGGGTCTGACGACAAGTACACGTGCGCGCTATTTGCAGAAGACCTCCACTCACTCCTTGAGGCCGTGGGAATTTCAGAGCCAGTCATATGTGGACAGTCATTTGGTGGCATGATAGCCCAGAAATATGCAGTCAAGTATCAGACGGACATCCATGGTCTTGTGCTGGCAGACACGGTAGCATCAACTTCGCTGACCGTTCGAGAGAAGATTGAGAGGATATTTCTTCCCCCGATCTGGTGAAGAAGACCGTGAGGAGGATGTCGCCCGAGTCGTACGCCGACCTAGACTTGAAGTACTTCGCCATAGCACCGGAGATACGCGACTATCTCAAAAA
>CAZVZC010000079.1:0-4361 GCA_964631415.1 uncultured archaeon | reverse complement strand
TGAACGACCGATCTCAGGGTCATGAGCCCTGCGGGATATAGTGATTCTGAACCCAACTCATGTTGGATGCTCTCTCCTCAGTGTATCTTGTACTCTCTTTTTGCTTGTATCATTCTGTTCACCAGAAAAGCAACGGCGGAGCCCACTGTTGTCTATACTCCAGAATGTACGCCCAATTGAAGGAGGAGAGATTCCGGTCGAACAACCGGAAGCTCGTAGGTGTTAAATGACTGACCGCATCCTTCGATTAGTCACTAGCCTGCCTGCTTCTCTCAGCAGGGGTATGTGCAAAGCAACCGAAGGAACGTGTTGGTAGAGCAGATGGTCAAGGAGTATCGCAACTGGTGCAGTTTCATACTGATGATAGCGGGTATTGGTTTTCTTGCTATTGGCCTTGATATGGTTCCGGGCTACAACTGGATTGTGAATACGTTCCCTTTCTTATCATCGAACATAGGGGAATATTCGACCATCTTGGTCTTGGGAGCGGGGTTGGCCATCTTCGGATTGGTAGTGATGTATTGCTCAAAAGAAACGATGGCTGCAGAGGAACGAGGCGACCACCTGAGGGCTGCTGTCTGCAACGAATGCGGAAAGCCGTTGGGAAAACATGTGGTGACTTGTAAGCAATGCCCGAAGGTTTTCTGCTCTGATGCATGTGCTAGTCAACACAGGGTTAGCTATCATAGCAGACGGGTGCCGGACACAACTGCAATCAGAGAACGTGGAAGAAAGAGGGAGGCCGCAAAGACAATCCTCTTCCTTCTGCTTTCTGCGTCGCTTTTCCATCTCCAGCTCTCAGGATGGACATATGCCTTCTACTACGGAATTCTTCTGAACAGTCTGGCCCTATACGACTACAACCTTCCTCGTGAGTTCTTTGGAGCTGACACACTGAGGGCTTTTGGTCTAACCCGGATTTTACTGGCCATCTGGACTATTGGAGGATGTGCATTGAACATGATTGGCGGGTACCTCTATATGGGAGCTAGCCGGGCCCTCGCCACGGCGATAGCCGGGTTTGTGTGGGGTTCCGTTTCAATTGATTCCGTAGGTAACGCAATCCAGGAATTCGGGACTCCCGGGACTATATTCTGGGGCGTCCTTTTAGCAGGAGCCTTTGTTAAGCCAGAGATTAGGAAAAGAAACCAAGGCTACGACGAAGAGATAGATCGTTACTTTGGAGTTATTACGACGCTTTTCATATTCTCTTTCATCCTGGGTGCTGGTGGACAGGACACTCTGGGCATAGTGACAGGCATCATAATCGCCGGATATGCAGTTTTCAGTCTTAGCAGGAGCCGGAGGCCGAAGGACATAGGCAAAGCGCTCAAGGATGTCATGAGAACAAGGGATACGTTGGAGAAGACTGTGTGGTCTGCATGGCTGGAAACGGGGCGAGTAGAATTCCCGCAAAAGGGATACCTTCGGGGTCTCCTGTATATCGTCGCCGGTTACGTCATCATCAACATTGGCTTTCTCGACATAACCAGCACCGGTCAGCTATTGGTGATAATGCTATTCGCCTGTTCGCTTCTTTTGGCGTTCGATGCTCTGAGGACGCAGGATCTTAGATGGTGGCAAAGTCTCCCGGCGTCGTTACCTGCCTACATGGGACTGTTCTTTTCGGCATTGAATCCCCACATGTTCCCATTGTCTGCCTACTGTATCGCGCTGGCGCCAAGCATTCCTGCGATGGTGCCTTTTGTGAACGACCAATTGCCTGACGTTAATGCTGGAATCAACGTATTCCTTGCATCACTTTGTTTCTCCATGCTGTTCTTCTCATGGGGCGACTACATGAAATGGAAAGGGAACCACAAGAGAGGTATTCTCCTTGCGATAGCTGGTAGCATTATCATATCAACTGGTGCAGTGATTGCGGCCAGTGCGTTCCAGCCTTCCGGCCTTAGCTGCGATTCACTCAGTTCCTTATTCCCTATCGGTCTGGCTCTTGTGATTGTCCTCTCGATTGTCGCCGTTGTCAAGACAAGCAGTTGAGTACCAGCTCATGTTCGATGAAGCTCTTGGCCTTGCCTCCGGGGAGCTCGTGCCTGTCGAGGTAGTCCTTGTAGGCCTTGTAGAGCTCCTTGCTCACCCAGTACCTGCCACTCGCGTCCTTCTCGATTGCCTTGGCGTCGAAGAGCTCTGAGAGGACCTTGTTGAGAGTCAGCGGTGACAGTCCCGTCTGGTCACGAATCTCATTCCATGTCTGAGCATGGTCAACAGCGATTGCTCGCACAACACGGCCCTTCCAAGAGCCCCAGTATCTCGGTTCTCCCGACACTTCCTTTCACCCAATGGGTCATTCGGAGTTCGCCCATTCAATGTGTCTTTGGGGGGATGAAACAGGGACGACAAGAATGATTCAGATGGCGGGATCGTGGTCCCGAGAAGCTGGAAGTATACGTGCTCAAGCGTGCAGCCAGGCTCGCATGAATCATCACCCTAATGGTCATCCATGAGCTGAACATGATGACAGTCGCCGGAGGGAAGCAGGTTGACGACTTTCTGTGCACGTTCAATTCTGCATAAGAGAAGGAGATGCACGAGGAGGCGCAGGGCCACACACTTGTCTGGGGTATACGTTGAACCGAAAAGGCATTGTCGCCGGGCGGTAGCTCTGCAGTCCTAGCGTAGAATCACATCGTTCTGGTGCATGCTCATTCTATGCTCGTCTTCGATCCAGCGATGAGAGTGCCGGCATCTTCTCCATCTCTTTCACCATTTCCCCGAGAAGGACTTCATCGCCGCTGTACATTCCTTTCTTTTCCACCTCGTCAACTATGCCGACCTGTGAGAGGCTCACGAGATTCGCCACCAGATCAACCTCGTCGATTGGAGATGCATAGTGGTAGTAGTACTCGCCTCGGACGGTGTCGCGAGTCCTTTTGAGATTTCGTTTGACCTCAATCTCCGGGAGGTAGATGATATTCTGTATACGGATCACTCTATGCAGCATATTGAGCCTCATAAGTTGTCGGAGTGTTTCGTACCTTTCCCGAATCATCAATGAGATGACCATCTTGACCAGCTGGTTTCGTCCTTCGGACTTCCGTTCATACTCACGCAGTAGGATTGTCGGCTCCCATCCACCGCCGAAGCGTTGCAGGAGGTCTTGTCCCTCGAGAAGGTCTACATATCTTCGGAGTTTACCGGTGGTTCTTTGTTCACCTCTCTGGACTTCGGCGTCCGATATGGCACCGACTTCGAGAGTATAGTATATGATCTTCTGAATCGGCATGAAGAACTGTCGAAACTGGTCCAGCTCCGCAAGCTTGTCTGAAGTTGTAGTCGCAACGATTTGCTCGATTCTGCGCTTCCAATGCCCAAGGATGTCCTTAACCTTTCCATCCACAATCTTTCGAGTCGTACACATAGAGTCTCTGGGGTGCAGCTCGTCATCGATGTAGACTGCTCCTAGCTTCTCCATTTTGAGCACGCGGACTCTCACATCGCCGTCATCATCATCGATTATCATGAATGGATAGTTAGACCTAAGCGTGAATCTGTGAAGCCTAGACTCATCTTCATAGATGCTCTCTCCCAGCTGAATCATGTTCCCATAGTGCGTCATCAAGTACTGCCGCGCGACATTCTCCGCCTCCATTGGTTTCACCTCTTCTCTCCGTTGGCCTCGTCAAGCTTTCTCTGCACTCCGAGGCTAATGAACCAAGCGCAGAAATCCTTTGCCCACATATCCATGAACTTGCCAATATCAGTCTGTTCGTCGGCCTTGCCCATGGGGTCGTTGTACTGTATTCTATCCCCACTTGTGTTCAGACCGGTGATAAGTACGGCGTGTGGATACTTGTCATTGTCAGCTCTTTTCTGAACAAAGGCAATAACGGGCAGATTCTGTGAAAGCTCTCGGTTTACGTCCTTTAGTGTTTGGTTCTTCACAAAGCGGAAATCGACAGATGGTATATACCTCTCTGTCTGGGCATTCAGATTAACTACTGCGTCATGCTGTGTTCCGCCCTCTGTTGTGCCGCACAGCTTCGCGATCTCAATCTGGCTCAGACATTCGATTCCCGGTCCGTGACAGTTGTTCAGATACTTCAGTGTCATTTCAACACAGGCCGGAACGCACCACCCCATACGTTGCTGTCTGACATGTGGGACTGCAAGTCTGATTCCGCCCGTTCTCCCCAAGGGATTTCATTCCTCTAGTATCTTCTGGATTGGTCCCATCTTCTGTATGACCTTCCTGCCTTTATCTATGATGACTGGCCATGTCTTGAACGGGGCCCCTCCTCCATCTACTCCGAGCAATATCAGGGATAGGAGGAAGTGGTAGGGGGTTGATTTGAACGACCGATCTCAGGGTTATGAGCCCTGCGGGATGATATGAGATCAAC
>CAZVZC010000078.1:0-4384 GCA_964631415.1 uncultured archaeon | reverse complement strand
GAAGACCCAGCCTGAAGCCGGTTATTACCTCATCAAACACGAGCAAAGTACCCGCTTCATTGCACAGCTCGCGGAGTCCTTTCAAGAATTCCCGTTCGGCCGGTATCATTCCGCCTACGCCGAGCACCGGTTCCACGACTATGGAAGCAAGCTTCCTCTTGCCAATGATTCGCCGAGTTCCTTCGATATCGTTGTACGGCAGCACAACTGTGTCACTCAGTGCTCCCTGCGCCAGTCCGCCAGAGGACGGGGTTTCGAAAGGAGGCTTCACGGCGCAGTGAAGGGCATCATAGCCTCCGTGCCAACCTCCTTCGAATTTCCCGATTAGACTACGTTTCGTGGAAGTTCTCGCAAGCCTTGTTGCGTACATGTTCGCTTCTGTTCCGGAGTTTGAGAACCTTACCATCTCGGCGCTAGGCACAAAGCTCTTGATGAGCTCTGCATATCTGACTTCGAGTTCATGCTCTAAGCCAAAGTTCCAGCCCTCTTCGAGCTGTTCTTCGAGGGCTTTCTCCACTCTAGGATGAGAATGGCCCAGAATCATGGAGAAGTGGGTGCACCAGTAATCAGTGTAGGAATTCCCGTCAATGTCGACGATCTTGCTGCCGTGCGCAGATTGGACGTAGAAGGGATACGGTTCGAACATGCGAATTCGGTAGCTAACCCCTGCAGGGAGTACCCGTTGGGCACGAGCGTAGAGCTCTCTCGATTTCGTCGTCCTGCGCACAAATTCTTCGTTGTTCATCTAGACTAGCACTGACTCCTGCTTGATGTCCGTCAGTGTAACGTCATGCTCACGATCAGCGAAGATCGTCGCGAATCGGCGGCTCATCCGGCCGACACTCATGCCCCAAACGTTCTTAGACTCTTCAGTCTCCAATCTGGATCAACGCTTCTGTGCATACGCAGACAGTAAAAAGCGTTAGCAGATAGGACGAACTGAACTGATCAGCTGATTTAGAACTCCCGGACGCTATACGAGATCGTCATTTGCGAAGACTCTGGAGGTTCTCGGAGCGCACGAAACCAATGACAGAGTGCCTCAGAACAGGTGCATCTCGAAGACGGCAATCAAGCTCTGGCCAAGATTGCCCTTTTCACTAGTGTTCTGGCGACTTGGATTTTGTACTTGTTCTTGGATAGTGGATTGGTCTCATTCACAGCAATGGCGGCTGCTGCTTCGGCTATTTCTTCGGTCGGCACTTTTCCTCTCAGGAAACCTTCGGCTTCTCTTGCCCTCAATGGAACAGGAGCTACGGCTCCCAGCACAATCCTGGCGTCGGTCACCCTATCCCCGTCCATACTAATGGCGGAGGCCACGCTCACTATGGAGAAATCTATCGAGTTCCTTATTCTGAACTTCAGGAATGTCTGCGTGGTTCTGGGCATTGGTGTGGGTAGCTCAATTTCGGTTACAAGTTCGTCCACATCTAGTACGGTTGACCTAAGGGGTCCCGCGTCAAAGAAGTCTTCAGCATCAAGAATCCTTTTCGTTGTCTTGATCCTAGCGTCTAAGGCGACTAGCGCCGGTGCCAGGTCCGAAGCGTTGACCGCGAGACATCCGCAGTTGAGACACCTGTTTGCTTCTATGTCGACCAGGTCTGGGTCAAGACCGCGGGCGTCCTCCACGTCTATGCCTCTTTCAGACGGTGCCAATTCAGCCATCTTGGCCCGCCGCGTCTTCCTGAGATTGTCACCGTTGAAGTCTAGCAGGAGTCTAGGCCTCTCGGAGCGACCTTCGTCAACCGCTCCACCTGTGAGATACGAACTGATGGACGCTGCCGCTCTACGACCTGCGGCCATGGCTTCTATGACGGACGCCGTACCGGCAGTCGTGTCGCCGCCGGCAAACACGCCCGGTATGTTGGTTGCCTGAGTATCCTTGTCGACTACTATCAGACCCCGGTCGGTCCTGAGCGAGCGATCGGCGTAGGAGAGGTCTGGCACTTGCCCTATTGCCAGTATTATCTGATCAGCCTCTACTGTCTCTCGAGCATTTAGATCAAAGGTGGGGCGAAAATGACCCCTGTCGTCAAAGACAGAGGTGCAGCGCACCAATTCCATCCCTGAAATCCTGCCCGCGGTCTCAAGCACCCCGTAGGGTCCCCAGGAAGGCATAACGATGATTCCCTCGTCAATCGCCCTTTCAACGTCCTCCGGGATTGCAGGCATCTCTTCGCGGGATTCCAGACAGGCCATGGTAACCTGTTCAGAACCAAGGCGCAGAGCCGTGGTCGCGACGTCAACAGCTACGTTGCCTCCGCCGATGACCAGCACTTTCTTTCCAGGGGTCTTTCTCAGGCCAAGGTTAACCTTGGTGAGGAAGTCTAGGCCGGACATCAACAGCTCTTCTTTCTCGATGCCTAGAGTTCTCTGGCGCCAAGCCCCGCTGGCTAGGAATAGGCTGTCAAATTCCCTATTCAGACTCTCTAAAGCTACATCGGAGCCCACATGAACCTTGAGTTTGAATTCGATTCCCATGTCCCGCAGGATTGCGACCTGTCTGCGGATGACATCCCTGGGCAGGCGATACGCAGGTATACCGTAGGTCAGCATTCCGCCCGCTTCTGGCATCTTGTCAAACACAGTCACTTGGTGTCCTGTCTTCCTCAAATAGTAGGCCGCAGCGAGACCGGCTGGTCCGGAACCGATGATGGCCACACTCTTTCCGTTGTTTTTCGCTGGCGTTCTGATGATTTCGCTTGAGTTTTCAAGGATGTAGTCGCCCATGAACCGTTCGATGCCTCTCACGAACACGGATTCGTCAAATTCGCTTCGGTTACACATCGCCTCGCAGAAATGAGGACATACTCGTCCCGTTATGGCTGGCATTGGATTGCAGTCAAGGAGAATCTTGGCAGCTTCCGCCAGCGCGCCACCTCGGATTCTGCTCATGTATGAGGGTATGTCAATCTTGCCAGGGCACTCCGAGGAGCAAGGCGGTGCAACAATTCGGGCCCCGCCAAATATTGAGTGGTATTGGTTTTCCCCGAACATGGCATTACATTTCTTGCCGCCTTTTCTGAGGCAATCGAAGAAATTCTCTGGGTATCTGAAATACCAGCACCTGGGCAACTGGCAAATATTCCCGCCTACAGTTCCCATGTTCCTTATCTGAGGCGAGGCGACCGACCTTGCGGCTTCAGCGAGTAGTCTGTATTTCTGCCTGATTGTTTCGTTCGTCTCTATTTCATGGATTGTGGTTAGGGATCCGATTCTTAGGTTCCTGCCGTCTTCCCTCAAGTACGCTAGGTCTGGAATGGTCTTGATGTCCACCACAAGCTCTGGATATGTGGGAGATGCGTTGTCCTTCAGTATGCCGAGTAGATCAGTGCCGCCAGCGATCAGCGCTGCTTTCTCCTTGTATGTACCTGAAATGGCAACGGCCTTGTCAAGGGAAGTTGCTTCCAAGTGTTTGAAATACTGTAGGGTCATCAAATCACCTCAAGTTTTGCGGAGAGCTGCCAGAACTTTCTCGGGCTTGATTGGAATCTCATCTATCCTTACCCCAATTGCATTATAGACTGCGTTTGCTATGGCCCTTGGAGTGCATGTTACGACGGCCTCACCCATGCCGCATGCCCCATACTCGCCAGCCCCCCTCCAAACCTCTATCAGGACCGGCTCAACCTCGGGAACATCAACCATCGTCGGAATCTTGTAGTCTGCCCAATTGAAATTGAGGGGCACTCCAGTTGCCTCATCGTAGACAATCTCTTCTGTGAGAGACTCCCCTATCCCGATGCATTGGCCACCCACTTGTTGGGCTTCGGCTCCGGACGCGTACATGACTGTTCCCAAATCATTCACGATTACGATCTTGAGCACCTGCACTTTTCCGGTGGCGGTGTCCACCTCGACCTCGGCAAAGGTCGCCAAGAACGGAACCCCCGTGTCCTCGGTTGAAGGTTTCTTGCTTGCTGTCGCAATGATGGGAACCAAATCGCCTTCCCACAAGAACTCCTTCACGTTCATGCCTTTCTCAGGTGACACTTTGATGTAGATACGCCCGTCCACGATGTCGAGTTCTTCAGGGGCAACCTTGAGCTTCGGCGCCGCGGATTCGAGGATTTTCGTCCTGATCTCTTTCGCTGCTATGGCCATCACTTCTGACTGTAGAAACGAAACTGCGCTGTCGGTCTGCACTGTGTCCTTGAGGCCGGTTTCTGTGTCAACCGTTGCGACCCAGCGTATGTCTCCGGGGCCTACGCCCAAGAAGCTGAGCGCTTCAGCGCATCCCAACACGTTGCAGACGTTCGATCCCGTTCCAGTTTCGATGGTTGGAGCGTACAACGTTACTGTGCAGTCGGGGTTGACCTTGATCCCAACTTGAATCTGCCCGCGACGAGTTTCTTGCCATTCGGTGTGCCAGCCGGGATGGAAA
>CAZVZC010000077.1:0-4665 GCA_964631415.1 uncultured archaeon | reverse complement strand
GACATAGACCATGACATAGACCATGACATAGACCATGGTATAGACCACGATGTTGACCATGATGTTAGCCATGATATGGATCATGGCGTCGACCAAGAAACGGAAACTGACCAGGATGTTGGTGTGGAGCACGATGTAGAGCATGGGGGCGAGTCAGGTTTCTTCGAAACATCGGGCGGTGCGCCAATGGGGGTGACGATTGGCACATCACTCGTCACGTTCGGGTTCTTCGGTTCTGTGCTGTACTATGAGGGGCTTGCTCTGCCGCTTCCATTGAAGGCCCTGCTACACATTTCCACGACCGTGCTCATTGTCTACTCAATTCGGGCACTTCTGTCAAAGGTGCTTGTCGAGTCGGGTTTCATGATTCAGCCTCGTCACATAGTCGGCCATCAAGTGGAAGCGGTTTCTACGGTCAAAGATGACTTTGGCGAGATACGAGCGGAGACCGAAATGGGCCTCAGGCGTTTCCTCGCGCGACCATTCGTGAAGGGTGGGCTGTTCCAGAAGGGTACTACTCTGTATGTGGTGTCTGCGGACGAGAAATTCGTCTATGTCGATCCTAGAAAGGACATCGCCCGCTCGCAGCAGAAACAGAGCGGTAGGGCCGGACCCGACGAGAAAAAGTGAAGCCGTTTCCCGCTACCTGCACGCGAGTGGGCTTCCTCTGTTTCCCAGTTCGTACATGGCGTTGGCAGTCGCAAGACTATTCTGTTCTGTCGAGGCGGCTCCGTAACAGGATCAATGCTAGACTCGGCCAGAAAGACCTGTAGAAGTTTATGCTTTTCCTGCGCAGCTTTATATCTTTTTGATTCGAGCTGCTCTCAGTGCGTCCGGTCTGCATGACCTAGTAATACCCCGGATGCTCAGAGCAGGGGATTGCCATGTCCAACATGGTTGATGAGGCTGGGTTGCTTGGCACCGATGACTTGGTTGAATGGGTTTCATTTCGACTGAATGAGGCCGATTGGGACCAAGACCAGGGAGGACAGTGGACCAGGGGGCACTGAAACCAACAACAAACGGATGTCGGCTAAGATATGCAAGACGTGTTCAGCTGGATATGGCAGAATCCCGCAGTCTCTATTCCGGTCTTCGGGGTTCTGGCTCTTCTTCTACTGTTGCTCTACATCAAGAAGTACGTGCGCATTTATGACCCTAACATCTTCTATGTGCATCTCCGAAAGGGCAAGGCCAAGAAGCAGGGCGAGGGCGGCATGGTCATCAGAGTGCCGTTCTTCGATAGGATTCTCGCTGTTGACAGGACTGTTCAGCAGTTGAACATCAGTGCAGAATCGGTGCTCTCTAAAGAGAAGCAGAAGATCAAGCTCAACGCTGTGCTTCAGTGGCAGGCGGAGAACGCCATCGCAACGATCAACAACGTCAAGTGGAGCGAGATACCGTCGAGGCTGACTGCAATCATTGAGTCTGTCATACGAACAGCATGCGCTCAGCTATCCGTTGAAGAGATACTTATGGAACGCCAGAAGATCATTGAGGCAATCAAGAAGGAGCTCATAGATATTGTGAGCGAATGGGGGCTCAAGGTCGTCACTGTCGAGATCGTAGATGTAACAGTGGTAAATGACCCATTCCTGCGCGACATGGCAAAGCCCCGAGAGGCAGAGATGCACCGGCTGGCTCAGATTGCACTCATTGAGGCTGACCAGTCTACAGGCACAAGGGACATTGAGAGGACCCGAGTGCTCAGAGAGAAAGAGATTGAGCGTGATAAGCTGGTTGGTGTCCAGGAACAGTCACAGATGCGGGCTATCCAGGAGTCAGAGAAGCAACGTGAACAGAGCGTCCTGGAGATAGAGCTTCAGAAAGAACTGATGAAGAAACGCTACGAGAAGCAGCAGGCAGAAGTCGAAGCCAACAAAGCGCTGGAAGTGGCGAAGCTGCTCGCTCAGGGTGAGCAGGAGCGCAAGATTAGACAAGAGGTGGAGGTCGATGCACAGCGCATCCTACGGGAGGCTCACGCTCATGCGGAGCAGATCACCATGGTCGCAACGGCTGAGGCGGAGAGAACCTTGAAGGTCACCAGCGCTCAGGCGGAAGGTATCAAGAAGACGCTTGCGGCCGCGAGAGACTACACACCACAGGCCTTCGCAAGAGACTTCCTGCAGATACTGCCGCAGATATACGAACACGTCAAGATTGGCGACGTGACTCTATTCGGTGGCGGCGGAGCTGCGGGAGAGGGCGGCGAGGGCGCAGCCAGCGGCGGAGGTGCTTTCGGCGTCTACGGCAACGTGTTGTTGCCAATGATGCTGATGGCTCGAATGATGGGCTTCGACTTCAAGGGCATGATGAAGGACGCTCTTGGACAGATGGCCACTGTCGAGGGAGAGGGGGATAAGTCAAAGAAGAAGTGACCCCTGCTTCTGTGATGCAGACGTAGACGGGTCACCCGTGAACCCACGGGTTCGGGATAATAGCCGGGCTCGTGGGCCCATGCACCCGTTGTTTGAAGTCAAATGCGGGTATCGATGGCAACCGTTTCAATAGCTGCTCTAAGACTTATATGGCTCTCCGGTAAACTGCATGAAGGCGTTCGCGTGACCATGAAGCTAAAGGAGGTTTCAAGGGTGCAGCTCTTGTCAGAGGCCTACAGTCTCTACGTGAGACAACGCCCTCAGGGAAGTGCCCAAGTCTTCTCCTTGGACTACGCTGACAAGCTCAAAATCTACGATACATCAGGTTCCGTCAAGTCCTCTACCAATTGGAGCAGCAAAGTCCGCTGCATTGCTGTCGGTGATGTTGAGGGCGAGGGGGACGACGCTCTGGTTGGAGGCATAGCAAACAGGGTGGTTGTTGTCGATCGTGCAGGAAGGCCAATATGGAAGATTGAACTCGAGAGTGACGTTGTCGGCTGCGATGCACGCGATGTCGACGGGGACGACGCCGCCGAAATTGCTGTTGCCCTGGAGAACAAACGGGTCATCCTTTGGAACGATGACAAGACAGCCCTCTTTAGCCGCGTCATGGACAATCCAGTTGCAGACATTTGGCTGGAGGAAATGACAGGGAGCCCGGAACTAGAAGTGGTGGTAGCAGATCGCAAAGGCAACCTCGTTATCCTGACGGCGGCCGGATACGAACTAAGGCGAATGAAGCTCGGAAACGACCTAAGAGTCTTTGCTGTGTTATCCTTTGGCAGCAGGAAGCTCTTCGTAACAGGAGAGTACTCAAATGTGCTGAAGGTGTGGGATATCGACGGGTATGAAACAGCATCGATCGAACTCTCCGGGAAACCTAGAGCCCTTGCTACTGGGTCACTTGGGGGCATTTCAGACATGGCATATCTTGTTGTGAGCACAGACGACAAGAAGCTCAGCTTTTGGCAAATCCAAGACACGGACAAGCCGACCAGACAGGAGAAAGTGACACTCCAGCAAATGGAGTCAACGAGAACCACAATCTACAAACGTGCCATCAAGTGTGGCAACTGTGGGGCACCTGCCTTGCCTGAAGCCAAGAGGTGCGGATCGTGTGGGGCCATCCTAGAAATCTTTGCAGAGTACAAGATCGAGGAATTTGTGAAAGAGTGCATCGACTCTGTCATGTCTAGACACGAGAGAATCAAACTAAAAGATCTGGATCGCATCTTGAGAAGGACACTGCCCAAGCCAGTGCCCTACAACTTGCGGATGAATCTTCAGACCATGATTGAGACGGGTGATATTGATGGCTACATCGAGGGCAACACGTTTGTCCGCGCCCAGAAGACCGCGCTGCGGAAGGAGGATCTTCCGACCACGGAGGCCGTCGAAAACGTGGCCGATGTACTTATGTCTCTTCTGAAGGGAGAGCAGAGATTCGAGATTGACGTTCTTGAGAGTAGGACAGGCGTTCCCAGGAAAGTCTTGAGGAATACCTTGATGATACTTCTCGGGGAAGGGCTTGTTGAGGGCCACTTTTCAGGTGATGAATTCGTGCTCAATCAAAAACAGGACGCGCAAGAGTTCGTTAGAAGGTTGAAGAGCGAGCTGACGGAGCTGAGTAGTTGAAGGTGAATGAGATAGCACGACGGGAGCTTCGTCGTGGGTCGACAAGTATGGGGATGGACTGATGGACATCAGCAAGAGAATCGTTATCGCGTTCGTGACAGTCGCGTTGATCCCAATTCTGGTCATGTCTGGTCTAGCAGCATACACGATATACAGCGTATCGAGTGAGAACGCCAGCGATGCTGGTGACGCTCTGGAAGCCGAAGAGAGGGCCAATCTTTCCAGATTGGCAAATGACACAGCACTGTTCATTGAAGAGAGTATGCAGAGCTACATAGACGGCGTCTACATGATGGAGAAGTACTGCGAGGACCTCTTCAACGGGCGCATCAACGCCAGTCCACAAGAGTCCTACTACTGGGATTATCTGCTTGAGCTGTCGGTCAATGGCCGAAACATACCGGGCAGGCACTATGATCCGGCATACGAGTATGTGCTGGACAATGGCACGATCATGAGTCCTGGCTATGTCTCGTTTGAGGTCAGCTGTTACTACATGCCACGTCCCTTTTTCCCGAATCCGGCTGACCCATTTGACCTTGATCCGGTGACAGAATACTATCTCAACACGTCGAGCAACATGGACAACATTTTCAGGGCACTCCATCAAATGAATAGTGACTATATCTGGTTGTACATGGGGATCGACCCT
>CAZVZC010000076.1:0-4687 GCA_964631415.1 uncultured archaeon | reverse complement strand
GGTTGAGATGCTCAGATCGATGGGCTGGGCGGAAGAGGATCTGCTGAAGACTGAATTGGTTGTCAGACAGTTCTTGGAAACCTCGTGGACTGAAGAGCTTGAGTGCTATCTAGCGATTGAGGATGGGATTGTTGTTGGCGGATGCGCCGTGGCAGTGCAGAAAGTGTTGCCTAGCAACAGGAATCCAGCGGGGACTCAGGCATACCTGCACAATATGTTCGTCGAACCAGAGTACCGCAGAAGAGGTATCGCCACTGTCCTATTGGAGCACATCGTGGACGTCTGCCGCAGGCGGGGCATACGGCGTCTTGTCCTGCACGCCACTGACATGGTTCGTCCGATATATGAGCGCATGGGCTTTGAGATATCAGACAACTACTTCGTCCTTGTGCTCTAAGTGTTCAGATCCCCTAAGCCTGCGAGAACGGATTATTGCTGTGCCGAAGATGACTACTGCCGCAAGAGACCCGAAAGTGATGGCGGAGCCGAAAGCACCCCACGAATCGATATTGACTGGCGTTGTCACTTCTTCTTTCCAGTAGCTGTAGAAGTGGGGCTCGTGCATGGCATTGAACACATAGCCGTTCATGCGTGCGTTTTCCACGTGAAAGTTCTGAGCTTGGTACGCCCAGATGTAGGCACACTGGTTCACAATCGCGCCTTGAATGAGGTTGTAGAACTCCTGTCTAGTGGACGGGTCCAGCTCCTCCACGGCCGCTGAGATCCACCCATCGACAAGGGTTGAATTCCATCCATCAGAATCCGCGAGGCCGATCTTTGTGGGGTACCATGAAGTACTCATGACAAAGGGATTAACGTAGTTGTCCGGGTCAGCATAATCGGGTATCCATCCCCAAACGTAGATGGGTAGTTGCTTTTGCGAGTACAAGTATTGGTAAGTGGGCCAATCGAGCGAGACAACGTCCACGATGAGTGGTTGGGATGGCTGAGTGGCATTCGGATCAGCGAGGATGGCGTCGATGCAGTCTCTCATCAGCATGTAAGGTAGAACTGCTTTCTCACCTCCGCTATAATAGAGGTCGATCCTATAGGACATGTTGGCGAGGATCGACTCGAGACCTTCTGCCATGGCGTCGTTCCACTTCTGAACCGCCCTTTGTAGGTCGTATTCGTAGACAGGCAGGCTGTCGTTGTGGCCGAACATACCTATCGGGATTGGTCCTTGGGCCTGCACACCGAAACCATTCAGAGCCTGTTCGATGTAGGACGTATAGTTGAATGCGTATGAGAGGGACTCTCTCAGAGTCTTCATGGCAAATGGATTCAACACGGTCTGGCCCGTCGATCTGCGCAAGTACGGTTTCATGTTGAAGCCAAAGAACACAACAGAGTATGTGAGTTCGTGACACCAGAGCTTCAGGTAAGAGTACTTGGACTTCAGCGTACCGTTGCCGCTAGTCCCATTCACATGGTTCCAAATCTCCTCAGAACGGCTAACAGGCCAGTAGGCACCATCGCTGACACATGCCTTCAGGTTCAGAATCCTGCTGTCCGCGTCGTTGTTGGTCTTGATCACTATAGAGGTGCAGTTACCTGCGTACGGCTGAGTCATTCTGGCATCGGCTGCTCTCCAGTAGGATGGGTTCAGTTCCAGCTGGACGTACGAGTCGGGCGACCATTCTGTCACCATGTACGGACCGGTGCCGCAGGTGTGTGTGTCCACGTAGTCGTTATGGGCACCGATGACAATACCGCCGTTCGCCTCAACCCAGGTCGGACTTATCATTGCACCGACCTCGTACGTGATTGCCGCGAGGAACGGTGAATACTGATAGGCGAGTCTCAATCTGACTACATAAGTGCTCAGCACTATGATGGCGCCCGTGCCTGCGTCGTTGGCGGCCTTCCATGCCGTGTAGTTGCCTTGGTGCTCGGGACTGCCCTGACCATACGCGTATACGGCGTCCTCAACGGCCTGTCCGCCGAGGATTGGCTCAGCAAACATCCATCCGGGACCAAAGCTGTCAAGTATCTTCATGACTCGCTCGAAGTTGTACTTCACGCATGAAGCGTTGAAGGGGGTTCCATCGTGGAACTCTATTCCCTGACGCAGGGTAAACGTATAGTTCAGTCCGTCGGCTGATACCACTAAACTCTCTGCCAACAAGGGAACGCTAGGTGTTGTGTCTGCAGAATTCCACGGATATGTGAAGAGGGTTTCATAGACATTGAACAGCACCCAAGCACCGAAAGAGTCGTAGTTGACATGTGGATCCAGATTCTCAGGATTGCCGATGGTTTCCCAGATAATCGTGTCCGATGGAACCGAGGCGATTGGAAGTCCGGACACTATTCTGTTCGGGGGGCGTGACGACCCGGGAGCCGCAGGAATCACTGCTAGGAGGCCAAGGAAGAGAATCACAAACAGAGCAGAAGATCGTATCCTCCTCAAAACTCGATTCTCCATCCTGCGACATACCAAGGCCGTCGAGATTGTGCGAGAGCCATCCCGTAGAGTTACCGACGACCTATGCTTATCAGAATACATTACTGCCAACTTGCTTTTATCCATGACCATACTCGAAGCCCATCCGACACGGAGGTCCCTTGGTTCCTCGATTCTCCATGGGTTTTTCTATTCGTGCGATTATCACAAGACAGGCGCAACTATGAAGATCGACTTGAAGAAGGATCTCAAGGAGCTGTACTTTCCCCCGACAAAGGAACCCACCATGGTCCAAGTTCCGGAAATGAACTTCCTGATGCTTGACGGCAAGGGCAGTCCGAGTGACGACGAGTACCATCAGGCCATCGAATCGCTGTATGGAGTGGCCTATAGTCTGAAGTTCATGCTGAAGAAGGCGGGCGTGACCGACTTCGTCGTGATGCCGCTTGAGGGTCTCTGGTGGACGCAAGGAAAGACCGGGCTAGACATGAGCAACAAGGCCAGCTGGGAGTGGACAGCGTTGATGCTGCAGTCTGAGCAGGTCACAAAGTCGCATGTTGACAAGGCTATCGAGGAACTGCGCAGGAAGAAGAACCCGCCGGGTCTTTCGAAGCTGAGGTTCGGTGCCTTCGACGAAGGTCTGGCCGTTCAGGTCATGTATATCGGCCCATGGTCTGACGAGGGACCAACGATACAAATGCTGCACACATTCGCCAAGGAGAAAGGTTACTCACTGCGAGGAAAGCATCACGAGATATACCTCAGTGACCCAAGACGGACCGCACCAGAGAAGCTCAAGACAGTGATACGACAACCCGTCGAGTAGTCCGGACATGAATCGTTATATGGGCGTTGGCACTTGCCCCTGTTCCAACTACTCCAAACTGAGGCTTAACGTGAATGACGAAGTATAACCTTCAAGGCAAGGTCGCAATAGTCACAGGTGCTTCCAGGGGTCTTGGCGAGCAGTTCGTGCGAGCTTTCGCCGAGTCTGGAGCACATGTCGTGCTGGCCGCCCGGACTCTTGACAAGATGCAGAAGATAGCCACTGAGGTTTCTCGAGACTACGGTGTCAAGGCGATTCCTGTTGCGACTGATGTCACAAAGGAGTCGGACATAGTGAAGATGGTCGACACAGCTGTCAAGAAGCTTGGCACTGTGGACATCATGGTGAACAACGCAGGGATGTATGTTGTAAAGCCCCTGCCAGATCAGACACTTGCAGACTGGAACTTGGTCATGAATGTGAACCTCACCTCGGCGTTCTTGGCATCAAGAGAAGTCGCGAAGGTGATGATTCCCAAGAAGTCGGGCTGCATAATCAATACGAGCTCCACGTTTGGTCTTGGGGCAACAGAGTTTACTGAGATCAGCTACTATGCCTCCAAGGGTGGACTGATTGCCATGACAAAGGCTCTGGCGGTCGAGCTCGGCAAGTACAACATACGTGTCAATGCGATAGCTCCCGGCTTCTTCCCGACCGATATGTCGATACAGGCGCTCACTGATAAAACGCTTCGTGAGCGGTATATCGAACCACGGACAGCTCTGTTCGATCCAAAGACCGGCGCGCGGATGATGGCGCAGAACGAGTGGATTCGGGGGGCTGTCTGCTTCTTGGCAAGTGACGATGCCAGATACATAACAGGTCATACACTCGCGGTCGACGGCGGCTGGCTAGCATACTAGACTAAAACAGCGATTGCAGGGTCGGCGGCAGCTGCCATGAAGTTGGACAAAGCTGGACACTCGCGTGCGCGTGATACTGATAGGCTCAAGCGGCTCTACTGGGGGTCATGTTTGCGGTATCGATTGCTGCACAGAGACCGGGTGTCTGTACCAAGACCATCAGAAGGTGGGATCAGCAGGGAAGGATCTCATGTTGTAGAACGCCCGGTGGTCATAGGCGCATATCTGCCAGCGAGACAGAACGCATTCTTGAGGGAAGGAAGATTGAGAGAGACCCGCATCCTTGGCCGCATGAAGAACACCCGGCGATCTATGCGAGGGTCTCGGGCCATGCTCAGAAGACGGGTGGTGACCTGAAGAGGCAAATCAGCGAACTGGAAGCAGTGTGCAAAAGGGAATACGGCGTGCCTCCTCTAGAGTTCTCAGATGTGGGTTCTGGACTGAACCTGCGTCGAAGAGGGCTCAACCCCATGCTGCAGGCTGCACGTCAAGGAAGGATTAGCAGGGTCATTGTCACACACAAGGACAGATTGGCAAGATTCGGAGGTGTGTGGATAGTCAACCCAGCATGGACTTCTCAGACGTGCAGTG
>CAZVZC010000075.1:3021-4820 GCA_964631415.1 uncultured archaeon | reverse complement strand
ATCGAAGTGACGAAGAGCGGAACAGGAAGTACTGCAACTCTCCATGCGGTTCCCTGAACCTGGATGGTGCTCTTGAGGACAAGTATATCTGTAGGCCCCGATACGGAGATGCTCATGCGCTTGGTAGGGCCAAGACGGCATCTGGTGATACCTGCAGTCCTATATGCTCTGCTTCTTGTGGCCCTCTATGTCGCCACACTAGTTTGGGAGTATGTGTTCGGGACGGCAGTAGAGATATTCGTACCACAGCTCTTGCTCATCTATGTCGGCTTTGTGCTGTGGACCACGCTGGCTAAGCGTTCAATTGCGGAGTACATGCCACTACTCATCATATTACACTTCGGCATGCTTGTGTGGACTTCAGTCTTCAATGCAGCAGTGATCGACTACATGGAAGACCAATTCTGGGTTAACCGACACGTCTGGTTCGGCAACGGCCCGATAGATCTCTTCGGCTACACTATCAATTTCCAGCTGGAGGGCTACTCAGACTACACTTTCTTCTACGTTCATTGGGGATACAACATGCTGAATGGTGTAATGCCCTACAATGACGCGTTTGGCTATCTCCGGATGGGCGGGTTCATCAACAGAAACGGACTATACATCTTTCCGCCTCTCTACGCATACCTTTATGCAGCAGGCATAGCTCTCCCGGTTGATGACTGGGGCATCGGACTACTACTCGCGAGTTTCGGATATCTGACGGCATTGCCAGTGTATGGAATCGCGAGTCAACTGGCAGGCAACAGACAC
The DNA here is from genome assembly GCA_964631415.1 of uncultured archaeon. Classification (GTDB taxonomy): domain Archaea; phylum Asgardarchaeota; class Thorarchaeia; order Thorarchaeales; family Thorarchaeaceae; genus OWC5. The sequence goes on along the minus strand of CAZVZC010000075.1, from coordinate 4,064 downwards.
GTTGGCGAAGCAGCTGCTCTCACCTATCTCCTAAGTCCAGCTGTGTTGTATCACACAACCTTTGCATGGTTGAACCCGTCGCCCTTCATCTTCTTCTTTTTCGCGGGATTCTACATGCTGGTCGTGGGGCGACGCTACACAGGAACTGTCTTGATTGTCACGGCAGCACTGTTCAAACAGACATCGTGGTTTCTGGGGATTCCTCTTGTCGCGTATCTCCTGTTAAGGCCAAGGTCTGAGAAGACGGATGATGGGCAGGAGACCGGTGAGAGTCGACGAGCAGACGGCATGGGCCAGCTTTCTAGCACAACCCTCCGGGCATTAGCGGCGTTGAGAAGGCTCGTCAATAGACTCTCTAGGGTGGTTGGCCTCCCTAGTTTCGCAAAGAGCACTTTGGTCGTGGTTGTGTTTGTTCTGGCAGTGATATCCCTACGGGCAACAGCTGCGTTGACAAGATTCGTCAATAGACTCTCTGAGGTGTTTGACCTGCCTGGTTTTGCAAAGAGTACTGCAGTCGTGGTTGTGTTTGTTCTGGCAGTGATCTTTCCTTTCCTTCTGGCGCAACCTAACTTGCTCCTTCATCTTAGTCTTGCAGCGGGTGGCTTTCCTCTGGAATCCTTCACGGAACCGCCGCTAGGTAACTCACCAATGCGCCTCCAAGTATTGCCTGTTGTTGCGGGGGTAGAATGGCTGGCCCGAGTCCTTGACTGGCTGGTTTACTATGGATTCTTGATTGCATTTGGGACGGTGCTGTTCGCTGGGCTCATGCTGTTCGTGCCTAAGGAATTGGGTCGCGAGAGGCAATACTTCCGTCGGTTGCTCCTCCTAACCATGCTCATGATGCTCTGGGTGAACCTTACGGGCCCGCGAGGAGTCTACAAGTACTACTTCACCCTCTTTGCACCTTTCTTCTCGATTTTTTCCTCGGCGCGGATGGTGAACAGCCAAGAGGACAAGGTGCCATTCTCGTTCTCGATGCTCTGGCTACCTGTCAGTCTCAGTCTGATGATTCTCATTCCCAACAGGAACGTCTACTTATTCGG
>CAZVZC010000075.1:0-2921 GCA_964631415.1 uncultured archaeon | reverse complement strand
GTCTTTGTCAATGATGGACCAGTGCCTTTCAGGGCCGCATGGAATGGAGTGGGAGAAATCAACCTATTCGGCTTCACTCTGCCGCTCAGATTCGAGGGTTGGGCAGACTACGACTACTACTACGTGAGCTGGGCAGACCAGTTCTTGGTCGGCATCATGCCATACTCTCATGCCTTCGAGTACCACTTTGTCGGCGCGGCTGAATACCACATCCCATATTTCTTTCCGCCTTGCTTCCTGTACATCTGTGTTTTAGGCAGAATACTGCCATTCCAACCCTTCGGGATCGGCTTGGTGCTCTCACTGTTTGGCTACTTGACTGCGTTGCCGATCTACGGCATCGCAGAGAACTTGTCTGGCAACAAACACGTGGGTGAGATATCAGCAGCCGTGTATCTTTTCAACCCGCTAGTCCTCTACTATACAACCTACGAGTGGCTGAATCCGGCGCCTTTTGTCTTCTTTGCGATGCTCTCGTTCTACTTGGCGATCACCGGGCACAGGGTCGCGGCTGCACTGGCAATAGTCACGTCGGCTCTGTTCAAACAGACTGCATTCTTCCTTGGAATCCCATTGATAGCATATCTCCTGAAGGTGCCTCCTCAAATGCCGCATCAGGTCGAGGACACGGTGTCTGAGAATCAGAAGCGACCGGCAGGCGACAGACTGGACCTTCGTGGATTCGTTAGAATCGCCGTCATAGTGATTCTATATGCTGGGGCCCTGTCAATGCCATACCTATTCGACCCAGTCAACTATGTGTACTATGTCTTCCAGCGGGTCGGTGCCACACTTCTCACGGACCTGACCCACCTCCCACCTGCCACTAATCCGATAACGTTGGCTGTGGTCCTTATTGTGCTGGGTGCCCCTGAGTGGCTGACTCAATCCGTCAACCTTGCGACATACTACACTGTAGGGCTGCTTGTAGGTCTTCTTCCCATCATGGCCCTCATGCTGCTAGAAGTAAAAGATGACCGAAACATCGAGGGCTACTGGCGGAAACTCCTCTTTCTCTCTCTAATGATGATGCTGTGGGTCCACCTGTTCTCACCCCGTGGAATCTACAAGTACTATACTGTTGCTCTCCTGCCGTTTTTCTCAGTGCTATCGACGTCAGCTATGTGCTCCAAGGAGTCCACTGAAGTGCACCCGTCCTTGTGGATGGTTCTGATACCTTTCATTCTGAGCCTATTCATTCTCATACCAGATCGAAACGTGTACCTGATTTTCTTGCTGATCGCGTTCGTCGCGTATGCTCTTCACAGTCAGTTCTCACTGGTCAACAGCATCTTCAGGACCGGTGGTGGTCTGATTAGGAAACGGGTCAGGAGACTGCACAGTTGACAGCATTCATTGTCCTTGCCCAGCAGCAGTGCCCGTTGGCTGTCCGCTAAGTCGTTTCAGTTCCTCTCGTTTCTCGGCGAGCCTCTTGTTCAGGCTTACGACTCGCTCGTCCAACTTCTGGGTCTGTTCAAGAAAGGCGTCCTTCGTCATGGCGCCTGACGAGTGTCTTTGTTCAATATGATCACGGAGCTGCTGCACAGATCTGAGTTCTTTCTCTAGGGACATCACATCGGCCTCAACTTCTGCAGCCCTGTGCTCATCCTCTGTCTTGAATTGTCCCGCAGGCATCATGACACCGAGCTGCTGCTGAATCTTGTCTGCGAAGTCCTGAAACTGGGTTCTCAGAGTCTCGATGTTCTTCTCCACTCTACTAATGCTTTCATTCCCTCGTCCTATGTCTTTCTGGAGGTCAAAGACAGCATTAGTGAGTCTACGGAGTGTCTTTTCTGTTTCTGAAGATGCCACTGACTCAGCTGTTTCGCTGGGTCTGCTCCTAGCTTCCTCGGCCCTCGCCTGTGCAGCGACGACCTCACTCGGCTTGGCCAGTTGTACATCCCCACTGAGCCACCTGAAGCAGTTGATAGCGAACCTGACGTTGCCCTCGTTCTTGAGGCCGCCCCCCTTTCGGAACACTTCATAGCTTCCCACGCAGACCACCCGGCCCTTCTCATACTGTACCGCTGCTATCACGGGCTGACTGGCCGGGTCTGCCGCCTCTGAAGTAGTCGCAACTGCGACTGCTTTCCCGGACAGTCTCAGGCTGCATGGCGATGGAATAACGATGTCTTTGACGTCATCACCGATGGGGTGCGGCGCCAGTCCTGTAATGATGGGCAACGTCGGAAGCCCTGCATTGTGTCTCTCGTCTTTGACAGCTGTGTTATCAAACTCCACTCCGAAGTTCTTTGAGAGCATACTCATGTTGTTCATGAGTCCCTTGTCACCACCTGAGAGTGACAGGAGCATGAGACCTCCACCGTCCTGCACAAACCTTCTTAGAGCGTCGGCCTCGGCTGGTCTCAGCTTGGAGCTGTTGGGGCAGGCTAGGACAAACACACTCACACCTTCGAGGCCCTTGGTCATGATCATGTACTCTGTGTACGGCTCGACATCATAGTCGTGGTCTGTCAGGAGCTGGCCGAGCTGAGAGTAGGTAGTTTCAAGACGTCCCCTCTCGTTCTGTGTCTGGTCAAAGGCAACTCTCTTTCTCCTGCTGCTCAATGCGCACCACCTATTGCTGCCAAATACACATGAAGGAGCAGTAAATGACTAATGAACTAATTTGTGCTGGTCTTTCTTTCTGAGTGCGAACAGTTTATCATACCGTTTGAGTTCATTCATAGCCATGAGTAGTCCGGCGGACTGCATTTTCTGCAAGATAGTGAAAGGAGAGATTCCGGCCTCGGTCATATTCCAGGACGAGGTGTGTTTCGCGTTCATGGATGTCTACCCAGTGAGCAAGGGGCATTGTCTGCTTATCCCAAAAAGGCACTTCGTGAATCTGCTCGACGTCGATCCTGATGTGATTGCGCACCTAGCCAAACGATTGGCAGAGCTGACTCGCAAAGTGCAGA
>CAZVZC010000074.1:0-4948 GCA_964631415.1 uncultured archaeon | reverse complement strand
CCCGGTCAAGTGTCAGGCAATTCACTGGCTCTTGTTGAGAGGGAAACTGAAAAACTCACAGGAGAACTGGGAGCTTTCCGCGCGGACCAGTTTCATCTCGATGGCAACTGGAGGGCCCACTATTTGCACACGGGCAGGGAAATCATCCAACAGACAAGAGGGGGGTTTGACGCATTCTGTGATTTCATAGGATCGAGCGGTAGCTATGTAGGGGTGTCCAAGGCACTGAAAGAGCACAATCCAGACACCTTGTGCTATGCCGTGGAACCTGAGACCGCGGCCGTCCTTGCCGGACGCGAGGTCACCAACCCCGATCACAAGATACAGGGTGGTGGATACTCCATGACCGACCTGCAGTTTCTAGAGGGAGTTCGCGTGGACGGCTATGTGCAAGTCACGAATGAAGAGGCCATCAGAACCGCTCGAAGGCTTGCGGCAGAAGAGGGGCTGTTCGCAGGCTTTTCCTCAGGTGCAAACGTCGCAGCAGCTCTCAAGCTTCTGTCGGGGGAACTGGACCGGAAGACGGTCGTGGTCATTCTAAGCGACAGTGGGCTGAAATACCTGAGCACTGACCTTTGGCTGTGAGGACCATCGGAAACTCGGTAGGCTTATCTCTTTGCTTGCATACTCAGCTTCCGTAGATAAGCTGTCATTGGGGAGAATCTTTTTGTCCATTGGGCAAGATATATGACCTCAGAATAGGGAGCCGGTGCAGCCTTTGTCGTCAATGAATCGCCGAGGATGATGTGAAAAAGTGAAGGACCAAGATGATGGCAGCAGAATCCTGAAGGCTGTGCTAATAGGCGACGGAGCTGTAGGCAAGACAAGCATGAGGCGTAATTATCTTGGAGATGACTTCATCGAGGGTCACATCGCCACAATCGGTGTGGACCTTGCCACGAAGCGCGTCCTGTTCGAAAAGGAGATTGTGAAGTTCATCATCTGGGACTTGGCTGGGCAGCCCACTTTCGAGAGGGTAAGAGGTCACTACTATCGCGGCTGTAATGGCATCATCCTTGTGTATTCCGTAATTGACCGGAACTCCTTCCAGAACGCCTCCAAATGGCTTGTCGAAGCATACAGGAACATGGGAGTGCTCCCGCCGACGGTTATCGTGGGAAACAAGATCGACCTCAGACCCAACGTAACGCCTTCACAAAGGGTGACCACAGAGGAAGGCCAGAAGTTCAAGGAGTACTTCGAGGCGAAGCTGAGCATACCTGCATATTTCATTGAAGCCTCTGCAAAGACTGGTGAGAACATCCAGACGACCTTCACAGAACTGCTTCGGATGATGAAGCAGGCCGACACCGAGGAACCTGGTCACTTCGTGCGCTAGCCACACATTCCTCGGATCAGTGATGGCATCTGCAGTGTTGTGCACCCAACCGAAACCATTATTAGTGTTCTTCAGGGACGTTGTTTAACGATAGTTAAGGTACAATAAGGACTATTCCATGGGTAGGTGACACAATCGTGAGCACAGCGACTAAGGAGGAAGCAGCGAAGGAGCGCCTGTCGATTAACATCGAGGGTATGCATTGTGCATCTTGCGTTGCTACGATTGAGAAAGCGTTATCGAAAAAGGACGGGGTCATCAGCGTCAGCGTGAGCCTCCTCGATGAGAAAGCAGTGGTCGAATACGAGAGAAGCAGAGTCGACAGGATGGCACTTGAGCAAGCAGTCGAGTCGGTAGGCTACAGAGCCAAAAGAGCGTCGATCACGATGACTCTGAACCCGCATCCCGATGAAGCGAAGATGGGGGAATTGTCCAAGAAACTCAAGCAGACGCAAGGTGTGATAGATGTCAGATCATATCTGACTTCTGGACGGATTCTTGTTGAGTACGACGAAGACCTAGTTATGCCCAAGACGCTGCAGAGGGCGGTGAAGAACTTCGGCTATGAGGTTGACCTGGGCAGTGCGGCGCGTACTGACAGAGAGTCCTTGGCCAGAGAGAAGGAAATCAGATACTACTCGACGCTCCTAGCAATGGCAGTCATACTGACTGTGCCAATCATGCTCATCATGTTCGGAGTCCTGACGCCACTGCTGCCTGCTGGACTCTCACCGGAGGTCCCCATGTTCTTCTTGACGACTCCAGTCCAATTCATTTCGGGATACCCCTTCTACAAGTCGAGTTTCAGAGGTCTGAGGCATGGCAAAACGAACATGGACACACTCATCATGCTGGGCACAAGTGCGGCATACTTCTACTCTGTCGCAGCCACATTCTTCCTTCAGGGGTATGTGGCCTTCTATGACACGGCTGCAATGCTAATCACTTTCATCCTTCTAGGCCGCACGTTGGAGGCCATCGCTAAGGGTAGGACCTCTCGCGCAATCCGTGGTCTGATGAGTCTACAGGCCCAAGTCGCTGTTGTGGAGCGTAATGGACAGGAGATGACGATTCCAGCAGAGGACGTTGAAGTCGGCGACATTGTCCTTGTGAAGCCAAGTGACAAGGTAGCTGTTGATGGCGAAGTCATTGATGGCCAATCCACTGTCGATGAGTCCATGATCACCGGCGAGTCCATGCCCGTGAGCAAGAAGACTGGGCAGTCGGTGGTGGGCGGCACTCTCAACAAGGCCGGCGTGCTCAGGGTTCGTGCCACGAAAGTGGGAGAGGACAGCGTGCTATCTCAGATAGTGAAACTGGTTGAAGAGGCTCAAACACAGAAGCCCGCCATCCAACGAAAAGCGGACGCAATCGCAGAGATCTTCGTCCCGATAGTGTTGGTCCTAGCAGCGGCAACTTTCATCATATGGGGAGTTGTGATAAATGCGCCTTGGGATCGTGCTCTGAGCTTCACGATTGCCGTGCTGGTCGCCGCATGTCCCTGCGCTCTTGGACTTGCCACGCCGACGGCAATCATGGTTGGCATAGGAAGAGGAGCCAAGCAAGGAATCCTGTTCAAGACAGGCGCTGGCCTCGAAGTCATACCAAATGTCGACACAATTGTCTTCGACAAGACGGGGACTCTGACAATTGGCCGGCCGACTGTGACAGACGTGGTTCCAGCATCGGGTGTCGCGGTCGAAGAGGCAATTCGCATAGCGGCTTCTGTTGAGAAGAACAGCGAGCACCCTCTGGCCGAGGCGGTGGTTCACCATGCCGAGGACAATGGCATCGAGCTGGAGAAGGTACAGGAGTTCGTGTCTGAGTCGGGCATGGGAGTTCGTGCTAAGATGGATGGGTCCACTGTGCTTGTTGGCAGTGATCGCTACATGGTGGAGAACTCAATCGACCTTGGTGAGATATGTGTCCATCAGGGCGATCTCCAAGACCAAGGCAAGACCGTCGTGTACGTTGCGAAAGACGGACACGCGTTGGCAATGCTGGGAATAGCAGACGCTGCGAAGCCCACATCCGCCCAGGCAATCCAGACACTGAAGGATCTTGGACTCGATGTCTGGATGATAACAGGTGACAAGGAGAAGACTGCCCGGGCAATCGCCAACAAAATGGGGATAGACAACTTCATGGCAGAAGTACTGCCCGCTGACAAAGCGAACAGAGTGAAGGCCCTGCAGGATGAGGGTCGAGTCGTCGCGATGACCGGAGACGGCGTCAACGATGCACCTGCACTTGCTCAGGCTGATGTTGGTATTGCTCTTGGGTCGGGAACAGATGTTGCGGTCGAAACCGGCGATATTATCCTGGTGAAAAACGACCTGCTTGACGTGGTTTCAGCAATTGAGCTGGGCCGCAAGACAATGAGCAAGATCAAACAGGGCTTCTTCTGGGCAATGATATACAACCTCGCCCTAGTTCCAGTAGCTGCGGGCCTGCTGCTGCCATTCACGGGCTTAGTGCTAAGGCCAGAGTATGCAGGTCTGGCGATGTCATTGTCGAGCGTAAGTGTGGTAACGAACGCACTCCTGCTCGGCAGATTTAAGCCCCGAGTCGTACAGGCCATGACCGAATCCTTGCCAGAGCCATCAGCCGTACGGTCTGGTATCGCGATAGATCCGGTCTGCATGATGGATGTGGACACTGCGACCTCGAAGCTGTACAGTGAGTACAAAGGTAGGAGATACTACTTCTGTGCAACTCACTGCAAGACAGTGTTCGATGAGAATCCGACGACCTATGAGAACCAGGATGTAAGAGTGTAGTCTCGATTCCTTCTTGGCGGAAAGTGAAGACTCCTGCGCTATAACCAAGAGATTACGAGTAGACAGGTCGATGTAGGGTCGTTGTTGTGTCGATTTCCTTGAGCGGGCACTGTCTGGCACATCACTTAAATGCCGGCTAACCCAATCCTCTCGGGATTCAGAGTCCGTTGTAGGGCTGGATTGGTGGTCGTGCACAGATGATGCTGCGGTTCTACAAGAAAGTTGCCTATGGTATGGGTCGGTTCGGGTCGTCCTTCCTCCTTACCCTTACCGGGCTCACGAGCTTCTATATCTACGGTGAGTTCTTTGAACTGAACTGGCTCCTATCAGGAGTCGCTCTTGCGCTCTCGTACGTGGTCATTGGCCTGACTCACTGGCTGACGGGCTACTGGAGCGACAGAATTCAGACTCGATTGGGCCGCAGGAAGCCCTTCGTGATCGTAGGGGCCCCGGGTCTCGCCATCACCGGATTCCTGCTGTTCGTGCCCAACTGGTTCTTGGACACGACGAACCCCGCACTCGAACTCTCGGTCTTCGCCTACTACCTCATCACGATCTGTTCGTTCAAGTTCTTCTATGCATTCCTGCTGACTGCTTTCCAGGCATGGCTGCCCGAGATAACTGACGAAGATGAGAGACCTCTAGTTTCAAGCATGCAGAACACAGCCAATTGGATCGCCAATGGCCTAGGAGTCGTCCTCGGATTCATAACACCACTCCTATTCGTCACGACTCCGGCGCCGGGACTGGGCAACTTTGGCCTGATGTTCGTTCTCGCGTTCTCGTTCATCACAGTGCTATTCTACCTGCCTTCGATAATCTGGATTCG
>CAZVZC010000073.1:0-4949 GCA_964631415.1 uncultured archaeon | reverse complement strand
GACTATGTTCCCAATGAGATTTCAGTTCCAGCAGTATAGGCTCTGCTTCTTGCATCCGCTTCGAAGATCTGGAATTGCATTGCACTAATAATCACACCATTTGCATCGGTAGTTGCATTCTCGAAAGCGTCAAGTCCAGGTCCTCCCACAAATCCAGATGTAAGAATCAGTACAACCGGTTTTCCTTCAAAGTCAGCACGTGTGAGATATGCTAGCATTGATTCATGTGGTTTTGCTCCGTTAACTGGACTTCCTAACACAATCAAGTCATATGTTGTCACGTTTGTTGGAGTCTGCTGTGAACTTGTGGTTACTTCCACTCGCCAATCCGATTCTATCAAGCCACGTATGAATTCATTTACAATATCCTGATTGAAACTTGTCAATCCTGGTCGGAATACAACAAACACAGTGCCTTTTGATCCATCTGGATTCTGAACTACCACATCTTGGACAATCTCACGACTATTGAGACTGACGACAAGCAATGAAGTGGTAGTGATTCCTGCAATGAAGATTACGCAGATCAGACCACAGATTCGCTTTTTGTTCATGGTATTTGCCTCACACTGCTGCTTGTCTTGTCTTCATTCCCTCAATGAATGTTAAGTTCCCCTATTTGGATTAGCTTGTTTCTTTGATTCTCAAAGAACCACAGGTGTTCCTAGAAGCAGATTGTACTCATTCAATTCAGTACTCTGATAACCACCGCATGTTTTCCCTATGACTATTCCAGAGATAGGCGGTTCGATAGATGACCAAGCCAACTGTATATGCAATTATGAATAGTAGAACGCTATTGAAGACGAACTCCATTGGAAAGAAGAGAGTGATTCCGATTGTTGTCAGAAGAAATGTTCCATAGTATTTTCCCACAGGGTCGTAAAGGGGTTCTCTATTGTTCGATGAGATGATGAAGAACAGAAACATGAAAACAAACACAAACAAAATCCATGATGGGTAGAACTGTCTGAGAGAGAATGCATAGAAAGACACGAGGACAAACACAAGATCAGCTATTGGGTCAAGATAGGCTTCGAGAGGCGATGACGGAATTGTCTTTTGCCACTCTCCCAAGCGGCCGTCTACAATATCAGAAGCAAATGCTGCGAGATAGAGAAGGATTGCAATCTCAGTGAAGCCCCATATGAATGCATAGAAGAATGCAGGTGTCAGGAGAATCCTGAGAATGACAACAACATATGGAGATTTCTTCAGTCAGTTATCAGTTTCAACCAATACATCATCTCCTACAGAACGAGTGTTTCCTTCCCTCAAGACACCATCATCAAGATGTGCTGTATTTGGATGGATATGAATATTCGTTATCGATGGAACTCTGTCCCCCGCTATCACGTCTTTCTGCCCTTTCCTTTTCTGGTCCTTCGTCAACGTTTCTTCAGGACGAAATATGCAACTGCTACTACGGAAACAACAACGATCCCTGCTGCCAAGACTGGCCATGATAGAGTTTCTCCTTGCGTCACCTGTGAGATTTCATAGATGCTCACGTAGGCCTGCCACTTCAACTCCTCCGCTTCCGTCGTCATGTTCACCGTGTCCACATCGTAGGACACGTACAGCAGGTTCCCGTGAAGCGTCACCCATGGTCGTCCCCCCTTCTTGTCACCCCCGTAGGTGAAATTCGTGATCGTTGCATCGTGGATGAGGTTCCAATTGCGGTCAAATACTGCGAGGTGCACGTTCGGGTAGACTGGAAAGAAGGTTGGACTACTTCTCTCGCTAGTGTCCAAGTAGGCGACATAGAAGCGTTCTCCGTCGAAAACCATGCCTTGTGACCAATGGGCCTGCAGTATCAGGGTCTTGTTCCCAAGGAAGTTCCACGCACTATCGTACCTCATCAACTCCAGACCACCGAAGTAGGAGTTGGCCGACACATAATAGTAGATACCGTCCACAAAGATGATGGAGGACCCGCAAATATGCGGAGTATCATCAAGGGTAATGTTTCCTAGCGGCTGGAGATCGGCTGTGAAGAAGTGATGGCGAGTTGAATTCCCGTCCTGCCAGATTCCTGAAGGGTTATACTGACCACTGACATCAAGCTGCCCGTTGACGTACGCAACCATCGGATCCGTGTTTCCCTCATTTGGGTCCGGAAGCGTAACATAGGCCTCTTTCAGTCTCGTCCAGTTGGCAGCGTCGTATTTGATCAGTCGCCAGCCGTAGGGGTCTCCCATGTTCTGAGACACGAAGACGTAGTAATAGGTGCTGTTGACCATGAATGAGCCTGAATCGCCTGCCTCACTCGAATTGGGGTACCATTCGAGGATACCAGTCTTGCCCGTTTCCTGCATGTCCAAACTGTATTCTTTGTAGGCGTATCCTGCTCCCAGAGTTACGTTCGGTTGTGTACTGGCTTTTGTTCCAAACGAAACAACAAAACGATCAGTTGCAGGAACGTAATTGATGCGGGCGAAGCTGCCAGTCAGGAATTGGTCATCTGGCGTCACTTGGACAGTGCGTATGAACTTGATAGGCGGCTGTTGAGCCAGCACAGTTGTGGATGTCGAGGAGATACACCCTGTTAGGAGTAACGACATCAACACGACAAGTGACAGAAGCCGTGTCATCACTTCTTTCCGTTTTGGCACCTTGCGCGTGTGCAACGGCAACCTGTCAGCTCGTTCCCGCTTGGCTTTCTTCAGATCTTCAGCCACCGTTTCCTACCCCACAATCATCTTTCATCTTTTATGACCTGCAGGCGTTCTGCAGATTCGCGATTTGTGGGCGGCTCGTTTCACAATCCCCAGACTGCTTGGATTGACGCAGGATGTACTTTCTCAATCCACTTGACAAGCACTTCGGTCTGTTTCTGAAAGACCTCTGATATTCCCGCTTCCTCTCTTATGTTGTTGTTTATCACCGTCAGCAATGAACAAGTGTATTTCATCAGGATCATCACGGCGAGGTTGTAGGATTTCTCGCTCTCCTGCTTGAACATCTCAAAGTCTCCCTCTGCACATGCGAGGAATGTTGTTGCCCAGAAGAGATACTTGGTGACCTCGTCATCGCCACCCGCCTTTCTCGCCTTATCATCGTACTGGATGGATTCTTTGGCGGCTTCAATGAACTTCTTCTTGACTTCAATGAACTGTTTCTTGTCAGTGAAACTGCCAGGCCGCTTCAGCAATTCCTCAAAGAGATTCCTAAATGGTTTGAGCAGGTTGTTGATCAGACCACGGTGCCATATGGTCATGTTGCGGACTGTATTGCTCAGGACAGGGCTCTGCTTGAGCCACTCTTGGATGTTCTTCCAGTTCTGGTATGCGGTAGGATTCTGTTTGAGGTATTCCTCCAATGGATTCGTCTTACCTTGTGTATCTGGCATCTTCGTTCATCAACTTCAAGTCTTGCAGGTGCTGGTGAGTATCGGTCAGTCTGCTCCTACTATTAAGGATGGTTTTCTTCCAGATTCATTCCTTCGAGGCAAATCCTGTGTGCGCCAACTGCCCGAAATCTCACTGAGCAGCGAGTTCGACGTCTTACTCTCCAAGTCTGCGCTCTGTCAGAGCGAGCTCATCGCTTATGAACAGAAAGAGTATCTCTGTACACGAAGGGCGTCAATGTATCAAGAGGACTTTAACCTGCGAATCCTGCATGTGCTTTCCGAGTACTGGAAGGGACGTGTTGTCGCAATCGATATCGAAACACATGTGGAGGACGCATTCCTGAAGGATGAGTACGTTCTTGGTGTGGCCATGGCAGCACGTGTATCGGGCGAATTGACAGCCGCCTCCGGAATCGAAGTCAGAAGCATCGTGTTGGACGACGAAAGCGCAGAGGCCGAACTCAGACTCTTACAAGAAGCCAACCAGATACTAGATCAGTATAGACCTCTCGGCCTATTGGGCTATGCACATAGAGGATATGATGTCCCCCTTCTGATTCTGAAAGTCCGCAAACACAGGAAGCCCGAAGGTCAGCAGCTGTGGAAGCTTGTGGACGCCTTGGAGCAGGCAGCACATGTTGATCTCCGCTTCATCCTTAGAACGAAGTTCCACATCAACAATCTGCGAGAAGCAACTGAAGCAGCGGTATTCAAAGACCTCCCACTCAGGAGAGAGAAGCACCTTGTCTCAACTGACTTCGCACAGAAAGGGAAAGACATCCTCAATCTCTGGAAGACCAATCGCCAGGCATTCATCCGTTACAATGAGGCTGATGCCGTGAATCCATTGCTGATAGCCGAGTACCTCATAAAGAGCACAGGCGGTCATGACGCCCCGCAGGGCTCGTAACCCTGAGATCGGTCGTTCGAATCTACTGCCCGCCACCATCTCTTTCTCCGCTTTTGGTCGACACAGTTCAATCATTCGAGTCGCCTTGAGTCCTTATCTCGTTCCAGACCCGAGAAGCGTGCTTCTTGCAGGCAACCGCATGACGATACCAAGCACCCCTTCCAGCCCTCTTTCCCGACCATGTTCGAAAGTTCTCACTCAATAGTGGAAGACACTGCTGGCTTTCTCTGGGTGAGCTCAATGGAACCGCCTTCTTGAACAGACCCAGCGTTTCCTCCTTGCCGGCAATCCAAAGGTCTGCTGGCCTCTTGCAGTAGAAATGTGGATTCGATCTAAAGTGAGCCTGGTCTTCGTCTGGTGCGTGTTCGAAGCCCTCTTGAGTGAACCATCGTTCAATCTCAAACGCGCCAACAACGTATCCACCCCATTCCGGATTCACTTGTGGATTGCGAAGAGTCTTGTCAATACTCCTGTAGTCAAGGGTAGCCAAGAAGAGGAGAATGTCTCCAGGTTGTAGTGATTCGAGAAGTGGTTCATACCCATATCCTCGTTTCACGTGTCCATACGTTCGAAACTTGAAATCTGGGTCATTGTGCGCCTTCATCTCGGCCAGTTCAGGTATCAGATCTGAAAGACTTGCATTCCTGAATTCCCAGAGATTGGCGTACTTCGAGTGTGTGTAGTCGC
>CAZVZC010000072.1:0-4957 GCA_964631415.1 uncultured archaeon | reverse complement strand
ATTGCGGAGTTGACGGCCTTTGATGCGCCTGAGAATATCGATAAGGCGAGGCAGGAGTTGCTTGAGTTCTGTATCAAACCGTTCGAGGAGAACAAGGGAATCCGTTGGGGCATCGTCCTGAAAGGCGAAACGGAATTGGCTGGCACTATTGGGTATCATCAGTGGGTTAAGGCGGGCGGGTACCACACTCGGGTCGGCTACGACCTCGCTGCCGCCTACCGCCGACGCGGCATCATGACGGAGGTCCTCATGGCGGTGTTACGGTATGGTTTCGAGACGATGCGTCTGAACAAGGTTGAGGCTTGCACTGATCCTCGGAACGTCGCGTCGATCCGGCTTCTCGAGGGACTCGGATTCCGTCAAGATGGCGTTCTCAGGGAGAACACGTACTATCACGGTCGATTCATCGACGAGGTAGTATTCTCACTGCTAGCAAGCGAGTGGCGCAACAGTAGTCGCTCATGATTCTGAATCAACGATCATCGGATAGTGGGAGAAGTGCATCTGGGCCGTCCGTTGGCTGAATCATGGCGGGCCTCGTTGATCCTGCGGCGTGGACGTTCATCCATCCAAGCGTTCTGTCAAACCATGAAGCGTAATCCCTTTTTACATGACATGCAGCGCTCAAGTCCATGTCGAATCGGAGATTTCACGTCTATATCGAGAGAGACGAGCAGACGGGCACTTTCGCTGCAAGGTGCTTAGAGATGAGCGTGTTCAGTCAAGGCCGAACAGAGGAGGAAGCCCTGAGGAATATCAGAGAAGCAATCAACCTCCATCTAGAAACACTCGAAGACGAACTCAAAGGAAAGAAACTCGTAGAAGTCGATGTGTAGTGGCCAAACTTCCCAGGAAGATTTCTGGGAAGGACTTGCTCAAAGTCTTCCAGAGACTCGGCTTTGAATTAGTGAGACAACGAGGAAGTCACGCATTCTTGCGCCATCCAGACGGAAGGCGACTAACGATCCCAGTCTACGACGCCGTTCCCATCAACCTCCTTAACTGGATCCTGGCCGAAGCGAAGGTCACGCGCCAAGAGCTTCTTAAGCTGCTAAAGTAGAGTTTCTAGAGTCTCTTCAAGCGCCATCGGCTTGAGTATTTCACACGTGGCATTCTAGTGCCGTAGACATGTTGGTGTATGGAATCAATTAATGCTAATTGTCGATACTTTCCTGCTCGATAGTTCGCGCGGCAGGCCTGTCCCTGCTGAGTTGACGCGGGCGAAGATGATGCGAAGTGTCCATGTTGCCACGTAGGCCAGGAAGGCCAAGTCAACGGGTCGCAAACGTAACCGTCAGCCTACCCTTGACGATCTTGGACAAGCTGGACGACCTGATTGACAAAGGCAAAGTCCGCTCGCGCTCGCAGGCTGTCCGCGAAGCCTTGGAACGGTTCCTAAAGTCCGCCGAATAAAGAAAATCATGATCATGAAATTGAAACGAATGGTGAATGGTGATAGGTGGTTAATGGAATGATGAAGCGAAACGCAAGGTTCGTAGTGTTTGCGATTGTTATGGTCACGTTAATGGTCACGCTGACATTCCTACCCGCATCTGCACAACTCTCTCAATGGCGCTCCCTGAACCCCACACGCGACGGCAGATCGACAACGCCTCAGGTTCCGTATCTGAATAGCGTGCAGATCCTCAACGCGAACTATGGCTGGGCTGTGGGTGGCACATGCAACATCTATGGAGCATATGAAACTCCTAGCGGCTGCAATAACACGAACAGCGGATTCGCGCTCTTCTGGGACGGCAGCAAATGGAAACAAACTCTCATCCCCGCCGGCGCGGGCACGCTAACATCGGTTTCCATTGTAACTCCCAATGATGTTTGGGCGGTCGGCATGAACCACACGATCATCCATTGGGATGGAACCTCCTGGGGGGCCGCTGCGGTTCCCATCACGGGCAACGACAAGCTATACTCGGTCTTCATGTTGCCTGGCGGATTGGATGGCTGGGCCGTCGGTCGCACCTTGGCGGGAATCCCCATAATCCTAAGGTGGTCAGGGGCTTGGCCAACCGGCGTGTGGTCGTCGGTCGTCGCTCCAGTTGGCGCACTTGACTTACGCGGCGTAGCCCTTTCTTCACCGATTCAGGGATGGGCTGTTGGGAGAGGCGGGACTATTCTCAAATGGGATGGAGCGGGCTGGACTTTGATTACACCGTCACCGACAACTTCCGGTCTGTTGTCCTTGTCGATCGTTAGTGCAACTGATGCGTGGGCTGTAGGGAACTCCAGCACGATAATTCATTGGAATGGCGCCTCGTGGACAGGCCCATTGGGCGCTCCGACAATAGCGATCGACTACCACGCCATTCAGATGATTAGTGCATCATACGGATGGATCGCGGGCAACCTGAACAACGGCGAGGGCCTACTCCTGCGATGGGATGGCACTGCTTGGTCGCCGCCTGTTCGAAGCTATGTCACCGTTAATCTGAACAGCATATCATTCGTCTCCGGAGGCACGCCTGGCGTCTCGGTGGGTGATGCTGAAACAATCATCTACTATAATGGCTCATCATGGTTTCCTCAGACAAGTCCCACATTCATCAACATCAATGACGTGTACTTGGTCTCTTCCAACGATGGCTGGGCAGTTGGACGCAATGGCACGATCTTTCGCTGGAACGGACAATCATGGAACTATTATCAAACCCTGCCTTCTTCGGCTGTGAGCTTGAACGGACTGTTCATGAGAACCAGCACCGACGCATGGGCTGTAGGAAATGCCACAAACCACGCGAATCCTCCAACGATTCTTCGTTGGAACGGTGTCACGTGGACCGTGGTGACTCCGCCCGGCGTTGCGCTTGGCCAGAACCTCACCGACGTCTTCATGCTCAGCGCGACCGAGGGTTGGGCTGTTGGAACCGGCGCTGCAGGCGTGAGTGCTGCGACGCTCAAATGGGACGGAGCCCTCTGGACGTCGGTGCCCAGTGGAACCCCGGCTGGCTCTCGTCTACAGTCGGTGCATATGCTGAGCTCCAGTGACGGCTGGGCAGTTGGCGTTAATGCAACTGGAGGGGCATCTGGGGGCAAAGGCCCGATAATCGTTCGCTGGAACGGGTTGGCGTGGAGTCTCGTGACAGCACCTCCAGGTATCGGGGGTCTAAGGTCCGTGCATTTCCTGAGTGCCAACAATGGTTGGGCAGTCGGGAACAATGGAACAGGCGGGCAAGCGACGATAATTCATTGGGATGGATCTCAATGGAGTCGCGTCTCGGCGCCACCAGGGAACCTGACATCGGTTTACATGGTGAGTGCGAACGATGGCTGGGCGGTCGGCCAGAATGCAACGGCGCTTCGAAGCTTGATCGTTCACTGGGATGGTATGACGTGGGATGTGGTTGGCACAGCCCCGATTCCATCGTCTATGTCTGTGACCCTGCGTTCTGTGTTCATGGTTGCGTCGCTCGACGGATGGATAGTTGGCGATCGAGGCTTGATCCTCCATTACGGCCCCGAGGTCATCCCCGCAACAACAACCTCAACATCCACCGTGACTGTAACCTCAACTTCAACATCTACCACGACGAATACCACGAGTACAACGAGTACTACGAGTACAAGTACGAGCACCAGCACCAGTACTAGTACAACCTCAACAACAACCACTTCGATGCCACCATCACCGATTCCGGGTTTCCCAACAGAATCCATCCTTGCAGGACTGCTGGCAGGCCTGATTGCGCTAACGGTGATTCGACGTAGACGGAGACTCTAACTCGCGTCCGCGCCTCCCGATAGTCGGGAGCGCCGTACGCGGCACCATGTTCGCGACCTCGCAACCATCATACTCCAAGCTCCAGCCATAGTACGACAAAGAGCTACCACGAGATGAGAGTGGTCTCAACTGCAATTGTAGCGGTCGCACTGCTCATCGTCATCGCAATGCCAACCCTTGCGTCTGCCAACGGGCCCCTGGGGATTTCTTCGGGGATCAGTCAGGCCAACTCATCCTCGAGGTTAACACTGACACTGTCCAGTTCGAAATTACCTCGTTCACCGGTGTCTTGCTCTGCTCTGGCGTAGGAGCACAGCTCTCCAACGGTGGTCTCGTCGGTCGCCGTGGCATCGACGACGAGTTGTTCCCATTTTCAGAGACGCAATTCAGTTGTTCTTCTCGCGTCGATCTCCCTGATGCCCATCAGGTGCATGTCCTCCGTGACGACAAACTTGGCTTTGTTTTGGACGGCCGTCCCGGCGACGATGCAGTCCCCCCATGGAACCTTCTCTTGATACTTCGCTCTAAGCAAGCCTGCCTGGTATGATATCTGCTCCGTTAGCGGAACAATCACTAAGCCGGAGTCTAACAGTTCCCTGAAGTGCTTGTCCGCGATGCTCTTTCCAGCTCTCTTGTAGGTTTTAGCGTAGAATTCCGCCAGAACGATCGTGGGTAGGATGGCCCTGTTTCCGAGTTTCCTGGAAATTCTAAGCGTCTCACGAGTCTTGGTGAGGATGTCCTCGTCGTCGGAGAAGTAGTGCAGCACCAGGAAGGTGGTATCCAGTACGAGGATCAATTCGCCTGCGCTACCTGAGGGCGAGTTCCCGTGACCGAATGATGTCGCGAATCACTTCATCAGCGGCACCGAACTTTGAGAGTTCCCCGGCAGACTCGGTAATGTCACGCACAGATTCAATCACGACGCCGTCTCTTGTCTCCTTGAAAGCCACAACGGTTCCCTCGCCGAAACCATGTTCCTTCCTCAAGTCCGAGGGTATCGTCACCTGTCCCTTTTTCGTCACCTTCGAGTACGACAAGCCGCGCCGCCTTACAAGCCGTGCTGCCTTACCCAGTCTTAAGTCTTACTCACAGATCAGATTCGCGAACCGACCAAGTCGCACTCCACATCCATCTGACGGCCAGAGACGATCGTTGGGAGGCCTAATTGCACTGAGGATGATTCGACGGAGACTCCAACTCTCGTCCGCCCCGCCCGAAGGT
>CAZVZC010000071.1:0-4972 GCA_964631415.1 uncultured archaeon | reverse complement strand
TACATACCCCATCTGAGAAACCGACGAGTAGGCGAGCAATCGCTTGATGTCTACCTGCACGAGGGCCATCAGTCCCCCATAGAACATCGTGGCAACGCCAAGTGCAGCGACCCAGAACGAGAGAGCGGCGGCGGCCGGGCCTAACAGGATGATACCGAACCTGACCAGCGCATAAGCACCAGTCTCAATCATAGCCCCTGACAGGAGTACAGATATCGGAGTTGGTGCCTCTGCATGGACCGGCGGCAGCCACCAGTGAATTGGAAACACTGCCATCTTCACTAGGAAGCCGGCAGCCAGAAGCACAAAGATAAGCTTCAGAGTGTCCAGTGAGCCAATGTATGTCGGAAGAAGGGCCTGAATGGTGGCTAGCTCAAAGGAGCCTGTCAAGTAGTACAGCAGACCGAACCCCACGAAAATGCAGAGCGCTCCTGACTGAGTGTATAGCCAGAACTTCAAGGCGGTGCGTTTCTTGGTTTCGGGAAGTCCCCAGAAGAGGATGAGGAAGTAGCTCGGCACTAGCATAAGTTCCCAAGCAATGAAGAACTCGATGAGGTTCGTTGCCAACGTGACCCACTGCATGCCCATCAGGAAGAATAGCTGATTCGCAAAAAACGTGGCCTTGTTCTCCGTGTGCTCGGTGTATCCAACTGCATACACGACCGACAGAAAACCGAGCACTACGACTGCGAAAGTGATGGGAAAGGCAATCCCGTCAAGGTACAATCCAATATCACCGAACAGCTCGGACCAGGCAGAGGACTCAAGAGCTGAACCCCTCTCCACAAGAACTCGGAAGAATGGGGGTGCCATCATCACGGTGGCCAAGAGGGAAACCGCTACTGCGGCGCGGCCTGCGCTCTGAGTAAGGCGGCCTCTAATCACGTAGATGAGCAGGGCTCCGACAAACAGGACCGCCAACGAGGTGGCCATGAACGGGAACTCGAATGCCTGCATCACCTGAACGTCCTCCCGCGCCACTTCAGGGGCTCGCGATCAAGGGTTGTCATCTTGTCAGGCCCATAGAGCAGGTCCTTGCGGTCCCCTTCGCTGAGGTCTACAACCTTAGTGTGGAACAATGCATTGTTCTTACACGCCTGAACACATAGCCCACAGAAGATACAGCGAGTGTAGTCGAAGTACAACGCTGCGTCCTTCTCGAAGCATCGGTCCTGCTTGTCAATCCTTATGGCGACCGTGGGGCAAACTCGGACACACTGTGCACAGGCAATACAGTTCTCCCGAATGTGGATATGCCGTCCCCTTGTGCGGTCGGGGTAGTACCTGTCCTCATACGGATAGAAATACGTGAACGGTCGAGTGAAGACCTGTCGAAGAACGTGCCTCAGTATCCGGAAGATATCGCCGAGCGTTGTGAGGGACCCCATGTTTCTAGCCACCTCCGAGCTGAAGTAGCTCAGCCAGTCCGGGGATGTACACAATTGCAAGCATAGCACCAACGACGTTCAGAAGGGAGAGAGGTAGCAGCCACCTCCAGCAGAAGTGTGCAACCTGATCCTGTCTGAGCCTGAAGAAGGATGACGTGACAATCACGAAGAAGAACAGCATGACGAGGAACTTGATGATGAAGTTCAAAACGGGCGGGATGAATGGCAGACCGTATGACCCGCCAAAGAACATGGCGACCATGAGCGCGCAAAACAGCATCTGCTTGGCGAACTCCGCGAAGTACGTCATTGTGAAGTAGATTCCTGTGAACTCC
This sequence comes from uncultured archaeon, assembly GCA_964631415.1. Classification (GTDB taxonomy): domain Archaea; phylum Asgardarchaeota; class Thorarchaeia; order Thorarchaeales; family Thorarchaeaceae; genus OWC5. Next base: position 3,249 of record CAZVZC010000071.1, on the reverse strand, counting down.
GTCCTCCATCCGAAGAGGATCTCTGAGTCTGCGACGGGAGCATCAAACGGGACTAGACCGACAATCACTGTGGCACTCACCATGAACGTGACGAAGTTGACGGGGAGCAGGAAGATGTACCAGAAGTTGGCCTGTGCCTGTGAGATTCCCATTACGCTCAGTGAGCCCGCCAGCATCGCGGGACCTACGGAAGAGATGATCAGCGGTATCTCAGCAGCGAACTGATTGTTTGCTGCCCTGAACCCGCCAATGAGAGTATACTTCGATCCACTGGTCCAACCAGCCAGCACCGAAACCACGGGTACGACTGTGAGGAACGCGAACGTCAGCACAAGGCTCACAGACAGGTCGGCAATGAACCAGTTGTTGTCCCAAGGGATGAACGCGAATGGGATCAGAACCGCAATGAGGAGAAGGGACGGAAGCACCCTGTACATCCACCGCTTGGCCTTGTCAGGGATTATTGTTTCCTTTGCCACAAGCTTGATTGCATCTGCGAAGAGCTGAAGGCCTCCGTACTTGCCCATGTGATAAGGTCCGCGCCTTGCCTGTACGCGTCCCCAAGTCTTCCGAGTGAACCAGACTGCGAATATGATTCCCAAGACCACAAAGATCAGGCCGGGAAACAGGATGGCTTTGAACAGGAACCAAAAGCTGTCCATGACGACTGCCCAGACCCAGACGAACAGACCCCATACCCAAGCGAACAGAGCATAGAGGATTCCATAGACCCATCTGATCACTCCATACAGCCAGTCTGGTATCCCCCTGAGCCATCCAATGAAGTCGATCTGGAGCAAGATGCCGCCTCCTGTCATCTGTCCCACCATCCAGGGTATGGATCCAGGCTTCCGAATATCACAATGAAGTCTGCAAATGTGGAGCCAGGAACAAGGTGCTTGAGTGAATAGTATGAGGAGAAGCATGGTCCCCTTATCTTGGCTCGATAGGGACTCTGTGCCTTGTCCGTAGTCTTCAGCCAGAGTGTCGTTATCCCGCGTGTGCCCTCGACACGGCCGTACGCCTCTCCTGCAGGAAGTCTGTTGGTCTTGGCCCTTGCCTTGGGATCGACTATTGGCCCCTCAGGTACCTGAGGGAGCAGCTGCCGGATGATGCTGATTGATGTTTCGATCTCCTTGAATCTCTGGACCATCCTGTCGTAGGCATCACTTCCCCCCGGGTGTTTCTCACTATGAGTAATCGGGACCTCCCAGTCACACATGTTGTATGCAAGGTCGGGGTCAGGGTCGTCCTTGCGAAGGTCCATGGGAATGCCGCAGGCTTTGATGTTTGGTCCGCTCAGACCCCACTTCAGTCCCTGCTCGGCCGTGAATGTACCCACGTTCCTTGTCCTCAACTTGAAAGTCGGGCTCTTCAGGATCATGTCACGGAAGGTGGGTATTCGTTCCTCGATTCTGTCCAGTGCCCGCAGGAGCATCTTCACCGACTTCTCGGTGAAATCATACTTGACTCCTCCCGGGGTGTTGTACGACACAGCATGTCTAGAGCCAGTCAGCTCCTCGAAGGAGTCTAGGAAGTACTCACGATCCACCCAAGGCCATAGCAGCATTGCGAAAAGACCAAGCTCCGCCGCGAATTGTCCCCACCAGAACTGAAGGCTATGAATCCTGCTGGCCTCCATCATGATCGTCCTCATGACCTTGGCCCTCTCGGGAACCTCCAGAGCAGCGATCTTCTCCACGGCCTTGACGTAGGGGTACTCCGCGAGGAATGCTTCAAGCATGCAGAGCCTCTCCATGATGAGTGCCCCTTGACGGAAGTCCCGGAACTCGAGGCACTTCTCTGCTGACCGATGGAAGTAGCCTGCGTTGGGGTCACATTCGACAATGAAGTCACCGACGATGGTCAGCTTTGTGGCCCACCCGTGAGCTGAAACGTGCTGAGGGCCGAACCAGACCTCCACGGCCTCGTCGAGAATGTTGGCACTCAACCCGACGTTTCACCCTCCTTTGAAGCGGATTTCGTTTCAGCCAGTCCCGACTCAGCAAGTCGACTCCTGTCAGTCTTGAAGCTCTTCCTGAGCGGATACTTGCCATCGAGCTCATCAGGAAGCAGGAGCAGTCTTAGGTCGGGATTACCCTTGAACCCGATGCCGAACATCTCATGGGTTTCTCGTTCGTGCCACTCCATCCCTGGAAACATGTCACAAACAGAATCAACCTCTGGAGTTTCACTCTCAAGCGCGACACGCAACTGACATAGCATCAAGTTTGAGTGTGACCAGAAGATGTACATGACCTCGTATCGGTCATTGCCGAGATCCACGCCAAAAACAGACTCTGGAAAAGCATCGGGTACGAGCTCGTTGATCATTCCAACAACATCGCGAACCCTCTCAGCCGGCACAATTAGCTCAATCCGGTTCCCCTCTGGCTCCTTCGCAGAAACGTCCGGGTGTCTGTCCATCACATACTGTGCCAGTGTTGACGGGGACATCTTCTGAGGGACTGTCGTGGGCTCAGTCACTCTTCCGTGCCTCCACAGTGATAGGCTCGCCGAGGTCTACGGTCGAGTACCGGGTCTGATACATGAGCATCAACACCAACGCCAATGCAGTATGTGCCGCAGTCACTGATATCACAAGGATAATCAGTCCCTGACCAGTGAATGAGAAGACCGGATTGTATAGTGAGAAGGCGACCAGTGCTATGTTGACGCCATTGCCCATTATCTCCGCGCCGATGACAATTCGAATCAGGTTTCTCTTCGTCACCATACCATAGGCGCCCAGCCCTATCATTACGAAGGCCACGACCAAGTACCAGCTCAATGGTATCATTGGGTGCCAGCCTCCTTCACGTCTTGGTGCTCCTCATCGTGGGCCTTAGTCTCGGAGGTGCCTTCGCTCTTCTCCTCCCGCGACCCGAGTCCGGGCCGGTCCTTCAGAGGACGGAGCTTCTCTGTCTTCTCCATCTTCAGGATTGCGACAGACCCAATGACGGCAGTCAGCATCATGAGTGCAACAAGCTGGACATAGATCCCATGCTCGCCCCAGAGCCAAGCTGCCAGACCTGCAAGGTCTTGAGCAATGGCCGGACGAGCAGCCGGAAAAGACTCATACCAAGGGAAGATCAGCGCCAGAACTGCTGAGAGTGTCATGACAGTTGCGGACAGTATCATACCTATCCTTCGCATCCGCGGGGTCTGTAGTACCTCGAGTGAAGAGCCCTGCGCGCGGGGTAGAAGCAGAACACCGAAGATAATCAGAGCGCTTATTCCGCCGGTATA
>CAZVZC010000070.1:0-5022 GCA_964631415.1 uncultured archaeon | reverse complement strand
AACAACATCATGGCAGGTATCGTCATCTCTGATGCTATCAAGTCCACTCTGGGCCCTCGCGGCATGGACAAGATGCTCGTCGACTCTCTGGGCGATGTCACCATCACAAACGACGGTGCAGCGATCCTGAAAGAGATCGATGTACAGCACCCTGCTGCGAAGATGCTCGTTGAGGTAGCGAAGAGCCAAGACCAGGAGACTGGTGACGGCACTACAACCTCTGTGGTTCTTGCTGGCGAGCTCCTGAAGAGGGCTCAAGAGATGCTCGACAAGAAGATACACCCGACCATAATCGTGGCCGGGTATCAGCGAGCAGCTGAAGAGGCGACGAAGATACTCGATCAGGTTTCGGTGTCTATGAGCGGCATAGACAAGAAACTCCTGAGAGATATCGCAGCCACATCGATGAACAGCAAGTCTGTCGTTGGTTCTAGAGACCACTTCGCTCAAATCGCCGTTGATGCTGTTCTACAGATCGTCGAGAAAGTCGACGGCCAGACCAAGGCAGACATAGACATGATTGAGGTCACAAAGAAGCAGGGCAAGAGCCTCACTGAGACCGAGCTGATCAGAGGCATCGTTATTGACAAAGAAGTGATTCATGCTGCGATGCCTAGGAAGCTCGAGAAGGCCAAGATTGCCCTTGTTGACGCCGCAATAGAAGTCGAGAAGACTGAGTTTGACGCGGAGATCAAGATTGACCGACCCGAGCAGATTAAGGCATTCCTCGACGAAGAGGAGCATATGCTCAAGGCCATGGTCGACAAGGTCATAGCGACAGGCGCGAACGTCCTAGTCTGTCAGAAAGGCATTGATGATGTCGCTCAGCACTACCTCGCAAAGGCAGGTATCATGGCAGTCCGACGGGCAAAGAAGAGCACACTTGAGAAACTGGCGAAGGCCACTGGTGCCAAGATCGCCAGCAGCCTAACAGAGCTCGACGCAAGCTACCTCGGTTCTGCAGGTCTCGTAGAGGAAGTTAAGATCGGCGATGATAAGCTGGTCTACGTTAGAGACTGCAAGGATCCAAAGGCGGTGTCAATCGTACTCCGCGGCGGCACCCAGCATGTGGTCGATGAGGCCGAGAGAGCAATGCACGATGCCTTGTCTGTCGTAAGGAACGTCGTTGAGGACGGCACATACGTAGCAGGCGGCGGTTCAATCGAGACTGAGATTGCCAAGCGACTTGAGACCTACGCGTCCACTGAGGGCAAGGGTCGCGAGCAGCTCGCAATTCAAGCATTTGCCGAGTCTATGAGAGTGGTGCCCAAGACCCTCGCAGAGAACGGTGGACACGACCCGATTGATATCATGACGGAGCTCACCAAGGAACATGGCAAGCCTACCGGCATCTGGTTTGGCGTGGACGTGTTCACTGGACACGCGAGCGACATGATGAAGATCGGAGTCATCGAGCCCACACGTGTCAAGAGGCAGGCCATCCGTTCTGCTTCTGAGGCGGCCCAGATGATCCTCAGGATCGACGATGTGATTGCCGCAAGGGCCAGTTCTCCACCTGCCGGCGGTCCTGGTGGTCCGGGCGGAATGGGTGGAATGGGCGGCCCTGGCATGGGTGAAATGGGCGGCATGATGTAATCGCCCTAGAACTGTTCTTGGGAGCCTAGTGCTCCCATCTCTCCTTTTTCTGCCCGGGGTAGCAGCTGATGGCGACCCGTATTCTGATTATCGGCTTGAACACATTCGACTCAGGAAAGACAAGTGTCGCCGGCCAACTCGCCAAACACCTACTCCCGACTGGCCGCAGAATCGAGTTCTTCAAGCCGGTGAGCGGCCACAGCTACTGGTTCAGATATGAACATACCAAGTTCTGCCTAGAGAACCGGAAGCTAGTCTCGTACGATGCCACTCAGGTGAGGAAACTCCTGAAATCGGGGGTATCAGACCTACTGGCCAACCCTGTGCACACTCTCTACGTCCCCGCAAAGCTTGAGAAACCGGGACGCAACTTGACTACAACTCTGGCTCTCGCAGGCTGGGATTCTGTCTTTGCCATGGAAAGAATGAGCAGACCCCAAGGGGGACGGATTTCGTCAATCATGCTGATGGCTGACGCGCTCATAAGAGAAGGAAGTCTGCTTCTGAGCTCGCAGGAGGCAGAACAACTCTCAAATGGAACAGCAGTTCGCTCGGTCAAGAGCCTCGAGGAGGCTCAAGCGATAGAGAGCGAGGATTTGGAAACATGTGTCGGGGAGTCCTTCAAAGAGGTCGAGAAAGTGGCAGACGCCGTCATAATCGAGTCATTCAATGATTCCGTTTGGCCATGGGAGGGATTGGATCGAGTGGACAAGGTTCTAGCCGTCGGTCCAGGAGTTGTCTTCATTTACGACCCGGAGCGGCTGAGGAAGGCAGCATTCCTTGCCAGAAGGGCTCAGACCCCCATCCGAGAAGTCACCTTCACAAGGGTTTCAGACCTTCTCCGTCCCACAGGTAGAGCGATGTTGAACCCGGCCAATGGCCTGGCTGATCAAGCGATGAAGGACCTCGGTGTCTCATAAGAGTAAGAGAGAGATTACAGATAAGTTGAAAGCGAGGACTCACTTCTCCGATGATACACTGCAAGAGGAACGGTGATGACCGAGGACCTAGACTGGGAATTGATAGTGATAGGCGGCGGACCTGCAGGCATGACTGCCGCCATATACGGCGCTCGCTACGGTCTCAAGACCCTGTTGCTGGAGGCAAAGGTGCTCGGAGGAGCACAGGCGACGAGCCCGGGAATCGAGAACTATCCGGGTTTCAGCTTCATAGTGGGCATGGATCTTGCCACAAGGATGAAAGAGCAGGTCAAGAAGTGCGGTGCGCTGGTCAGAGAGATTACCGAAGTGAAGAGCATAAGACACGACAGTAATCAGGGCAGCTTTGTATTGGAAACCCGGAGAGGAGACTACAGGGCACAAGCCATCGTCGTCGCTACTGGAGGAGGCCACAAGAAGCTGAACGTGCCGGGTGAGGAAGAGCTGACCGGCAAAGGGGTTTCATACTGTGCTACATGTGATGGGCCCCTCTTTAGAGGAAAGACTGTTGCAGTCATCGGTGGAGGAAACACGGCGGTGACAGAAGCGATGTACTTGAGCGAACTGGCTCAGACAGTCTATCTGATTCATAGACGTGGACGCCTCAGAGCTGAGAAGGCCATGCAGGACAATCTCGCCAAGTCTTCCGTTCAGATCATATGGGACCACCTTGTGAAGGAGTTCAGAGGGGATCAGCAACTGCAAGAGATTGCCATTGAGAGCGCCAACACAGGAGAGTTGAGGACTCTGTCTGTCAACGCCGCATTTGTCGCACTCGGGTCAGACCCTGAAAGTGGCATCGTCAAGACGATCGATGTGGACACAAACAAGACGGGAGAGATAGTCACAGACAAGCTGCAGAGAACAAATGTGCCAGGAGTATTTGCGGCGGGAGACGTTGTGGAGTCCATGAAGCAGATTGCCGTAGCAGTCGGACAAGGAGCTATCGCCGCGGATTCGGCATACAGATACATCCGTAGAGAGAAGCACGGACCTAGATGAAACATCCAGTCAGAATCGCGATCGCTGCCTCCAACTAGCCTCACTTGCAGACTGTCGACACAGACAGCTCAAAAGAGCAATGGAAACTGTGATGAGAGTACATCCATCCGACTGAGGAAAACGTTAATAACCGCACTCCATTCCGAGCCTCAGCGCCCTGAGCGCAGGTGCTTTGCGGCACAGATTGAGCGGGTTGTTCTCATGGACAAAGTGAAAGCTGCGGGTGTGTTCATTGCATGTGCCCTCATCCTTGTAGCGATTGCAGTGCAACCTGCCTCGGCCAACCCGGGCACGCGACGGGACTCCCTCACATACTTTCTCAGCAATAGATACGATGCCGCGGAGGGAGGATACTCATTGACCGGAGAAAGCGTATCACGTGTCGAGTCCACTGAGGCTGCTGCTCTGATTCTCAATGATTTGGGCTATCTATCAGCCCGTCCGCCAATGATAGATTTGGTCAAAATGAAGAACTTCACACAGAAGCTGCAATGGATGTCCGGAGGGGAGAGCCATGAACGCTACGGAGGGTTCTGCGCATACATCGCAGGACCAGCGAGCGTGGAGAGCACCCATCTGGCACTGCAGTTGTGGACCATAATGGGCCAGCATAGTGACGTTCCGCGAATGGACCAAGTGGTCATCAATGTGACCGCCGCTCTAATGTATATCAACAAGACTCAGACGAGCTCAGGAGGCTTTGGAGCAGCCACCGGCAGCTCTCCAGATGTTGTTTCAACGTATCATGCACTGTGGTCCTTGGACGCTCTGTTAAAGCTGAAGACTGATGAAACCTGGGAGAAGTGGCTGCGCAACAGGACTGCCACAGTGCAGTGGATCCTGAGCTGTCGTGTGGGTGACGGCTTCAAGCTTAGTCCGGGCTCAACCATCACGGGGGTCGAGCCTACTGCCGCTGCTGTCCTAGCTCTTCATATCTTGGATGAGCTGTCATCAGTGACCGGACTTGATGGAATCAAGAACTGGATACTTGGGCGTCAGGTTATTGAACCGAACCGTGGCGAGTTTCAGGGAGGGTTCGAAGAGGGATACCTGACAAACGACACGAATCTCGTAAGCACCTACTATGCGCTGAACGGCCTAGTGGCTCTTGATGCTCTGTCAGAATGCAATGAGACCGCAGTCGCCCGATTCATCATCGATTGCCAAGCGACAGACGGAAGCTGGGGTAGCGTTCCTGGCCTCAGCGTTGGAACTCTGCCAAGTACAGCTCTGGCCGTTGAGGGTCTTGTGATCTTGGATGAAACTGGATTGCTGCTCGAAGAAGACCCCAACAATCCCACTCCGCCACTTCTCGACTGGAGGGTACTTGTCGTGGCCGGCATCCTGATTGTCGCTCTCGCCGCAGCATTGGTGTCAATGAGGATGGACTAGGGGCAGTCAACAGCTGCCTTGAACTTGGACAATCTTGGGCACCACAGAACTGAAGACTCGCAGCCCCACTGACACGACGCATGTTGACTGTCTC
>CAZVZC010000069.1:0-5110 GCA_964631415.1 uncultured archaeon | reverse complement strand
TACGTCCCCATACTTGCCCGTGACACTCTGGGAGCGGACGAGCTGTATGTCACTCTGATTGTTGCACTGTTTGCGATTACTTCCTTTGTGGCAACTTATGTCTTCGGACGGGCGGGCGACATCTACGGACGTAGGTTGATACTACGCGTTGGACTCTTCGCGGCCCTTGTGAGCTTCGCGCTCCTGATTGTTGTTGACACCCTTGAGGGGCTGCTCATTGTGCGCTTGATTAATGGCTTTTGTATTGGCATATATCCAGGCGCACTGACGGCCTATGCCTACGAGTCAAAGATGCCTATGGGCAGGTTTGCTGCATTTGGCGCCTTAGGCTGGGGCGGCGGTACTCTCCTTTCAGGTTTCGCAGCCACGTTCGAGATTCATCAAGCATTCTTGGTTTCCACATTGTTCTTAGTGGGGGCCCTCGCGAGCGCCATCGTCCTTCCGCCACTGCCTGGACTTCATATGAGAATACCTCTGTTCCCAGTTGAAACCATAAAGCAAAACATGCCCGTTTTCGTAGCGATGTTGATTCGACAAGGCAGCGCCTCAGCGGTCTGGACCCTGTGGCCGCTGTTCCTAGCCGACCTAGGAGGGGACGACTTCGCAATAGGGGCCATTCAGGCGCTTAACTCTGTGGTCCAAGTTCTATTCATGGCAGGTCTCACAGACCGTTTCACGTATAGACCCCTAATCCTAGCTGGCCTTGTCGGCTCTGCTGTAACATTCGGGTGGCTCATGTTAGTAAGCAACATCATTGAAGTCTTGCCGACGCAAATAGTCCTAGGCTTCGCTTGGTCGTGCTTCTATGTCGGCTCACTAAAGTATGTCACCGACAGGAATGTGGAGAAGTCGACTGCCTCAGGCCTGCTCCAGTCCGTGATTGCCATATCTGGGATCATTGGCCCTGTGATCGCGGCAATTCTCTACACCCTCTGGCCCGGCTACCAGCCGATTCTCTTCACCGCCTTCGCAATGTCAATCGTGGCCCTTGTCGTCTTTAGAGCGGCCGATACAAGAAACCAAGAGCAATTGAAACCCATTGATACGACGCCAGTGCCGGAGGCCGTAATCAGATAGAGTTCGGTTCAGACCATCCTCGAATGGGTTTCGGCAGGATAGCACAGGAAAGCTACGTGATGTCTTCCTCACCAAGAGAGTAATCAGAAGATAGTCGACCAGAGAGCTTCAGAGCAGTTGTTCCGGCCTCATAGGCTCTCAATACGTCTGTCTTCGTCACAAAGCCCAGCATTCTCTCCGGGTTTGAGGGACTAGTGACAACTGCCTGTCCCTCCCTCTCTAGCGTCATCATGTGAAGGACCTCATCCATGGTCGTGCCGCTTGTGACTCTCAGAAAGTCCCTTGCCATTAGCCGTTCAACAGTGATTTCACGGCCCGTTTCATCTAAATGCTCCTCAAGCACTTCAGCAACCATGACCCCAACGACATGGCCATCTCTGTCTACCACAGGGAATCTTGTATGATGCGTCGTCGCCACGATTCTAAGTGCCTCTGATGCTGTCATGTCAGGACTAAGAATCACAGGATTAGCTGTCATGGCCTGATCCACTCTGACACTCCTCAGAGCATCTATGTAGATTCCTCGCCTCAGCGTGACGCCTCGCTTGCGGAGCGACATGGTGTATATGCTATCTGGCATCACTGCGGAGCCAACCACATATGAGGAGGACACGGCAATCATGAGTGGGAGAATCATCCCGTAACCCCCAGTGACCTCCATTATTATCACGATGCATGTTATCGGTACGTGAGCCGCACCTGCAAACATCGCGGCCATCCCTACAAGGGCATAGGCCTCTGGCTGAGTGACTACCGATGGTACGAGCCAACTCATGAGATAACCGAACGCTCCACCTAGGCCAGCACCAATATAGAGCGTTGGTGCAAAAATGCCTCCTGAGCCGCCCGACCCTATGGAGAGAGACGTGGAAATCATCTTCAATACTCCAAATGCCAGAAGAGCGATCCAAGTCGCTTGACCCAGTAGTGCTGAATTGACAAAAGCATAACCATCGCCCATGATGGCAGGCACGTAGGAAGAACCTTCCGCAAACACACCAGAGTAACCAAACAGAAACTCGAGGGCGATGACTGGGATAGACAGTAATCCAACAAGCGTCGCCCCAATTGCAGGTTTGAACCATCTGGAAACACGGAGCTTCGCAAACAAGTCCTCAATCCCATGGAACACCTTCACCCATGCCTTCCCAAACAGACCGAATGCGAGACCCATGACTAGATAGAACAGCAGTTCCAAGTAGCTGGTCAGTGCAAAGGGCGGCGCAGCGAACGGACTGATGTTGGGACCTAGCAGAGCTGACGACACCGCAACACTGACGACAGACGCGAGTATGACAGGAATGACGGATATGGCCGTCAGCTCGCCAACCAGAATCTCAATACCGAACAGAGAACCCCCGAGTGGTGCTCCGAATATGGCGGCGATTCCTGACGACGTACCACATACGACAAGAGTCCTCATATCCCTGCTGTCCAGCTTCAGAAGCTGAGCAAGGTACGACCCTGCACCCGAGCCGATTTGTGCTATTGGACCCTCTTGGCCACCAGAGCCGCCAGACCCAATGGTCAGGGCTGCTGTCACAGTCTTCAGAAGCGGGACACGTGGTCTGATTCTGCCTTCTCGCAGTGTGTATGCTTCCATCACATCGGGAATACCGTGGCCGCTCGTTTCCTGAGCGAAGCGCGTGGTCAAAATGCCGCTCGCCAGAGCGCCAACAACTGGCATAATCACCCATCCAACAAGACCAATTGTCCGAGGGATTGCAGATAGCAGGTTAGTCATCCCAACAATGGAAAGGCGAAGAAGGACAGCGGCCAAGCCTGACGCGACGCCAGTCAGTGATGCAACAGAGAACAGAACTATCTGCTGTCTTGTGAGAAGGAAGTGCGTCCTGTTTTTTCCATGAGACCTTTCGCCCTTGCTGTCCAATCCCGAGCACTGAAGCCGTCAGGGCACTTCTGCTCTTCTTAAGAGTAGCGCGTGACATCGAACGCGCGGTCGATCAACTGCCAGAAAGTGATCTCTCACTGCCGACACTCTACTCTTCCAAACGTAGGAAAAGAGAAGGAGAGGGAGAAACCCCCTCTCGTGTAGTCTATTGAGCAACCTCAGACTTTGCCTCATCACCCACTTCTCCAGATCTTATCAAGAGAGTGAAGATGAGTGCGATGACAAAGAACACAATTGAAACCGGATAGAGGACTCTAATGGAAGTCAAGTCAAAGATCACTCCGGTCAGAAACGGCCCGAGAATTGCTGCAGTCATACTGAAAGCATAGTATAGGCCAGTGCCTGCTCCAAGACGGGCCTTGCCAAGCTGTTCCCACACCATCACTATACTGTTCACGTTCACGAGAGCCCATCCAAACCCTGCGACTGCAAGGATGCCCAGAATCATCAGATAGCTCGTGATACTCATCAGGACGGACAGCGACGCAATCATCACAAGCAGGCCAATCACGATAGTGTTGCGCCGACCTATCTTGCCTGCGATGAAGCCAGCGGGTATCGCGAATATGACAAAGGATATTGCAATTCCGTTCAGGAGGAATGATGCATTTGCGGTTTCGAAGAAGAGGACTTCCTTGCCATACTTCGTGAACCATGTTTCGATTGCATTGTATCCAAAGAACCAGAAGAGTATCGCGCAGAGCAACGCTATGGTGGACTTGTCCTTTGAGAATGAAACCTCCCTGATAGCTCCTACGATGCCAATCTCCTTTGGTTTTGTAGTGTCTACGGGAGGAAGCTGTGGCTCTTTGACTATCAGATACAGGAATATGACAGCAATGATCATAATCACAGATGTGGTCAGGAATGTCAGAATGGGGCCAATCTTGTTGAACGGCACCCCAAACATGGCCGCTATGCCCGGGTCCTGAATCTTGTATATTCGTGATGCGATAAGGAATGCATAGATGGCTCCAATGCCGCCCATAAGATTGATGACACCATTCGCTTTGCTCCTCTCCTTTGACGGGACCAAGTCGGGCATGAGCGCGACCACTGGCGCACGATAGTATGCCATTGACACATTGAAGAGAGTCAGGAAAGCGAACATCATCCAGAAGTTGAAGGACGCCCAACCATATGCAATTAGCATGAAGAATATGGCTGCAGCAGGAGCGCCCATCAGAATGAATGGCATTCTGCGTCCGAATTTGGATCGTACTTTGTCCGATCTTGCACCGATATACGGTTGCAGGAACAGAGCAAGCACATTGTCAAGGACCATTATCGCCCCAATTATCGTGTTCTCCAGACTCCCTGAGATGAATGTTGGAAGGAAGTCTGCAGGTAGATAGCTGTTGTAGACGCTCCAAGAAACTCCGGTCGTGAAGAAGCCTAGACCTATGGCGAAGACATAGAGCCAACGCATCTTCTCCGGCGCCGCCTGCGCGCCGCTAGCAGCCTTTGTGTCTGTTGCCATTGTTCTCTCTCACTCCGCGAAACTGTCGAAGCTCGTTTCCTCACAAGATGTAGAACCGATATAATAGACTGCTGCATTCACTTCTGTGCGGACTCCCGTGGGTACTGGCTAGCCCTTTCTGAAGAGTAGGTCATCAAGGAGCTGTTCGCTCGGGCATGCATCGTTCGTGAAGGCCAGATTGCTGATGGAGTCGTCGAATGTTTCAAGATAGAGCACCTTCACCACGTGGCGAATCTGCGGCTCATCGCGACTCCACACAGGACGTCCATCTTTCCACTGGCCGGTGAATACGACCTTCTTGATACGCGGGAGCAGGACTTCCTCGAACGAACTGTCCTTCTCGACGAGAATGTACTTCCTCCGTCCACCGTCTCTTCTGTTCTGCTCGATCGTTGCGTGACATGTTGTGCCCGATCCCGCGAAGAAGTCCAAGACAAGGTCGTTCATTGAGGTCGAGAGCAGGAGGATTCTCTCGACAAGGCCAAGGGGCTTGGGATTGGTGTAAACCATCTGTCCAAAGAGCGCTTTCAGAGTTCGAGTACCATCCGTCGTTGTTCCAACATCATCCCACCAAGTGCTGACTGCGCGGCCTCTGGCATCTTTGAGGTAGTGCTTCCGTTGAATGTTTCCGCCAGTGACCT
>CAZVZC010000068.1:0-5123 GCA_964631415.1 uncultured archaeon | reverse complement strand
AAACTAGCAACCAAGGGCCAGTCACCCACGGGAAAGGCTATGATTGGAGGTATGAGAACGACGGCCATGGGAAAGCCCACCACGCTGCCATTTTGGTAGTACAGGGTATAATTCGACCCATAGTAGTCGCTACTCGTCAGTGTTATTTGCTGCAGCTGCGTCACTGTCGCGGGCAAGGGACTGAGCGGATAGATTTCGACGTAGAGCCTCTCGTGCACTGTTACTCCCGGTGGGATTTCATATGATTCGGACGGGTAGATTGAATAGTATACGACATCATAGTACAGTCTATCACCACCTTTCAGGCCCCATTGAAGGCCCTGAGTGTTAGCTCCGTAGACGTTTGCCGCAGGCAGAGCAGCTATCAGCCCAAGCATGATGACAATCAAAGGTAATCTACTCAATGGCTTCCACTCCCAACCAAATCACGCCATTGCTTGGCGATATCAGCTCTTGGCATATAAACATTAACAGCCCGCGATCACCGGTTCGTGCCTCTACAGGCCACTGGTTTTCATCTGAGATGGCTCTCTTCGGCCGCTACTGTGGCGCCCTATCATTAGCGTCTGACATGTGCTGTTGACATATTCTCCAGCTTCCGCTCCGTCGCTCGAGAACACCTGTCCACCGAACATCCTTCGTGCCCCACGGTCTTCCATCGAATTCACCTTCATCGTCTACAATCGCTGAGAACCACGCCGTATCGCCCTTCCTCGATACCACAATTCTCAGGTCCCTGATATCAGAACCCTTGGCTACACTCCGGGGCTCCATCCACCTATCAAGGAACTCCTCAAACTGGCTCCAGCCTCTGACAGTACTCTTGGAGTCTGGATAGAACGTGAAGAGGTCTTCATCCTTTGCAAAGATGCTCTCAAAGAGTGCTCGGTCCTTCGTCAGAGCCCAGCCGAACGCATCATGGAGCACCCTCTTTATCTCTGACTCGGCTCTCGTCTTGTTTTGATTGGCCATGTCGGGTGAGCTGGCAAGGCCTCCAGTTCGGTCATGTTCTCTTGCATCAGAGTAATCCAAACCTGCAAAAAGAGTATAAACCGGCTTATGCCCTCCCTCAGACACACCTTCGTGTGTTCTGGAGAACTGAACGATGAAGCCCGCCATGAGTCTGGTAAGTGTAGCCTTACTACTAACACCCCTGCTCCTCGTAGGGATGACCCAGCTTCCCGTAGTGACGAATGTGAGAACACCGTCTGTTGAGAAGGACTTTGATCTCGCCTATGAAGCACATGATCAGATTGTGATTTCAGGGGACGACGCTCTTCACACCTATGCTGAAGCTGAGGAATGGGATGGTCTGGGGAGTATCGGGGACCCATACATAATTCAGGGTTATAGTATCTCATATGATGGAGACTGTATTGTGCTCAGCGACATCTCTCTGTATTTTGAGATTCACGGCTGTGTCCTCAACAGCAGTCTTGAGTCCTACTCAGGGACTGGGATGGACTGGCAGAATGTCACTCACGGGAAGGTGTTTGACACGGTGGTCTATAACAAGACCTATGGAATGCGACTCACAGACTCTCCCGGTTCCCTCGTGAAGGGGTGCACAGTATACCTTTGTGCCGAAGCAGGAATCTGGTCCGTGGGTTCTGAAGGCCTCAGAGTGGAAACATGTGAAATCTCCAGTGCCGGATTCATCGGAGTGGGGCTTGTTACCGGTTCGAACAACTCGGTTGTCGTAGGAACTGAGATTCACAATTCGCAACAGAATGGCGTGTACGTGGCGTGGTCACATGGCTGCGTCATACGCGAGTCTGAGATATACGACAATCTGGGCAGCGGTGTTCTGATGCACTTCTCTGACGACTGCGTCATCGCGAACAACACCATCCACGACAACTTGTACAATGATGAGCCTGCATGTGGAATCCATCTCTATCGGTCACACAGCTGCGACATTCTGAGAAACCGACTCGTAGAGAATGCGAGAAACGGCATATACCTCGAGGAGTCGGAGTACGCGCTCATACAGGACAACACTGTACACAACAACTCGGATCATGGCATCGTCCTGTACCTGAGTCACCATGGTGAGATCGCCACGAACAACGTCACAGACAATGGTTGGTGGCCTCAGACTATGGACGCCCAGTGTGGTATCTACATGGATGATTCGATGGACGTCTACATTCATGGCAACCACATCTTCAACAACACACCCTGTGGTATCACCCTCGGGTGGTCGGAGTACATCACAGTGGCAGACAACACAATCGACAGCAATACCGACTACGGGGTCAGGAACTGGAACTCTGACAACGTAACTGTCGTCATCAATCACGTCACACACAACGGCTGGCTGTCTATTGATTCATCACGTTGCGGCATCCTGATGTACGGTCATGATTGCAGGATTGAGGGCAACCAAGTCCTGAACAACAGTCTGAGTGGCATCAGGCACTGGGGTGATCGTGCCCGCATCCTGTACAATACCGTCACGGACAATGTTGAGAATGGCATCAGTAGTGAGGAGTGCTACGACAACGTCATCTCGCACAACATCGTCACCTGCAATGCTGTGGGTATCTTTGTCATGAACATCGGGTCTAACATCACAGACAACGTCGTGTGCGACAACGAGCAGTACGGCATCGAATGTGAGGCCAGCGGAAACTGCATGTTCGTCGGGAATGACATAGGCTGGAACGGGCAGAATGCCATTGAGAAGGCACCGCTCCTGCAGAACTTCTGGTACAACGTCACGAGTCAAAAGGGTAACTACTATTCCGACTTCATGGGAGTTGCTCCGTACTGGATCTACAATGAAACCGGTCCCAAGAGTCCCGACTACTATGCTGGCTACAGCCTGAATGTCACACCTGCCGAGAGCATCGTTTTCGAGGTCAGCTCTGGTCCAGAGGCAAGGACCATGGTGTGGCCAGCACAGGCATTGCATCCGGGTCTGTACACGGTCTACGTCGATGGACTATACTATTATGATGATAACTGGGATGGAAACGACATCACGGTGGTCATCTACGGAGTCGGCGGAGGCGAGCATGAAGTGACCATGGAGGTATCTCATGGACTTGTGCCGCACTCAGTGAATGCCTCCGTAGTCATATACGTGAACGACATGACGCCCCCCGACTGGTTCGGTACTCCAGGTGACTGGGTCATCAACGAAGGAGATTCGTTCGCTGCACTGTTTGCAGTCAGTGACCATTCAGGCTTCGACTGCTTCTGGACTAATGATACGGCTCACTTCGTAGTGATATGGAGTGCTGAGGACCCGACCGTTGCATACGGGGAGGTCACAAACGCAACAACACTGTCCCCGGGTACGTATGGCATTAGGGTCTATGTCAACGACACGTACGGCAACATCAACTTCATTGAGCTCAAGCTAGTGGTTCTGGCAAACATCACGACCACCACGACAACAGTGTCACCGCCTCTCGATCCTGCGCTAGTGCTCGCCATTGGTGGTGGTGCAGCCGTGATTGTCGTCGTCATTGTCATACTCTCCAGAAGACGGGGGTAGTCAGCTCAGAGGAGCTCCACGCTCCTCTGCTCCTTTCTTCGGTCTGCCCAGTATGGGTCCTACGGCGAGCGCAATATCCCGACATGCATCGTGAAGCGGAGGTCGCGAGATTGAAGAGTGTTCGACGGACCAACGTATCTATCCGTGCCAGCGAGAATCCGAAACTTCCAGACAGTAATGAGCATCAGTCTGGGGAGAGCGAGATGGCCTGAGTAGACTGGATTGTGGTACCCGTTCTTGTTTCGATGCTCGTTGGTTTTGTTGCTTCGGTTCTGGATTTCGTGTTCCTGCAGATGATGGTCATTCAGGTCCACTGGCTGGTCATCGGGCTTCTACTTGTGATCATTGGCATGGTCGTGAAGTCGCTGGCTCGAAAGAGACTGGTCGAGGCCGGATTCGGAAGCGTCAAGGACACCGCTTACCTTCAGGTTGTCAAGGGTCAGCAACTGGTGACAGATGGCCTCTACAGGTCCATTCGCCATCCAATCTACACCGGTGATATCATTGGGAAGTACGGGTGGGTGATAATGCTCTCAAGTCTGTATGGTGTGCTGTTCGTGACCATCGGGTTCGCCGGCTATCTCATCAGAATAGGGAACGAGGAGAGGATGCTCGTCGAGGCGTTCGGGGCAGTCGGGAATGCAGAGCACTCTTCAGTCAGAGTGTCTATAATGTGGCCCCAATCCAAGCGCTCCCGTGGAGGAGGCATGCGGACGGTCAGCAGAGAGTTATGCCACTCATTCATCCGTGTATCTGAACCTTATGTCTGACTCACTGAACCTGAGCCTTAATATCCCAAGGTGAATCGTGAATCAGAGGTTTTGAGAGTGAGAATGATTCGATGGACCAACTTGTCCGTCCACGCGAGCCAGAATCCAGAAATCCCAGACAATCGTGGGCACGGAACTGGAGAGAACGAAAGGCCCAGAGTAGACCGGATAATGATACCTCTCTCTGTTTCGATGTTAGCTGGCTTTGTTGCTTCAGTCTTGGACTTTGTACTGATACAGAGGATGGTCATTCAAATCCATTGGCTAGTCATCGGATTTCTGCTGCTTGTTATCGGAACTGTCGTGAAGACTCTGCCTCGGAAGAGACTAGTCGAAGCCGGTTTCGGAAGCGCCAGGAGTACTGCGTATCTCCAGATTGTCAAGGACCAGAGACTCGTGACAGATGGCCTCTACAAGCACATCCGCCATCCGATCTACTGTGGTGATATCCTTCAGAAGTACGGATGGGTGATAATGCTCGCGAGCCTGTATGGTCTATTGTTCGTGACTGTAGGAGCCGCCTGTTACCTGTTCAGAATAAGGAACGAAGAAAGGATGCTCGTAGAGGCGTTTGGGGAGGAGTACAAGAAGTACCAGAAGACTACGAAGAAGCTCATCCCATACATATACTGATTCAGGAAGACAGCGTTTGAGTCTGACAGGTGGCGGGTCCCTATCAGACAACTGACGGCTCTGCGTCCCGCAGATCAATAGGCCTCAGTTGAAGTATCTATAGGCAGGGTATCGCCATTACGTCCATACTTAGAGGCATATCTGAATAGAGTTGTTTTCAGAAGTCTGACCTGCGACAGCCATGCACCTAGTATCAGGCAGAGCCTCAGTCGAAG
>CAZVZC010000067.1:0-5180 GCA_964631415.1 uncultured archaeon | reverse complement strand
CAGGTTGGTGACGCAGGCTCAGTGTCATCAATGGTTCTCTTTCTTCCCGAGATGCGATCAACCACGTTCATACAGGAAGTGAGGCACCATGGCGAGGTTTCAGGTCCCATACTGTACTCCGTATGCCTGAAGCAGGTGGATAGGTTCTGCTCGGGAGGCTCATGCAGTGATTCTCGACAGCTGGAACAAGTCCGGACCGTATGCCGCCAGGACAGTATGAAGCAGGCAGCGGCAATGACGGGGCTTCTCTTCGTGTTACTCGCCAACCCATCCTGCTCACGGGGCTCAGGCTACATCTACACCTCCTTCAAGAAGACTGCAAAGTTCTGGTGGGACCCGTGGCAGGGCGGTGATGGGGCCATATACTCGACCATCGATGGCTCTGGTAGCGGCTATCCCATAGCTGAGGTCGACAACTGCTCACGCATCATCAAGTACGTGGTCACAGTCGGACAGAGGGCGTCCTCATACACGCTGGTCGACATGCGCATCCATGACGTCAACGTGGTCGCTGACCTGACCAGACACAATCCGACAGCGCCTGATCCGGAGCAGAAGGATGGAACAACGTACGGCGTAACAGGACAAGAGCCGTACTCAATGGAGATAGTCACACTGGCGACTCAGCATGCCAATGCCAGCACTCAGAGCTGGTGGGCCCTCGATGTGTTCTGGCCTGTTCTGCACTTGTTGTCCGACTCGCTAGTCGAAGGAGCAGCTTACGTGGTTCACTACACAGTAGACCTTTTGCGTGAAGTCGTGCTTCTCGCCTGCCAGTTCTTCGAGTCACCGACTTTCCAATCCTTCTTGGAACAACTCGTTGACAAGGCATTTTACCTGCTGTTCTATGACCTGATTAGAGTGACAGCCGTACTGTACACAATGGCTGATTATGCGATATTCTACAATCCGGCCAGCCCAATCACTTGGGGACTCGTATTAGCGGCTGTAGCCATGACCTTTGTTTCTCTTATGGCTCCAACGAACTACATTGAAAGTGGCGTTCATGATGGTCGTTATAACCATGGCTGGGCTGCGATGGCCTATCTGCTCCTAGCAGCGACATGCTTCTGGATGCTAGTTGAATGGAAGACATTCAAGGGACTCTTGTCCTATGGCACTGCTGTTGCCCTTGGTCTCTTCTTTGGGGTTCAGAACATGGTCGGAGGGTCGATGGCACTATGGGTCGAGGACCTGTTTACGATTACTACGATATCGAAACTCTATTTAGCTTTCATGTTAGGTTGGTTTCTGGGTGCAATGGCCGCGCATCTCTCGCAGTAGATAGTATTACAGGGGATTTCAGAATGAGTGAAACAGGCTTTCACAAAGAAGCATCACAAGACAGTCAGGAGGACACGAGAAAGACGAAAGCGCTCAGAACATGGAGATGGGTCGTGCGCGCATGGGCCGTGCTCTTCATTCCCGTGTACTACTTGTTGTTCATGGCCGGGTTTAGCAACTTCCAGACGTCCACTTTCGCTTTTCTCTCTATCTTCGTGTTCATCACTTATCCGTCGACTGCCAAGAAGAGCAAACGCGTGGCCGTGAACACTAGGATGATTGAGACCGTTGTTTCAAGAGCAGAAGACCCTGCCTCTGCATTTACTGAGGTGGTTGCCAGACTTCAGAAATCGTCAAGAGTTCAGGATGACGAGATGCAGTCAATCCTAGAGCATTTTGCCAAGCGTGACGATTCGATTGGACAACTCGCGAGGAGTATGTCAGTCAGAGATGCGGATCGATGAAACCGCTCCTGCATAGGAAGCCACAAGGCATGATAGGCGCCTTACTATTCCTGTCTGCAATAATCGTCTTCTCCTTGTTGGTCTACCTTGAGGCGACCGGCTCGACCTCGCACACGTTTCCGCCGCGAACACTGGCCAAGAGAGTTTCAGAAGCCGCCAGCGTAAACCTGGTGATCTACGAGTAGATTGCCCTGCTCATAATGGTCGGACTTCCCATGTTCGTACAAGTGAGCCAGAGGGGGTGGTTCAACCTATACTACTACGAGGACGGTTCGTCCTACTCTCAGTCGTCAGGCTACATCTACACGTCCTTCCAGAAGACAGCGAAGATCTGGTGGGACCCGTGGCAGGGCGGTGCCGGTGCCATATACTCGACCATTGACGGCTCTGGCAGCGGCTATCCCATAGCAGAGGTCGACAACTGTTCGAGAGTGATCAAGTACGTGGTCACTCTCGGGCAGAGGTACTCCACATACTCACTCGTGGACATGCGCATCCATGACATAAACGTGGTCGCTGACCTCACGAGGCATGACCCCACTGCGCCTGACCCGGACGAGCCTGTAGATTATGATGGTACTTCCACTTCGTCTGGAGAGGATAGCGCAAGGGTCCATGAACAGGACACGGAAGCGATGACAGACCAGGCAGACGCCTCGATTAGCATCTATTGGACCGGGCCTTGGCCCGAATTACACATAGATGTGATGAAACAAATCTCAGTTGAGATTTCTCTCACCGTACACTCGAAAGTAGATTTGCTGGCTGCTGTTTCAGTCGAAAACGTGGATCTCAAACTGAATGGCACTGAGGATATGACCGAAGACGAAGCACGTACGTTCACGACTCTTGTTGCGACAAAAACCTCAACCTGTTCATTCTGGAGTGATGTGGTCCAAGGTCTCATGGTGGCAGTCTGGGCTGCGCTCTTGGTCATAGAAGTGCTTGCCATGGCTCCGGTTGTGCTCCAAACAGGGGTTATTGTCTTGGCCTGTCTCTGTCTATTCTCCCTGTATCTTTGGTTGATGTGGTCCTTGGTCTTTGCGATAAGACAAATGGACATGACTTTCCGTGATGGCCAATGGACATTCCTCACGGCAGCGTTGTCTGTTCTAGGGATGGGTGCAGTGTCTGCACTGTGGCTACACTGGTCGCCTCTCGGTTTCATGAAGGCCCTAGGATACTTCTCCAGTGGATGGGCAAGATCCAACAGCCTGACGGGCTATCACGGCCGCGCGAATGTCGTCGTCTTTATAGCCATGATGGTGCTCCTTGTAATAACGGTCCTAACATACTATGGGATGATACAAGGCTGGTGGTAGGTGTGCTAGTTTCTATGCTCGTCGATCCAATGCATTCGGGACATCATCACAATGGACGTGCAACAAATCACTCAAGTCACCATAGGGAGGTGCATTTGGTCTGACGGGTCTGCTCCTAGCTATCATCGCAGGGGTGTCTGTACTTCTCCTATCGGCAGCATATGCTGGGTTGGGCAGAAACGCTGAAAAGAGAGCAGAGGCTGCCGGTCTGCCGCAGCCTGTCGGTCTTGGAACGTTCTTCGCGCGTCGTGTGAAGACGAAGCGAGCGAGAGCCCTCTACTTCACGCTCATGGTTTCTTCACCGTTCGTGGCGGTTTACCTTTACGAGTGGGTTGCGGAGCCCGAAGAGCTGGTCCATCTCCTTCTCATTGGCCTGCCTTGGCTCCTAATCGTGATATTCGCAGCGGCAACACTTCCATTCAGACTTGAATCTCTTGATGCGCCACCGTCGGACAGCTGACAAGGGCTGGGATATTCCGAGTCCGGGCATGGAATCGTATCGTTGGGGGTTTGGTAAGACGAGGCAAATCTGAAGGCGGGTGTCTGCAAGAACGATTGAAACATGGTTCTTACCGGGTGCCATCATAGGGCTGTGCTCATTTCTGATGGTAGGCTACGCGGTCTATCTCGGGCTGAAGGCCAGAAACGAAGTCATGAGCGGATCAAGAAGGGAAACGAAGGGACTGGCAGCATCGTACCTGAGATGCTCACGGAGGAGGTCAACCGAGTCGCTGATCTATCTGGCTTGGTTCCTGTTTCCATTCCTTGTACTCTTCGTCCTTATGTTCCTCATCTTTTGGGATGAAGCAGCTCAAGAGCTGGCCAAATCATGGTGGGTTCTCTTGGGGGCCACCGCATGGGCCTTGGGAATGCCATATCTCATGAGATACACCGAAGATGAGTCCGAGGAGCACCTAGATCAGCAATCATAGATACTGACCAGAAAGGGTAATGTGGTTCGATCGGCTGCTGGACCTAAGAGCGACCGTCGTATGCGAAAACACCAAGGTCGTGCACTAGGTCACAAAGGTACTCGGATTCGGTATGGACTATGAGCCAGTTGTTTCGGGTCAGATGACTGTGATTCTCTTCTTCACACCTATTACTCTCGAGCTGACATCCATGATCTTGCGTCGAAGTCTTTTTATGATGCTACCTGCCGGCTGACGTTCCATCCACGAACGGTGCCTTCTTCAGCCAGAACGGTCGATAGAAACTATGTCGGCGCCTATCCTAGGCCTCAAGTTATTGATGGATGGTACTTCTCGATGAGGTTGTTCATTGACTTCGTCCCTGTCTTGGTGTGGGCCCTCCTCGCCATTGCACTCGTTGTCATAATGCTCTTGGCCTCGTGGGTGTTGCGGCCTCACATCCTCCAGAACTCGGACAAGACCTCATCGTACGAGTGCGGGGAAGAACCGGTGGGCACTGCGAGTGTTGCATTTCCGTACAGCTACTTCCTCTATACAGTTCTGTTTGTCATCGTTGACGTGATGGGTGCATTCCTTTGGCTGTTGGCAGTATCTCCGCTCAGGATCTCTGAAGCTGTCGTCTGGCAGACGTTTGTCTTCGTGGTGTTCATAGTCCTCGGGATTGCATTTGCCCTCCACATGCTCCCTCAGACGTTGCTCGATGGGAAGGAAACCCTCAGACTGTACCGCGAGAGCAAAGCGGCCCGTGAACAGCACGATTCGGGGGTGCAGGTGTGATGTTGATGCAGGGGTTCGAGGCTCTGTTTGAACAGGTCGAGTTCATTGTGATCGCAGCCGTCGTGTTGCTGCTAGCGTATCTTGCACTCGAGCACAGAGAAATCGTCTACTCCGTTTTCTTCTTCGGATTCATGGCCGCCACTGTGGCGGGCTTCTACCTTCTCTTGGAAGCACCTTTTATCGCCGGTATGCAGATTGCAGTGTACACCGGCGGAATAAGCGCTCTGATCATCTTCGGTGTTCTGCTTCTACCCCGGGCACAGGGCTCTTCACTAGAGGTACTACAGACCCCGCGGATGCGAAGGATAGGTATGACACTGTCCGCAACTGTCATGACACTCTCAGCAGCCCTAGCGTTGATCTTTCCTTGGTATGAGTCTTTTCCGGCTGATCGTCCGGCC
>CAZVZC010000066.1:0-5294 GCA_964631415.1 uncultured archaeon | reverse complement strand
TGGCAAGAGATCGTACATGACGGCAAAGTACACAATCTGCGCTATCATGATATGATAGCTTGCCCTTCCCATCATGGCGAGAGCGCTAGTCACCAACCTACTATCAGTGGTCGGTAACAAACGCATTCCGAGAAGGAAGAGGAAGGCCGAATAGGGCATGACCAGAGGGTTGAACTCGGCGCCCTCTTCGGGAATGAAGAACACACGGTATCCAAAGAACTGGTATGCTACGATGTACATGAGGCTGATCAGGAACATCGAGTGTATCGCATAGTTGTGTCGCTTCGTGAGGCCATGACCCTCTGACAGCCAGAAACCCAGAGTGACGGGAAAGAGGTAGATGGTCACACTACAGAAGAGGACGATTCTGAACGCGTCTTCAGGCCAAGTGTTGGTCGGCCAATCCGGGAACAAGAGATACATTGCGAGGTACTGAGCAAGATCCGTGGTAAAGCAAACAGCGATGGTCAGTCGTGGTTTCCAAAGAAAAAGCCTGTAGAGCCCTGGAAGCACAAGGACTGCAGAGAGAACAATGGGGACGAACCACACTCCCGGACCCAGAAAGGGCAAGTTCCCCTTGGATGATATGAACCTCGTCTGAAGCAGCGCTGCCACCGCTGCCATGATCATCCCAATTGCAGACAGATAGGCAACGGGCAGCAAATATCGCTTCGCCTTCGTCCTGATGTACTCTCTTGAGTAGACCTCTCGCACCGGCTTCTGGGCCATGAACCTGAGTGAGTTGCCTGTGTTGAAGCCCATTATGATGAGGAAGAGTGGGACCGAAGTAAGCTCCCAAAAGTTGGGAAAGAGTGTGCTCCTAACAGAGTGAGCTATGGTGTGATCTAGAATCACAAGCGTGATGGCGGCAGCCTTCATGAGGTCTACCTGTGGGTAGTGGACTCGCCCAGCCCCGGGTAGATCGTCGTGGGCGGCCTGCGTTGGATAGCGTGGCATTCTAGCATTGCCTGGCAATCGAAACCAACCATTTCATTTCTCGCATGAGATAAGAAGAAGACGGTGTGAGTCCGAGCAGGTTATTAGGATGGCGAAGCCTTGGCAATTGACAGACTTAGAGTTGGAGAATGTAGGCTTTGGATCTCGCTGGCCAGCTTGTCATCATCGTCTTCTTGTTCACATACGCGGCAATAACGTCCGAAAAGGTCAATCGGACTGCAATGTCGCTGACGGGGATGGCAATCGTGGCAATTATCCTGCGGATCCTGACAGGGACTACATTCGAAGAAATCACCCATCACATAGGGTGGTACACAATCCTCTTCGTCACGGGCCAGATGATCATTGTTGCCGTGTCGCGAGCCTCAGGTATGTATCAATACCTGGCACTGGCAATTTCTAGGCCAACACGCGGAGACCCGCGCCGCCTTTTCATCACATTTATCGTGTTTGTCTTCTTCATCTCTCTTTTCTTCGACACGACATCCACTATGCTCATAGTCGGGCCTCTTACGATAGAGGTTTGTAAGGCCCTTGGCCTGGATTTCAAGCCCTTTCTCGTTTCTGAAGCGATAGTCTCCAACTATGCCTCCATACCGTCCGTGGTCGGAGATGTCCCCAATCTTGTGATAGCAGGTGTTACAAGGATAAATCCGGGGTTTCAGTTCATTACCCTAATGCCTCTTTCCTTCATATTCCTCGTGCTGTCACTGCCGCTTATGCTTCGTTATGCAGAGCACTCTTTCGAAGGGCACGACATAGTGATGGCTGAGGAAGTGTTCAGAATCGATCCCGCGTCCCTGGTGCGCTCCAAACTCGAGTTCTATATGTCTGTGGTCGCTATGATAGTCCTGATTTTGGCTTTCACCATAGGAATCCCTGAGGGCGTGGAGGCCAGCTTGGTAGCAATCGGCATCGCTGGAGTGATGCTGCTGGTTACTCGACATGACGTGGATATGGTCCTGCGCCAGGTGGCATGGGGCACCGTCTTCTTCCTCATTGGGCTTTTTGGAATCGTTGCGGCTTTGGACATTACAGGAACTATCGCCGACCTTGCCGCCTGGCTGGGCACAATCGTGGGAACCAACAAGGCAATGGCCACTCTGTTCATGTTCTGGATTCCTGGGCTGGTTTCCTCTGTCGTGGATAATGTGCCAATTGCCGCTTTGTTGTCGCCGCTCGCTGTCGAGTTCTCAGCGATGGGCCCGGTACTCTCTCTTGCACTGGTCACTGGTGTCAACATCGGGGGATTCATCCTGCCCATAGGCTCGCCGGCAAACGTGATCGCCCTTGCGCTATCAGAAACCGAGAGAGATCCGATTGGTATGATAGCTTTTGCGAAAGCCGCGACACCCTTAGCCATCCTCATGATGCTAGTGGGCACGGGTTGGCTTCTCATGTTGGCCCTAGTATTTGGTTAAGCCCATCATGGCCAGTGGGAAGCGTGAGCAGGACCAATACGTTGCGCAAGCAAGAAGCTCCTGCCAAGACTCTGAGTATGAAGATAGTGATTGACGCACTGGTACTCCTCAGACGCCGCGACTTGCTCTAGGTCCATCCCTGCGTGTCGGTGACTCAGGTTTCTTCTGACTGCTCTCGATTTCGTCGAAGCGTCTTCGCATGCAGTCCTTAATGAACTCAGGAAACGAGGAGTATCCCAAGCCGTACTCTTGGTTCTTCCTCTGCCACTTGGTCTTGAGATCCTCAGGAATCCTCACTGTCAGATGCCTTGTCACATCACTATGAATGTGGGAGCATTTTGATAACCTTTGCCATCGCTCGGAACGGACAGTCAATGAACACGCGGTTTCAACACAGCGAACTGACTGCTTGATGTCAGCTTCGTCGGTATCGGGAGCGTAGATAGACCTAGCTACTGTTCCTGCGCATTTCTCAGTGGCTATGCGGCCCCTCGTAGGGGAAACGCTAAAAGGTAACACACGCCGTGAGTATGCAGACTGGACAACGTATTCTCACGTGTTCAGAAGCTTGCAGTCGAGGATGTTACTTACCAAAGAAGAGGTGTGTTCTAATGTCAGAACCCAAACGCTACTTCAAGGGAGATGATTTGGACAAGGCCATTGACTGGCTCAAGGAGTACATACAGAGTTCCGACGTGACAGCTGAGGTCGAAGGGACTCTCTTGGAAACGGGCGCACGAGTGTCATTCAGCGGCCTAGTGATTGAGGCAGAAAGCGGATTCGGCAAAACGGACAAGGTCGTCGTCCGGCTCGACAAGAAGCCCCGGTGGACAAGCGAACAGATGTTGGCTATCGGAAAACCGGATGTCGACAAAAAAGATGCCGAGGTCGCAGTGGAAGAGGTGTTCTTCAGGCTTAAGACAAAATCTGACCACGCAACTCGAAGAGTAAGTCACGAGCCCGAGCATCGGCGCCGCACTACTTACAGTCGTGAGCATCATTATCATGATGACTAGTGACGCCAAGCGAACTGTGACCTAGCCCTGGCACTCATGAAAGGACGTTGTTGGCGGAGTCGCGTCCTGCACCCGCCGCAACGTCTTCTTTTAACCTGTCTTTTTCGAAGCATTACTGGCCCGTCAGTGGATTGAGAGCAAGCCGCACTGATAACGCGACAGGGGCAAAAGAGCGGGCGGCTCGGTATGTCGGACTTCGAGTCTTCGGCATCTTATCTCTTGATGTGGGACCACGGCAGAGGCTGAGGGGTTGACTGAATGAATCTGCAAATGACCTCCCGAATGCCTTCAGGGTTGTGAACCGATGTGAACACCAGCGCCGGCTCATCGGGACTGTCTGTCTTGTATATTCGCACGTCGCCCATGAGGGCAGTCTTCTCGTCTGCGCTAATTGAGGTCTGAACGGACAGGATCTCATCGTAGAAGACCCGAGTGGTTGTCCTACTGATGATTCCTCTGCGGATTCTCACATTCCATGTAGTAATGATATAGAGAGTGAACCTCCTCTTGACTTCGACCAACCAGACGAGAAACATACCCGCAAACAGTGCGCCCATTCCGAGCATCCATGCAAGCATGTCGTGTATGACAAACTGTGCCGCCATCATCACGTTCGATAGGAGTCCTATTCCTGAAACCACGCCGGCAATCACATAGTAGATGAGGAATGCAGCCCTCTTTGTATAGGTGATGGAGATGAGCTTCTCTCTCTTCTCAGCGGGGAAATCGCAGACAGGCTCTGCACTGGTCATCGAGGCCACATGACAGAGGCCCGTCTGTCCATCTTAATAAGTTGCCGTCGGCAATTGCTGAATCAGCGCACCTGAACTCTGCCGTTCAGAGCTGGCAAGAGAAAAGAAGGAAGGTGCCCGGCGAGAATCCCACCGGCATCCACTGATGACATACTGTCAATACCGTTCGTTGTAAGTTGGACAGAGTTGGACACAGGAGTCTTTGTCCTCCCAGAAACGGCACTGGGGTCGTACTCCTTGAGGCTGGAATGTGTCGAGTCAGCCTCAGAGGGATGTCTGGTTCGAACCATTTAAGCCTCTACTCGAAAATGTCCAAGATTGTCCAACTTCTACGCAGCTGTTGCGTACCCATAGGGTCGGGGTTGAGCTCAGGAGGGATAGATCTCCCAGAGTGTGTCACATGCGTGCACGACGTGGTTGATGAGCTGCTGCACTTCCTGAGAAGTGAGGTCGGTGTCGTTGGTTTCTGAGATGACTATGATGTCTTCATCATTGTCAATCCCATACTTGACACCATTGGCCTTCCAAGACTCCTTCAGCATGTCATAGAGGAACTTCTGTTTCACAGACTCCTCAACCTGGTTTACGCTGGTGAATGGAGCAACAATGTACAGCCATGACTCGTCATTGTTAGTGACAATCTTTACCTTGAGGTCTTCAAAATGATCCGTTTTCCAGCGCATCGTTATGACTTTCGGGTCTCGGCTGTACTTTATGTCAACACTCTTCAGCAAACCTTCAACAATGTCCAGAATGGCCATGGCGAATACCTCTTGGGTGTGGCTTCCTTTCACGTGCTATATTAACATGCTTGGGATGGGCCAGTCTTGGCAAATCTACGGCTCATGCGCAAGTCCTCGACTGACCGGGTTGTGAATCCTTATATCGATTCGTTGGAATGTTACACCGTACCCCACACTGGGGAAAAGAGCGCTGAGGTCGGAGTATGCAGGATCTTGCAGCACTTGCAGTGCTGATGTGGCAGGTGTCATTTGGGGTCTTCTTGTTTGGGCTGTTCTACACGTTCGGTATGTTCGCACTTGGCCATGTCTTCTCGGCCATCGGAGAAGCTGGGGGAGAACATGACATAGACCATGACATAGACCATGACATAGACCATGACATAGACCATGACATAGACCATGACA
>CAZVZC010000065.1:0-5797 GCA_964631415.1 uncultured archaeon | reverse complement strand
TCAGGACCTACTGAGCAGAACGATCGCCGGTGGAACGAT
Organism: uncultured archaeon; assembly: GCA_964631415.1. Taxonomy (GTDB): domain Archaea; phylum Asgardarchaeota; class Thorarchaeia; order Thorarchaeales; family Thorarchaeaceae; genus OWC5. The sequence continues at coordinate 5,758 of CAZVZC010000065.1, read as the reverse complement.
AATGCTAGAAGTTGCCGTACTCTCTGTGTTGGTCTGCTTTTCCATTGGAGTTCCTTTGGGCCTGGCTGCCTCGTTCAGGGGTGGTCTGTGGGACCGCGGAGTCTGTCTGATCATGGACAGCATCTATGCTTTTCCGGGTCTTGTCCTTGCTATTGCCATAGCTGCCATGCTGGGACCTGGAGTTGTGAACCTGGCACTTGCCATTGCGTTCGTCTATATCCCCTCGTACTTCAGAGTTGTCAGAAGTCAAGTGCTCACTGTGAAGGAGCTTCCGTATGTTGAAGCAGCAGTCGTGATGGGTGCACGAAGCAGAGAAATCCTTCTCAGATACATTCTGCCCAACATCCTCCCGTCGGCTGTCGTCCTGATGTCAATCAACTTCGCCGATGCCATTCTCACAGCTGCAGGTCTGACATTCGTTGGTCTGGGTCCTCCCGTAGATGTGCCTGATTGGGGCTGGGACCTGACCTTCGGATGGGGATACCTCATATCGGGAGCTTGGTGGGTGATCACATACCCCGGCTTAATGATAGTACTGTTAGCTTTGGGATTCACACTGGCTGGCGAGGGCTTGAACGAGATACTAACGCCAAAACTGAAGGAGTGATCACTATGACAGAGCTTCTTAGGATCAGGGACCTTTCGGTCGTGTACAAGACAAGGAGAGGAACCGCCTACGGTGTCAACGGTGTATCACTTGACCTCGAAGAGAACAAAACCCTGGGCTTGGCAGGCGAGTCTGGCTGTGGGAAGTCTACCCTCGGGAGAGCCATAATGCGTCTTGTTCCATATCCGGGTCAGATAGCAAGCGGAGAAATCAGCCTCAATATCGAGCGAGAGATATTGTGCGGCGGGGGTGTCATTCGAAAGGGTATGACGAACCTCATGGAGCTCAACGACAAACAGATGAGATCTCTTCGTGGCTGTGAGATTGCCTACATCTTTCAGGACCCAATGACCTCTTTGAACCCGATGCGATCGATTGGCAAGCACTTCGAGGAGCTCATGAGAGCTCACGACCCCACAATCACGAAGGAGGCGGCCATTGAGCGCGCCAAAGAGATACTTGAGGGACTCGGCATCTCGCCGGAACGTGTCTCGGACTACCCACATCAGTTCAGCGGCGGCATGCGCCAGAGAGTCATGATCGGCCTAGGCCTTGCACTTCAGCCGAAACTACTGATCGCAGACGAACCCACAACGTCTTTGGACGTGATTGTCGAGGCGCAGATTCTAAGACAGGTTGCCGAGCTGAAAGCAAAATTCGATCTCACAATGATACTGATAACTCACAATCTCGGGGTGCTGGCTCAGACTGCGGACAGCATAGCCATCATGTATGCTGGACGAATTGTTGAGGTGGCCGACACGGGGAGCATATTCGAAAGCCCTCAACACCCGTACGCTCAGGCCCTTCTTGAATCAGTGCCGGACGTGAGCAAACCTGAAAAGCGGCTGACTTGGATTCCGGGAGCTCCACCTGATCTCACTCGGCCGATTCCGGGTTGTATGTATAATCCAAGATGTCCCCATGTTATGGACATATGCAAAGAAGTGAATCCTCTACTTGTACCTAGCAAGACGGGCGGCCTCGTAGCGTGCCATTTGTATGACGGAGGCTAATTCATGAAGCTCGTTGAAGTTGTAGGTGTCAAAGAGTACTTCCCGGTACAGAAGGGGTTCTTCGCTACCATGATTTCAGGCGTGAAGGAGTTCGTCAGAGCGGTGGACGGCGTTTCTTTCAGTATTGACGCGGGCGAGGTCCTCGGGCTCGTTGGAGAGAGTGGTTCCGGGAAGACAACGGTGGGCCGGCTTTGCGTCAGGCTGATACGTCCGACCGAGGGGAGCATACTGTTTGACGGCAAGGACATCGCGGCACTCAAGGGGCGAGAACTTAGGATGATGAAGCGCAGGTTCCAGTTCACATTCCAAGACCCCACGTCGTCTTTGAGCCCGAGGATGTCCATAGGCAACGCAGTAGCAGATGCTTTGAGACTGCAGCGCATTGGCACTCCTTCTGAGAGAAGGGCCATGTCAGAAGAAGTCCTTGAGAGGGTTGGTCTCACTCCAGCCAACACGTTCTATGACAGGCTACCACATCAGCTGAGCGGCGGTCAGAAACAAAGAGTCGTTTTTGCAAGGGCCATTATCCTCAGGCCTGAGTTCATTGTCACTGACGAACCTGTGGCTATGGTTGATGTGTCGATAAAGGCCCAGATCCTCGAGCTGATGATGGACTTGAAACGCGAACTGAACCTGACATACTTGTTCATATCACACGACCTTGCAACTGCTCGCCATGTCTGCAACCGAATTGCGGTGATGTATTTAGGGAAGATCGTGGAGATTGCTGACAGGGATAGAATCTATGAAGACCCTCTGCATCCCTACTCGAAAGGTCTCATGTCTGCCATTCCGGTTCCCGACCCTAAGGCGAAGAAACCGGAAGCGATTCCGCAGGGAGAGATACCGAGTCCCACCAACCCTCCTCCGGGATGCAGGTTCAATCCGAGATGCCCAAAGGCTTTTGACAAATGCCCGCTGGAGGAACCTGAGTTGAAGGACCTAGGGAACGGGCGTCAGGTTGCTTGCCATCTGTACTGAATAGAATTACTGCTATTCCTACCCTCATCCCTCGTGGCTGGCCAACGCTAGCGAATATGGGCGCACCCAAAACATAAATGCAGGGCGTCCGACCGCTGGGCTGGAGGTCCTCCTTGACCGAAGTACGCACAGACATATCCCGAGTGACAGTCTTTAGGGATGGCGCCCGAGTCACTCGCACAGGCAAGGTGCCCTTGGATATTGGCACCCAAAAGGTTCTGGTGACTGGCATCACTGAATTGGCACGTGAAGACAGCTTCAGGGTAAAGGGTTCAGGCCCTGCAACTCTCTCTAGCATCGATGTTCGAAGAACCACCAAGGTCTACGAACCCAAGAGCGACGCCAAGCCGCTGCTTGACGAGCTGAGGAAGCTCGAATTGGAGCGTAGCGCCGCTGCTGACGAGATAACGATGTGCAATGGCCGCTTGACAGACCTTGGTGCAATGAACGTAGAGTTCGCAGGTCACTTTGGTCTTCTCTTCGCAGCCAACGAGGCCGACGTGACTCAGCTCAGTGAGATGGACGCCGTATCTGGCAAAGCAGTCCTAGACGCAAAAGGAAAGCTTAGGGACCTAGAGAAGAAGCTGAGGGACATGGACGACAAGATAACAGTCGTTAAGATGAATCTGGGCAGAGTAGAGGCAGAGAAGAGGACCGAAGTTTTTCATGCAGTAGAGATCACTCTTGACGTGACCAAGAAGGCACAGGTTGAGCTGGAGGTCACGTACCAGTGTGACGGTGCCGGGTGGACACCAAGCTATGATGTCGACCTGCTTCCAGAGGCAAGCAAGCTGAGGCGGGTGGCACTTCTGGGCAATAGAACGAGGGAGTCATGGGACAAGGTTGTCCTGACTGTTTCAACAGCGACTGCGAAGCCTGTAGAGGCAGTCGAGGCTGCACCATTCTACATCACAGCATACGATCCCGAGGAAGAGCGTCGCCGGCGTGAAGCAGTCAGGAAGGAGATGGCTAAGCCAGAGGCAAGACCTTCGCCTGCTCCCATGGCAATGGCTGCCGGACCGATGCCTCCTCCTGCGCCAAAGCCGCCGCCGATGGCTGATGAATTCGCTGAGGTTTCCGAATTGGCTTCCGGCATTTCGGTGTACGAACTACCGGGCCGCATTACTATCCCATTTGACAATGATCAGCACCCGGTGACCCTGGTTGAAGAGGAGCTGAAGTCGACTACCATTCATTACTGGTACACCGATGGCATGTCAGAGGCTGTCGCACAGGATGAAGTAACAAACGGTGATACTGTCATACTCCCAGGCAAGGTCAAGGTGTATGCAGAAGGCGACTACATAGGTGAGGCAAGTGTCGGACAGGTTTCTCCTCGGGAGAAGTTCAAGATCGGCACTCGTGTTGCCTACGATGTCAAAGCCAAGAAGAAACTTGTAGCACGTGAGGTAGAAAAGGCAGGCATAACGCGAGGAAAACTGAGACGAGCATACACATATCGCCTTGAGATTGAGAGCTTTGCGAAGCGGCCAATCAAGATTGAGGTGTTTGACAGAGTCCCGCACAGTCTGAACCCGGCCATTGAGGTCAAAGGCAACTGGGACCAGCTTCAGTTGGAGAGTAGAGAGCTTGGTGTCATGAAATGGGTACTCGACATCGAGGGCGGAAAGAAGAAGCAGATAGAATACAGCTTTGAGGTTCTTTGGGAAAAGGGCATCACGATAAGCCCTCCCTTGCCGTGAGGTGATTAAGATGACGACGAATCTAGACACAAAGGTCTCCAGTGTGACAGTGTTCAGAGATGGCGCAAGAGTGACTAGGACCGGCAGCGCTCATGCTTCGCCAGGAGAGCAGGTCTTCCTCATCTCGGGCATTACGAGGTTCGCTCAGGACGATAGCTTCCGGGTCAAAGGTGTGGGAGCTGCCGCACTGAAGGGCATCGATGTTAAGAAGAGGGAGTTCACCTTTGAGCCACAAGGTGATCTGAAGAACCTGAAGGCAGAACTGGAGAAGCTTGAGAGGCGGAAGCAGAGCCTCTCCGATCTGATTGCCTACCAAGAGTCCCGGGTCACCCAGTTGACCGCCATGAGCAAGCAGTTCTTCTCAGAGTTTGGCAAGTGGTACGCGGCCAAAGAGTCAAAGATGGAACAGATGACTCAGATGGACAAGGCCTCGCTCGAGCTGCTGCGCGACGCGAAGAAGAAGATCAGAGACGCAAAGGAAGAGCTGAGGGACGTTGAGGCAAAGCATGCAGCCGCACAGATGAACATGAGCAGGATCCAAGGTGAGCGGCGTACAGAAACAATCACCGAGGTCAAGGTAACGCTGAGCGTCCTAGAGGAGACTGAGGCAAGTCTGAGCGTGACGTACCAGCTCAGCTATGCTGGTTGGGCTCCTCACTATGACATTGACATTGCTGACGGGAAGACTCGTGTCAGAAGGATTGCGATGATAGCAAATCAGACCTCAGAAGACTGGGGCGACGTGTCTCTGACTGTTTCGACTGCCTCCGCTAGGCCGGCTGAAGCTGTGAAGGCAGAACCGTTCCAGATCGATGTCTACCGTCCAGCCGCTTACGGAGTTGCTTCCTCGGTATCCTCGGCTGGAAGGTTAACGATAGGGGGAGGAGGAGCCCGAGCCTTCAAGGGAAGACCGGGCGAGATGGAACTCAAGGAAGAGGCAGAACCTGAAGCACTTGAGGAGCCACTACTCGAACGTTATGCAGAAGCCTCAGAAACGCTGGGCGGCACAACCGTGTACGAGCTACCGGGAACTGTCACCATCGCGTCCGGGACGGATCCTCATCCAATCACTCTGATGGAGGAAACCTTCGATAGCAGGCGGCTTCACTACTGGAATGCGTATGCAATGCAGGAAGTTGTCGCTCAAGACGAGATTGTGAACGGCGATTCTGTACTCCTGCCCGGTCTGGCAAAGGTCTATGTCGGTGGCGACTTCATAGGTGAAACCAGTCTGGCAATGGTCGCGCCGAGGGAGAAGTTTCGTCTGGGTACTAGGAATGCCTATGATGTCAAGGCTGAGAAGAAGCTGGTCTTGAAGGACACCGAAAAGGCCGGTATTTCCAGAGTAAAAAGAAGACGTGAGTACAAGTATCAGCTTGCGTTCAAGAAGTGCGCCTAGGAGAAGACAGAGATTAAGGTAGTGGACCGGATTCCATACAGTAGCAGTGACA
>CAZVZC010000064.1:0-6260 GCA_964631415.1 uncultured archaeon | reverse complement strand
CTCCCATCCATCACACGAGCGATGTACTGGCGCCCTCTCATCACCCACATTATCTGATGACCCTCTCTTGCCAGTTGAGCCCATCGTGACTCCTTGTTGGGGTTCTGCTCAATGAAAGTCAGTCCATCTATCTCAACAGACCTCAGCTTGCTCTTTGAGGTCTTCTCGATCAAGTAGGTCACTCCATCGACCTCGACAGAATCGCTCCTCTCAAAGATGGCGGCATAAACCTCGAGGACGGTTTCTCTCAAGTTCTCCGACATCCCGTGTTACTCCAGAAACTGATTGGAGCCCGAGGTGACATATAGGTTCGTATGTCGAGGCTTCTGTGGCAAGTACCCCGCAGGGGTCATGATCTAGTCCTCACAAGAGGGAACAGGACCAGTCCTTGCATTGCACACAGTGAGTCACGTCAGCTTCTAAGATGAGCAAACATGGCTAGGAAGTTCCTCAGGCTCTCCTGTGCTGCCTCTCTTGGACGCACCTCAAACACGCACAACACATCTCTCTTGACTCTGCCTAGAATACCCAAGTCCCTGAAGAAGTCAATCTTGCCTTCACCGACCACCTGATGCGAGCCGAAGCCGGGCAGCCAGTCGTGTACGTGCAGTACAGTGATCGCAGCGGTATTAGCCTCGAACAGACTGAGATCGTCCTTCCTGAGCGATCCGTCTGCATTGTACAGCTTCGGGATATCAAGACAGAGACTCAGTCCTTGAGGAATCAATCCTTGGACAACATCCCGTACTAGAGGGGTCCACTCATAGTTCTCAATGGCCACGGTCACGTCCGGTAGCGCATAGTCTATCAGCTCTATTAGATGCTTCGACAGGGTTTCCTTGAGCAGCCCCTCATGCTGAATGGTGAACGCATCCGCTCTCGCGCGAGCCTTCTTGAATGTGGAATGGCTCCCGGTATGTACAACCATAGTAGACGCCTTCGGACTAAGGTCCTTAGCGAAGTCTATACAGCCACGCAGTACTCCTAAGATGGCCCGTGATATCTCGGGATGATAACTGAAGAGGTTGGTATCTGAGCTGGGAGCATGGAACCCCCACGCGACAGATAGGTCTGTGGACAGTCGTCGGAGCTTTCTCCGCATTGTTCTCGTGTATCTATGTGGGGAGAACTTGGGTATCCCCAAGTCCGGTACTATGGCAGTCCATTCGTTCTGTGATGCATACTGGAGCGCATCCTCTAACGACTCATCATAGATAACGTAGTAGGCTCTACGCGCTAGGGCTTCCATGGTTTGCCGTTAGAACGGACTGTTATGAGCTCGTTGGGTGGTATGATACACGCCATTTGTCCGCTCCCCTGAACTCCGTGCCTAGCTCTCACCAACTCAGACCAGTGCTTCTGAGAACCATCTTGCGTCAGTACTTGTCCACTGGATGGCACTACCGTCAAGTAGCCTGCCGGCATTTTGTTCTGTCCTCTCGTGAAGAAAAGCGAATCTATTTCAGAGGGTCTGTATCACGGATTTCCTGAATCTTCGGATTCAAATGAAAGGAGGTTAGAAGATTGGCTCAATCAACCGGAAGAACAGGAATGATAGCTCTCATACTGATAGTCGGACTGATTATCGGCTTTGGGGCAGGCTTCTTTACACCGACATTGATTCCTCAGACTGATGATTACGACAGAATCATGGCGCGTGGTTCGATCATTGTTGGAACAAACTCAGGATGGCCGCCATTCGAGATGTTCAACACGACCACAAGTACGTTGTACGGGTTCGATATTGACCTAGCTGAGCTTGTGGCTGATTACCTCAACGTGACAGTTGAATGGATTGACATGGACTTCAGTGCTCTAGTAGGCGCATGTCAGGCAGGTACAATCGATATGATTGCTTCAGCGACCTTCATAACTCCAGCACGTAATGCAGTTCTTCAACCGACGACATGGTACATTAGAACAAACGAAGTCATTGTTGTTAAGGCCAATTCAACACTCGTCATCGGCAACCTCACCGATCTCGTCGGATACGATGTAGGAGTTCAAACAGGAACAGTTGAGGACGAAGAACTATCAGCCATCTTGAGCGAAACAGATCTACATAGATACCCTCTTACTGAAACATTGTTCCAAGACCTGGAATCGGGCGCTCTTGAAGCGGTATATGTGGACGAGCCAATTGTTGGTTTGTACAGCACTGTCTATAGTATCAAGATAATATTCACAGTGCCTGCTCCGCCAACAGCGTTCTACATACGGTATGGTAGCGACAGGCTTGCTGCAGCAGTAAACAGTGCCATTGCTGAAGGATTTGCAGACGGAACGGTAGATGCCCTGATTGCAAAGTGGTTTGGGTGATAGTGAGTGCAAGAGCAGCAGGGATTATTCGACATCCTAGTATTGATCATGACTAGAGGTCTCCCTACGGCTCTTGCTCTCACACTTCTTTCTCTCCTAATTGGATTCTTGGTAGGGATTGGACTTGCGTTGATGCGTGTATACGGTCCAATTGAACTGCGATGGATCTCATCAGGCTATGAGAAGATATTCCGAGGGATTCCTCTGCTTGTCCTTCTCTTCATATTTGGAATTGGATTGTTGAGGCTCTTCTTATGGACAGGCTCTCTGTTCAATGCATTATTCACTGCGTCCATTCTTGCTCTTGCCTTAAGGAGTGCAGCGTATCAGTCCGAGATATTCCGTGGCGCGATAATGTCTGTCGATCCCGGTCAGATGATGGCCGCTCGATCATTAGGAATGACTGACTATCAAGCAACTCGGAGGATTATCCTGCCACAGGCACTGCGACTCTCTGTACCAGGGTGGACAAATGAATATGCAGTCGTTATCAAAGACACATCATTGGTCAGCGCGATCGGCGTTCCTGAACTGATATATCATGGTCTGGCATTTAGCTGGACCTATCCGGCACTCTTTCTTGGAATCATCAGTGTGACTTCAATCATCTATTTCGTCTTTACCTATCCTGTCACAAAATACGTCGGGGAGAGTATGACTTCGAAATACAGAAGTCTTGGACTAGGCGGCGGTAGATAATGGTAGCAGTCCTAGAAGTACGAAACATATGGAAAGCGTATGATACACTCGAGGTGCTAAAAGGGATATCCTTTGATGTGCAGAAAGGAGAGGTGAAGGTAATCTTTGGACCGAGTGGATCGGGCAAGAGCACTCTCTTAAGAGTCATGAACATGCTGACCCCTCCCGACAAAGGAGAGGTATTCCTTTGTGGGCAAAGCTTGATGGATTGTAAGGCAGAGCTCTGTAAACTGCGAACCCGTATTGGCTTTGTGTTCCAGAACTTCAATCTCTTTGCACATCTGAAGGCAATAGATAACGTCAGTATAGGACCTCACTTGGTGCTTGGCATGACAAAGGAAGAGGCAAATGACGTGGCACACAGGGCTCTAGAGAAAGTCCACATGAGTAACTGGAGTCATCACTATCCAGCTCAGCTTAGTGGAGGGCAACAACAACGTGTGGGAATTGCGCGGGCAATAGCAATGAATCCCGAAGTGATCTTGTTTGATGAACCAACTTCCGCACTTGACCCAGAGTTGATTGGAGAAGTGCTGCAAGTCATGCTCGATCTTGCCAAGGAAGGAACAACCATGGTCGTTGTGACACACGAAATGGGATTTGCGCGTGCTGTTTCAAGTGAGATGATCTTCATGGATAAGGGCGTTGTCGTTGAGAGAGGTACACCCCAGCATTTCTTCCAGAATCCCGAATCTGAGAGAGCAAGACACTTCCTCAGAAAGTTGGAAGTCTTGTATGGACAGAATGAAACTGAGAAGATCTGAGTAACTGGAGGAAGTCAATTGGGAACGGCACCACCGACCTGTTTCTTCGAAATGGTGGGGATAGAACAATACTATCCAGACTTGGTCAGTGGTTTTTCCATGACAATGGGGTTGTATTTGTTTGCTCTTTTTCTGGGACTGGGTCTCGGAATAGTATTGGCCATTTCTCGACACTATGGCGGTCCTGTAGTGACCAGGATATCTACAGGATTCATTGAGATTATGAGAGGCACACCCCTGCTAGCTCAGATTCTTCTATTCAGTATACTTCCCTATGCACTTAGCATACCGACCGAATACACGTCGTGGCGGATCATAGTTCCTGACATTTATGGAATTGAACGTGTTGTTCTGGACACCAGAATTCTGTTGTGTGCGCTTGCCTTAGGCCTAAATAGTGCAGCATACCAAGCGGAGTTCTTCCGTGGTTCTCTTTCCTCTCTATCTGCCGGTCAAACACTTGCAGCTCAGTCAGTTGGGATGACTAAGCGTCAGGAGATTAGATACATAGCACTGCCGCAAAGCCTCAGACGCGCAATACCTGCTTGGTCGAATGAAGCGGTCTATCTCCCCGTATATACCTGCGTTGCCTACTTCGTGGCCGTTCCAGAGTTTCTTAGTGCAGCCACTCTGGTAGTCGCACGTACCTATGAGGCACTCCAAATGTATGTCATTACTGCGGTTGTATTCCTTGTCTTGGTAAGTTTCATATCATGGCTACTGAACCGCATCTATGAACGCATCAAGATTCCTGGAGTCTAGGGAGAGAGAATCAATCGCTCTTTTTCCCCACACTAAACAGATTGTTACATCGTACAGATGTAAGAATCAAGGGGATATCTCTCTTGGAGCACGATGACTCACTGGAAGAAACTCTTGACTCAATCTGTACCTTGATGTGATTGTGACCGATGAAACCGTACTGCATATCTGGTCGTTTCTTCTGCTCTTTGCGTGGCTGGTACAGATGGCAGACACTAACCTCGACCTGAAGTTACTCGAAACCTTGTGCAACGCCTTCGGGCCTAGCGGCTATGAACAAGAAGCACAGCGAATAGTCCGAGACCATGGTGCCAAGTTTGCTGATGAGGTGACTTACGACCGCCTCGGTTCTGTGGTCTTTCGAAAGGGAAGTTCTGGACCGAAGATCATGCTTGCTGGTCATGCGGATGAAGTTGGCTTTGTGATATCTGACATCGACGAGAAAGGTTTCCTGAAGTTTCAGACAGTCGGTGGTTTCTTCGACCAGACTCTGCTAGCCCGGGAGGTGTTGATTCGTCCATCGGCTGGAAGCGAGAAGATCGTGGGCATAATCGGTGCGACCCCGCCCCATGTTCTTTCTCCAGAGGACCGAGCGAAGGTTGTGGTCAAGGACAAGATGTACATCGATATTGGTTGCGCGAGCTCTCAAGAGGTCAAGGATTTGGGCATCAGGATTGGAGACCCTGCGGTGCCACACACAACTTTCCGGACGATGAAGCGAGTCCGGTCTGAGAAACAAGAGGGAACAGAAGGTGGAACGAAGAAGCGCACTGTGAACCTTGGAGTTGCCAAAGCGTTTGATGACCGGATTGGTGTCTTCATAGCTCTTGAAACCCTTCGCAGGCTGAGTGAGCAGGGCATCAAGCACCCGAACACGGTCTATTTCGTTTCCACCACACAGGAAGAGATCGGTCTAAGAGGCGCTCGTACAGCCGCTCAGATGCTTTTGCCTGATGTTGGCTTTTCCCTAGATGTCGATATCTCGGGTGACGTACCGGGTTGTGAGGACATAGTGCAGAAAATGGGCGCGGGGGTTTCCATCTCTGCCGGCGATAGTTCAATGATACCGAATCCCAGCCTTAGAAGATTCGTCATTGAGACTGCAGAGGCTCTTGGCATCAAGCATCAGCCAGCCTTCTTGAAAGTCGGTGGTACTGATGCTGGAGCGATACACATGACAGGGATGGGCGTACCATCTCTGTTCGTGGGCGTGCCGACAAGGCATATCCACTCCCATCATGCTATGCTTGACCTCGGGGATGTAGAGAACGCCGTTTCACTTATGGTGGAAGTCATAAAGAGGCTAGACGACAAGAGAGTCAAGAGCTTCACAGAGCTGTAGAGCATTCGAAGTCGGATGGCGTCTTGGGTGTGCAGATTCCATCGCTGCACAGCTGCCTACTGCAGTTGTCGTCAGGAAACCCTGAGATCGGTCGTTCGAATCGACCCCCGCCACCATTTCATATTCTAGCTTTGTTCTTCCGGAGTATCTACCCTCAGAGCCTCAGCATCCTGAGGAAAGGATGGAGAAATGGATGGAGGAATCATGGGGCTAGAGCCAGGCCACTCCTCTCAAGAGCGTGAAACTCGGGTAAGGAGAACGCTGACAAGGCCGCTAATAAGTCACGGAAACTGCTTGCGCGGCTTCAAATCAGTAGGAAGCTAAATAGCCATTGACTAGGCGTATGGTACACTGCGGTGAACCCGGTGCTTCGC
>CAZVZC010000063.1:0-6421 GCA_964631415.1 uncultured archaeon | reverse complement strand
AGAAACGGCACTGGGGTCGTACTCCTTGAGGCTGGAATGTGTCGAGTCAGCCTCAAAAAGATGTCTGGTTCGAGCTATTTAAGCCTCTATTTGAGAGTGTCCAATATTGTCCAACTTCTACGCAGCTGTTGCATACCCTACAGAAACATCTCAAGCAGTGCATCAAGCCTAGTCTGAATCTGCGCGTCGTTGAAGAGGCGACTGTCCACCATGTCACCCTCAATCACCACGCCCGGTACGCCAGTTCTTTCCATGACGAGTTCCTTTGACACGAGCTGCCCGAGGGAATAGCGCTTGCAGGAACGGACTGAGAACATTATGAACCCATCGAGTGAGTACTCCTTGATCAGCTCGCACATCTTGTCGACCTTGGCCTCCAAACCCTTGTTCAGATAGACGTTGGAGTACACGGATACAACACTGTCTAGCAGGTCTGCACCAGCGAGCGATCCGGACCATGCGTGAGTGTATGTGTCTGCAGGGAAGACAACACCTCTTGCTGCAAGGCCGTTGAAGAAGCGGAAGATTGTGAACCAAGGAGGAATGTCATCCCACAGCAGACGGATTCTCTCATCTCGGATTGCTCCAAGGCCCTGCGCCACGCGTTCCTGCACTTCCTCGAGAAGTGCCTGATAGAACTCAATCGCTGGCTCTGTGCCACGCAAAGCTACGATGGGAGCCATCGCAAGAAACCGGTCAGCGCAGTTCAATGGACTGGGTCTATTGCGACAAGCCTTCAGTGACCGAGTCCACAGATCAATCGCTTTGCCCGATAGTCCACCCACCTCACGGAGGCGTTCCTCTGAGAAGGAAGTATGGAACGTGCGAGATAGGAAATCAATGAGCCTCAGGACGCTCTGGCGAACGTATTCCCTATGGTGAGATGGCTGCTGGCCCTCAGTGGGAGGAGTGTCGAAGAGAAAGACAGGCGCGCCGGTCATCTGGGATACGGCGTCGTACCACCTCAGGACAGTTCCACAGATGTTATTGCATGCAAGCAGAGCCTGTGGTTTTGGCAGCCCGTCCAATGGACTCTTCTCAGGGTAGCGCACAGAGCCAATGCTAGACCGGGCATAGGAACAGAGCTCCTGCGAATAACCCAACTCCTCGGCAAAGCCGCATATCTCTGGACCAACCTTCTGTGAGCCGATGATAGCCCCGTACTGTTCGGGGTAACTGACATTAACACCCATTGTCACGGGAATCTCTACTGGGAAGCCGGATGTCACCCACGCAAGCTTGCCCTGATCACTGGCCGCTTGGCCTTCCATCATGTAGCGCAACATGATCTCTTGGAGTAGTGAATTAGCACGGAGCTGCCTGTACACTTTCTCTTCAGTACGTCGTTCTTCCTGTCCCACTGGCGTCACCTTCCACTCCCAGGACTGATGGTTTCGAGGAAGCTCTGGAGACGGACGCCTAGCCGCTCCCGGTCTGAGAGTTCTGGGTCGATGGGGAGCCTCATCACCGGAACTCCTGACTTAGAGGCCTCCGCTTCAAGACTTGGCGCCTCGAACTCATCGGGGTCGCAGAAGGACTGTTCGCAGACAATTAAGCCATCGATGGCCAGATTGGTGAGAACATCCCTCAGAAAAGTAAGACGCGCTCCTAGGCCCTCTTGGGTTGGCTCTAGGGGGGACGCCAAGATAGACCTCGCAACGCTATCGAATGGGTCACTTCCCACTTCACAGGGCGGAGTGAACACAGTCTTGAAGCCGAACGAGAAAAGGTCCATAATGAGCGCATCCTCGGGAATGCCGCCAGCGTTGAAGAGTGCAACAATTGCACCGGGATCAATCATGCCGCCAGCAATAGCGATTCGAGGCGACTTGGCATCGCGAGGGAGGTTCACCGGTGTAAGATGCCTTTTAATCAGCTGCTCCTGAATCTTCTTGGCAGACTCCAGCAACCTCGACCGAGCTAGGGTTCGTTGAACCTGTGATGATACGTTCATGATCTCGTTGGCCGACTTCTGATCGGGTGACAGAAGAAAGGCATGTATCAGTGCAGCCAGCTTCGAGTATTGGAGAACCTGAGGGCGTACGGCCCTTGCTGCATAGAGGAACTGGGCTGCGCTGCGAAACTGCCGGGTCAGATTCGTAGCATCCCTGAACTCCTCCTCAGAGAAAGGACGACCGAATGCTGCTTCTATTGACTGGCTCAGACTCCTGAGCTCCTCTGCAAGATAGCGGACGGCGGGTTCGCCTTGGTCGGCTGCAGGATACGTGAGTCGGAATATGATGTCATCAGGGAAGCGGACACGCCAGATATCGCCCACATTCAGAAGGGAATCGCACGTGTTGCCTGGAAACAGGAGTGCTGCCGAGGCGGACAATTGATCGTTAGCGCGTTGACTGAACAGATTCCGAGTATAGGAGCAGGCAAACGTCTGAAGACTGGCTTCGAATGCACCAGCAATCCCGGGTCTGGCGCGGACCAGAGTTGGAGTTAGTCCGTGGGCCATGATGATCTCAAGTGGTGCATGTGGGTAGACATAGCCCACGGTGAGTCGTTCTGTCACTGCGAGCTTCAACGTTTGGCTGTTCGACTGTATGGTTGCTTGCTCGTAGCTCAAATCGGTGATCCTCAGTCATTCGCTTTCATGTCAGAACATCAAATGCAGCAATCGTTCGTAATGGTACATCTTATCTGTTGTGCTATCCAGACCTGCCCAAAACTGAGGAGCATGGATTGGGCATGTCACGGTCTGGGGCCAGTTCCTCTTCTGACAGAAGAGATATCAGTCACGAACGCATATGAGAAGTCAGTTTTTGACTACTACTCAGAGTCAAGAATCTTGAAGAGAGAGTAGTGGAGTGAGTTTAGATTGGTAGAAGAAACCTATCTGTGGTATAAGTTCAAGTGGCCAAAGGATGCCCGCAAGAAACTGGACTATCCGAAAGAGCCACTCTATGCCATGCTGGACAGAGCAGCAGACAAGAATGGGACTCGGCCCTATACGTTGTTCGAGGGCGCCTCGAAGACGTATGCTGAGATTCGTGATCATGCCAACAGAATCGCGAACTTCCTCGCATCTCGCGGCATCAAGAAAGGGGACCGGGTGGCACTCTTCCTGCCGAACGTGCCTCACTTCCCGGCCGTCTTTTTCGGCGGACTGAAAGCAGGAGCAACCGTCGTGACCTGTAACCCGATGTACAAGGTGGCAGAACTGAACTTCCAACTCAAGGACTCAGGTGCAATTGCCGTCTTTGTGCTTGACCATCCGACGTTCACACCAACGTTCTACGAGGCCATCAAGGGGACAGATGTCAAGACAGTCGTTGTCTGTAGCGTCAAGTCATTCCTGCCGAAGGCGAAGGCCAAGATTGGCGGAGCACTAGGAAAGATACCGAAGAGTCCGTCGTATCAGCCCGATGTGACGTTCTTCTATGACGACATCATAGCCAAGCAGGAACCGAAGCCTCCAGATGTCAAAGTCAATCCCGATGACGTGGCACTCATCTTGTACACCGGTGGGACCACTGGCACACCCAAGGGTGCGGCACTGACGCACAGTAACTTGGTGTCGAATGTGCTCCAAGTCTACGAGTGGGTGAACCTGTCACCAGAGGATATCAAGGCACCTCCGAAGATTCAAGAGATGGATGAAGTCTTCGTGGGAGCTTTGCCATGGTATCACAGCTATGGACTGACACTGACCATGCTGATGGGCACATACCTCTCATCCAAGCTGGTGTGCATCCCGGACCCGAGAGCAGGCAAGCCCCCGATGTCGGCTCTGTTACAGGATCTGCAGAAGTACAAGGGCACCATCTTCAACTGTGTGCCGGCATTGTACGCGGGAGTCGTCAACCATCCCGATATCATGAAGTACAACCTGAGGTCCATCAAGGTGTGCAGCTCCGGAGCAGCGCCATTGCCTCCTGAGCTAGCCAAGAGATTCGAAGAGGCCACTGGTGCAATCCTGTTCGAGGGCTATGGGCTCACAGAGACCTCGCCAGTCACACACATCAACCCGACAAACAGGCGAGACCGCAAGTTTGGGTCCATTGGACTGCCAATACCTGACACCATCTGCAAGATACTCGACGTTGAGACTGGCACGAAGGAGATGCCAAATGGTGAGAAGGGAGAGATAGCTGTCAGCGGCCCACAAGTGATGAGAGGCTACTGGAACAAAGCGAAGGAAACTGAGGAGGTATTCAGGACCATCGGTGGCAAGCGCTTCTTCCTCACAGGTGACATCGGCTACATGGACAACGAAGGATTCACCATCATCAGCGATCGGAAGAAGGAGATGATTAATGCAGGTGGGCTCAAGGCCTATCCGCGTGAAATCGAG
Source organism: uncultured archaeon (assembly GCA_964631415.1). Taxonomy (GTDB): domain Archaea; phylum Asgardarchaeota; class Thorarchaeia; order Thorarchaeales; family Thorarchaeaceae; genus OWC5. The sequence goes on along the minus strand of CAZVZC010000063.1, from coordinate 2,118 downwards.
GACGCTCTCTATGAGCACCCCAAGATAGCCATGGCCGCCGTCATTGGCGTGCCCAAGAAAGAGAACCCAAGTGATGAGTATGTCAAAGCCTTCGTAGTCTTGAAGCCGGGACAGACCGCAACCTCAGACGAGATTCTTGAGTGGGCGAAGAGTAGATTGGCGGGCTACAAGAGACCCAAGGAAGTCGAATTCGTGGAGTCACTGCCCTTGAGCCAAGTGGGCAAAGTACTCAGACGTGAACTCCGGAAGAAGGAACTTGAGAAGAAAGGCATCAAGGCCTAAAGGTTTGACGGGGCAAAGTGTGGCCCCGTTCCTCACTTTTTTTCTGTCGGGTCCCGCGTGACCCCCTAGATTGCCCCTCGCCAAAGGCCCAGATTGTGACGGAAGACTCCGGACCCAGACTGGGTCATCTGCCCGGTTGTATACCCCAAGCCTGCTGGTCACAAAGGTATGGGCTGCTTGGGTCGAAAAGGCATTAAGTGGTCCTATGCTGATGTATGCGTAGGTCCGGGGCCGTTTTCCAGTAGTATCGTCGCACGGAAAACTCTCTGTCAATTTGATGGTGAGGCAGTTAAGAAGGATGCTCGACGTAGTGACGACTGATGTTGGCTCAATCATGTTGTTTGGTGCACTGCAATTTGCTGTGATTTGCGTGGTGTTATCTTTGATCATCTACTGGAGCTTGAAAAAGCGGGCTCATACAGTGACTGAAGAGCAGGCATGGTTGCACGAGTGACTGAAAACCCGGCTACTTGCTGGGCAGCACTGATTCTACTTGCTCTTCTTGGACCGCCCAAATTCCTCTTTGTGCTTCCTTCCGAGCTCGATGTAGAGCTCTGCGTTGTTCTTGAAGAACTCGCGCATTTCAACCGATACTTCCTTCACAACCTTCCCCGGTATTCCCAGCACCAGCGAGTCCTCAGGGATCAATGTGTTCTCCGTGATGACGGCACCTGCACCAATGACACTGCCACTTCCAACCTTGGCACCATTGAGGATTATCGCGCCAATGCCAACGACGACATTGTCACCTATCTCACATGCATGGATTACTGAGTTGTGACCCGCAGTCACAAGGGCGCCTATTGTAGTTGGGTTCGTAAACGTGGCATGAACTGTGCAGTTGTCCTGTATGGAAGTGTTCTTGCCAACCCGTATGGTGTTCATGTCGCCTCGAATCACCGCGAACTCCCAGACGCTTGCTCCATCCCCGATCTCAACATCTCCAATGACTGCTGCTCGAGGAGAAACATAGGCGCCTGGGTGTATCTTCGGCATCTTGCCATCGAACCTGTACAATCCCATCGCTCTGGCACCAAAGGGAACTGCGAGTTCGTGCTCTATAAGACTATTGAGGCCAATCTCAGTAGTTTATTTCGGGGTGCTGTACGAGTGTCGGACTAGGAAACTGCAGTGCCGCTAACGCCCTTCCACTACCCGATTGCATACTGTCTACACAGGCTCCGTACGAGTCTGCCATTGCCCGGTCTAATCGTGGGCTCGTTTATGCCTGACATTGAGGTGCCCCTCCTGTGGATCCTCGATGGTGGAGTGCCAGACCACCTGGTTCTGCACAGTCTCATAGGCCTGCTCACTCTTGGAGTGCTCCTATCAGTGTTTGTCACACACTATCTGTATCCGCCTCTGGTTGCCACACTATTCAGAGTTGAACGACCCGGGCTCGACAAAGCCTGCTCACTGGGCACAAGTCTGTACTTGTCATGCTCGCTTGGTCTGCTTGGTCACCTTGCGCTCGACCTGCCCATGCACTGGTTCAACCCGATACTATGGCCTTGGGTCGACCCGTATGCGATAGTCGGCATACTCGTCTTGTTCTTTGCATCGCAAGGAGATCTGCAGACGGGTTTCGCTCTTGCAAACTTTCTGCTGACCTTGGTTATGCTCATTGCAATGCTAGGCATCACTTGGATTTCCAGACATTCGCTCTGGAACAGCATGCTGCTAGGAGAAACTCAGATGCAGCCTAAAGAGCCTGTCCAATGAGTCTGTGCACTGCCGTCACAGTGGGTAATGACTCATGTGAATGCATGCTATCTCACTGGAACAAACCATTCCTCAAGTGAAATCTGTGACTGAGTGTCCAGAACAGACTCGTTG
>CAZVZC010000062.1:0-6468 GCA_964631415.1 uncultured archaeon | reverse complement strand
ACTGATGCAATCGCCTACGCCTACGCTACTGTTGTGAGGTGAACTCAATGGCTCAAGTCAGAATCACGAACCAGTTCCACAGGACTCCAGTTCGCAGGACTGCAGTGTCAACTGAGGCAATCGCATTCGTCTACTTCTCTAGGTGAAGCCTGATGAGCACAGTGCCCAGCGAGCAGCCTCGCGCTTTGTCTAGGAGCGTGCTGAAGCAGGACAATGGCTCATCAGGTAACAGCCAAGATACTCTCGCTGAAACCGTTCATTGTAAGTTGGACAAAGTTGGACACAGGAGTCTTTGTCCTCCCAGAAACGGCACTGGGGTCGTACTCCTTGGCTGGAATGTGTCGAGTCAGCCTCAAAGAGATGTCTGGTTCGAGCTATTTAAGCCCCTACTCGGACATGTCCAAGATTGTCCAACTTCTACGCAGCTGTTGCATACCCTCGCGCGTCCGAAGCACTACGAGTGATTTTCTCTTCTCTTGTACCGTGAATGCAGGCAGACGAGCAAAACCTGCAACAAGAAGCTTCTTACCTTCGATTCAGATGTCGGCAGCCTGTGCCATGAATGACCACAGCAAGTCCCTTCTTCGTGTCAGCCCCGGGACGGGTATGCCTGTTCGGCGAGCACAGTGACTACTTGGGCCTACAGGTGCTGCCTGCGGCGATTAATCGTTCAATAGACATCCTTGTTTTTCCAAGACGCGGCTCCTCGATCAGAGTCTTGTACGTTAACCTGAACGAAACGGACACATTCGATACGCACAAGGACGTGACCTATCGTCACCGACGCGAATACCTTCGAAGCGCCTTCAACGTTTTGGCACGACAAGGCATGAAACCGTCCGTCGGAGCAGACCTCACTGTCAGTGGAAACATCCCGATAGCTGCAGGACTCTCAAGCTCCTCAGCTCTGACAGTCGCTTCTGTAATTGCCTTTGCATACCTATCCGGTACTCAACTCAATCCCGACAGGATCGCACAGCTCGCATTTCAAGCAGAAGTGCAGGAGTTTGGAGAAAGCGGCGGTATGATGGACCATTTTGCCTCAGCATATGGTGGACTGATCCACTTGGATTGCGGTCATGAAAACCGGCTCACGAAGCTGCCAGCGCAACTGAATGGTCTTGTGATTGGCGACTCTCGGGAGAAGAAGATGAACACCGTGGGCGATCTCATTTCCATTAGGAAGACTGTAGAAGAGGGATATAGGCGGCTTGCTGATCTAATCCCTCGTTTTGACCAGAGGGTGACCCCACTAGAATCAGTCGAGAAGCGCATCGACAAGCTCCCCGAAAGCTGCAGACTCATGACCATATCGACCGTCAGAAACCGGGACCTGACGTTTCGCGCAATGAGAGTACTGAACTCAGCCACACCAGATCCCATGACTGTTGGACTTATGCTGGATGAGCACCACTCCATCCTGAGGGATGGACTACATAGGTCCACCCCAAAGATAGAGGCCATAATCTCAGCTGCGAAGTCGGCAGGCGCACTTGGCTGCAAGATAAATGGTAGTGGAGGGGGCGGGACAATGCTGGCATATGCTCCTGGACGCGAGAAAGAGGTGGCAGATGCTATTAGTCAGGCAGGCGGCATTCCGTATCCCGTGAAGATAGCTCAAGGGGCCTTTGGAGCAGCCATCAAGGAATAGCCTGCTGCCCTGCGGCCAATTCACTCATCCGGGTTTCTACAATAGAGAGCGTTTCGTCTTTCACCTTTCTAGCGGCGGCTACCAGCCGATCGATATCCTCACTCATTCTCTTGACGAATGCCTTGTCGTGAATGTTGCCCAGATTGATCCGGACATTCAGCGCGGCCCCTTCGACAGCTGCAAACAGAGCAAACGCCGCTACGCCAGCATCAGTTATCGCGTTCACGTTGCCCTTCTCTGCAACCGTCTTCGCCGCTTCAAGTGCTTTAAGCGAGTGCTGTATTGTTGTCAGTGGAACCTCTGCGGCATGCTTTGTCGCCGCCTCGACTTGCTCCACCTTGTTCCGCTTCTCAATATCCGTCCCTTCGGGCAGCCTGATGGCCATCATGACATCCTCGAAAGCTGCAGAGTCCTTCTCTACAAGATCCATGAGAATCCCACGGTCAGTTTCAGCTGCGTGCCTCAGACTTGTCATCTCGTCCTTCACAGCTGCGAACTTGCGTCCCGAGAGAGACAGGCCCGACACCATACAGACCAGGCCAGCTCCGTATGACCCCATGAGCGCTGCAACACTGCCGCCACCAGGAGTCGCTCGAGCGCGCCTGACCTCATCACCGAACTCTATGAGCGACATCTCCGTGAACGTCTTCTGGGTCGGCTCACTAGCTCCCGCAAGATAGTAGAGGTCGAGAATCATCGACTCGTCGAGCCTTTCTACTTGCAGGTAGTACTTGACCGCGTCAATCAAGGCAAACAAGGGAACCATGCCTACAATCTCTGTTTCAATGACGGAGGCACCATAGCGACGAGCCTCGTTTCGCACAACCTCGAGGACCTGATGCATACGAGTGCGCCCAGGGTTGGTCAGGTTCATGGATATCTGAGTCATCCCTTTTTCTGGAAGGTCAAGACCCATCGCTTGAATGTTGACGAACCCACCAGTGGTCGCACGGACCGCATCGGCACATGCTTTGGCTACACGCAGGTCTGTGGTATTCAGATTGGCGTTGAAGGCAACCAAGAAGTTGCGAGCTCCCGTAGCAGTGCATCCTGCCGTAGGATGAATCTTCTTCGGACCGTAGTCGGGATCCTTTGCTGGGTCTTTTCCGATGAGTTTTCTCAGGCCCTCGAATTCACCCTCTCGTATGTTGGGTAGTTCAACACGCTCAGGACGAGTCGCAGACTTGGCGTATAGGTAAACTGGAACGTTGCACGCACGAGAGAACTCCTCTGCAAACTCCTTGGAGAGCTCGATGCACTCACCAATGGTGACGCCATGGAGAGGGACAAAGGGAACAACATCAACAGCACCCATGCGTGGATGAGCACCCTTGTGCCGAGTCAGGTCAATCTTCTGCACCGCCAGCTCGCTTGCCTTTAGGACTGCCTCCTTGACCTTCTGAGGTTCACCAATGAGTGTGAACACTGATCTGTTGTGATCGTGATCGTAGTCAAGGTCTAGGAGCTTAACTCCCTCAACACTGCGTATTGCATCGGCAAGGGCGTCTATGACCTCCTTTCGCCTGCCTTCACTGAAGTTTGGGACACACTCTACAATCTTCACGTCCGTCACTGATGCCGGGTTCTGCTGGAGGTGGCAAAAAAGGTTTGGGCAAGACACAGTGCGCCAGACCAAGGGGCCTAGCTGCTGTACGTCCCGAGGTCTATGGCATCTCCAGTCAGCACGTTGGTCATGGCCTTATCGAAAGCATACGCGGAGAGTACATTCTTGAGAAGCATCGTGATGGTCATGGGGCCGACCCCACCCGGCACGGGAGTTATGTAAGATACCTTGCACTTCAATGCTTCAGTGTCGCAGTCACCATTGGGTGTTGCGACATCAATTACGATTGCACCCTCTTTGACCATGTCGGCGGTAATGAAGTACGGGTCCTCTTTCGACTTGCGGCGGCCAATCGCGGTGATCAGAATGTCAGCCTGTCTGGTGAACGATGGCAGGTCTTTGGTCTTCGAGTGACACACTGTGACAGTGAGGTCTCTGTTTAGAAGCATCATCACCAAAGGCTTCCCTACGATTGTCGATCGGTTGACAATCACTGCGTGCTTGCCCTGAAGTGGCACGCCGAGATGATCGAGTATTGTGGCGATTCCCTGAGGGGTGGCTGCACCAAGCAACTCACTTCCATAGAACAGCCGGTAGATGTTGGTCGGCGAGAATCCGTCGACATCCTTTGTGGGCTCGATTGTGCTGATGATTCTCTCTTCACTGATGTGCTTGGGCAGCGGAAGCTGGACCAAAATGCCAGAAACCGTTGTGTCGTGGTTTAACGTGCGAATGAGATCCATCAACTGGTCTTCTGTGGTGCTATCTGGAAGGTTGTACTGACCTGAGGCTATCCCTGCACGCGCACAGGCCTTGTGCTTCATTCTGACATACATGGTGGAGCCCGGGTCCTCCCCCACTTGCACGGTGACCAGCTTCGGGGGAACCCCATAGGCTTCAGTCAGGCGGGCGACCTCGCGCGCAATCTCATCCTCTATGTGCCCAGCCAGCTTCTTGCCGCTGATCACGTGGTCATCACAGAATGTACTTGGAGTGGCTTCCATCGTAGTCATACAGACACCACCTGCCTAGAACACACCAAAGATGTTGTTGTTCTCATCTAGACCCATGCCCACAGCTGCTGGTTCTTTCGGCAACCCGGGCATGAGCATGATGTCGCCCATGTATACAACAACGAACCCGGCTCCTGCGTTCACGTCGACACCACGTACAGAAACGTCGAACCCGGTCGGTCTGCCAAGGAGCTTGGGATTGTCAGACAGACTGAACTGTGTCTTGGCAACGCATACGGGCAGCTTACCATATCCACGTTTCTCCAGAGACCTGATGTCAGACTCAGCATCTTCAGCGTATGTGACTCCTCGAGCACCATACACCTTTGTTGCCAGCTTGCTGATCTTCGTCTTCAGATCGTCCTCAAGTTCGTATGTGTAGGTGAGCTTGCTCTTCTGGCCCACGGCCTCAATGACGTCAGCTGCTAGCTCCTTCCCACCTTCACTCCCTTTTGCGTAGACCTCAGAGACCTCCATCTTCCATCCACGCTTTGAACAGAAGGCCTTCAATGCGGATATTTGTTCGGGTATGTCGCTGGGGAACCTGTTCAATGCAATTACAGCTGGCAGTCCGAAGGCACGGACGTTCTCCATGTGTTTCTCAAGGTTCGGAAACCCTTTCTCGAGTATACCCTCGCCGTGGTTCATGAGTGCTCTGATCGATGTGACAACAACGACTGCGTCCACCTTGAACCCGCCAATCCTTGTCACGATGTCGATGAACTTCTCTGCTCCAAGGTCCGCTCCAAAGCCAGCCTCGACAACAACATAGTCGAACAATCTCAGAGCCATATCGATAGATGCCACGGAGTTGGTGCCATGCGCGATGTTGGCAAATGGACCCGCATGAATCAGAGCAGGAGTCCCTTCTGATGTCTGAACCAGATTCGGCATCAGTGCGTCACGCAGGAGCACGCTCATCGCGCCTTCGGCCTTCAGGTCGCTGGCATGAACCTCCTCAAGCTTCATGGTACGGGCAACAAGCACTCTCCCAAGACGTGCCTTGAGGTCTTCGTAACTTGTCGCCAGAGCAAGAATGGCCATGATCTCAGACGCAGCAGTTATCACAAATGAATCCTCGCGAGGAAACCCATTTGCTTTGCCACCCAGGCCAACGGTAATCTTCCTGAGTGCTCTGTCGTTCATGTCAATGGTCCGAGGCCAGTAAACCCTTCGTAGATCTATGTTCAGCTGATTGCCTTGGTGGATGTGATTGTCAATCATAGCGGAAAGCAGATTGTGTGCGGCAGACACAGCAGGAAAGTCCGAAGTGAATAGTAGGTTGATCTTCTCGAAAGGCAAGACCTGGGCCTTGCCACCTCCGGCTGCTCCGCCCTTCACACCAAAGACGGGGCCAAGTGAGGGCTCTCTTATTGTGACAACGGCCTTTCGTCCCATAGCATTGAGGGCCATTGACAGACCAATCGCATTCGTGGTCTTGCCTTCTCCGGCAGGTGTGGGAGTGGTTGCAGTGACGAGAATCAGTCTGCCCTTTCTCTCTCCTAGCACCTTCTTGAGTCCTAAATCGATCTTGGCCATGTACTTGCCGTATGGTTCCAGAAACTCCAACGGTATGCCTGCTTTCTCAGCTACTTCTGTTATGGGAATCATCGTGTCACACGGTCCAGCCTAGTGTTGTTTCCTAGCGCTCGCCTTCCCTAGATAAACAATGCCAAACGTCACACCCGTGTCCAAAAGAACATAAGACAGACATTCTCAATGCTATGCAGGGTTGACCAGAATGGACAGGACACCGCTCGAAGCACTACCAGATGCACTCCCTGATGGGATAGAACTTGAGAAGTACATAATCGGGACCTACTATGTTGGGCTTCCCCCGATGCTCGATGCAAGACAGCTCGCTTGGGCTGCTGCTGTGGAGCAGAGCACTGGAACATGGATCCCGGTTCCCGGTGAGACCGTCGAGGTTCGAAAGAGGCACATTGCCAAAGTGATCGGGGTCTTCGAGGTTCCATACTACGAGTACAGTACACCCAAGGACCTGGAAAGGCGGGAATACGTGATTCAAGTGGCCTTTCCATGGGAGAACTTCGGACCACAGATTCCGATGATGCTGAGCACTGTAGTAGGTAACATAAGCATGGGAGGGCGTATCAAGTGCCTTGACCTGCGGTTCCCGAAGAGCTTCCTGAAGTCATTCAAAGGACCGAAGTTCGGAATTCGCGGCTTGCGAAAACTAACTGGAGTGAAAGACCGTCCCTTCTTGAACAACATGATCA
>CAZVZC010000061.1:0-6514 GCA_964631415.1 uncultured archaeon | reverse complement strand
ATAATGAAACGAGCATTGTCTTATACCTGTGGCTCTGTCAAATGGCACCACCTAAGATGAAAGGCCACTGATTCGGCGTCCCGGGGTCAGGCAACAATGCGCCTTTTATCTTTGCCTTTCTACATTGTGGAAACGGAGGAGGTATTCTTCACTGTTCAAGAACGGGTATCTGACGCGATGCCTTGATGATACGGATGCATGCTTCAGCTGCAGCAAGTAAAGGATTAGCACTCCCACAATCACTCCCAGCGAACCAATGAACACAATCGACCCAACCTGTGACATAAAGCTAGGAATCCCATCCTGTATGTTACCATCAGTAGTGGTCTGGTTACGAGCATCAGGACCCGGGTCAACGACTCTGCATCTATAGAAGTAGTATGGATTGTACGCTTGCTCGCAGAACTGACCTTGAACATGCTCAGACACGTTGAACGGTCCCGAAGTCACCATCTCTTGAGCGGGTGGCTGTGGGCCCGATATGTTCCAGTTAGCTGCACCAATCGACTCAAAGACGTGCTCCGGGATGATTGGCTTATAGCCGACGGTGTGCAGATGCCAGTATGATTCAGTAGCGAACTCGACAACAACTTCGTAGGAGTTTGGCGCGTACGCTGCTGTCATGTCACCCAAGTCAGCCCCGTAGGGGTTGCCAGGCGCCTCACGGTAGAAGTTCAGTGTGAAGGAAACATCATCGGCCGTCAAGGGACTACCGTCAGTCCAGCTCGCATTCCGGATCAGCTTGAAAACGAATCTTGTGTGACCATCTGGCACAACCGGATTGTCGCTATGCGTTTCGGCAATGTACGACTCAGCCAGCCACATTAGATCCGAACCGGCGGGGTCACACTTAATCAGGCTGTCATACAACTGGTCGAGCACGTTCATCGTGTATCGGGACTGGGTAGTCATGAAGTTGAACGTGTCAATGTCCATTGAGTTGCTCAAGCGAAAAACCCCACCAAATGGGCCTCCCTGAGATGGCTTCAGATGCACCTTGAACTTGGTCCACCAACCGGGGATGCCATCATCGACCTCGTTGAATTGACCCTCGAACTTGTCGGTTCGATATGCAGACAGGAAGACGTTCTCATACAGGACTATCACGGGGCATTGGTAAAGCAGTATTCTCTGCATCTCGGTGGCGGCCTCGTAAACCTCATCGTAGTCCGTAGAGTGAAGCAGCTGATCTCTCCAAGAGTCATATGAGGCATTTGCGAACTGTGGGAGGTTCCAGTAACTTTCCCCGGCGTACCCGGACCAGTACTCATATGCAAGCCAGTCAACGTCCATGGTGATGAAACGTGCATGTAAGAGCATCATGTCATAGTCTATGCCACAACATTCCCGTTGCGGCCAGCTGTAGAAGGGACCTAAGGAGGACACATTGAGGTGCAACCCCTGAAGCCCCTCAAGGAATACCTGTCGAACTTCCTCGAAGATGCTTGCGGAAATCGTCGTCCCCACAACGACATCGAAATCGCTGCCGTCTGGTGCCTCCCGAAAGCCGTCGCTGTCGGTATCTAGGAATCCCATTCCATCAAGTAGCTGATTCCCCAGTGGCACATTCGCTTCGTAATATGTGTAGGGCAAATTGCCTTCGATGGAGAATGGATTCGCCCTTGGGATGACAGAGTCTAGGGGAACAGAAAGCCCGTCCCATACTTCGCGAGAGATTCTCTCTTTGTCTACCGCAAAAGCTACTGCCCTTCTGAAGCCAGTGATGTTAAACGGATATCTCGCTGTGTTTATCGCCACATAGCCATACGAGTTCATGAGTGTCTCTGTTACCTCGATGTCCTCTGCTTCCATCAGGTCGGGCAGACAAGTCGGACTTACTGAGTCGCCGATGGCGTCGATTTCGTTATTGAGTAGCGCAAGGACCTGCTCATCACTGCCGGTAATTACCCTGAAGATGATCTTGTCAATGAATGGTCCACTCTTGATTGTCCCGGGCTCAGACCCCAGACATGGTGCGGGCATTGCTTCTAGGCTAACCAAGAGCACAACCACTGCCAACGTTACGCCTGCACAGCGCTTGGTCGCAAGACGTTGAGTCCACGAGAACATCCTGAATGCCCTTCAGCACGCTAGTCATTGGCTAGAGGTCAAATAAAGAGATATTGTGCCTGCGAGCACACATGCGATGAGGAACGCGATGGAAACACTCGTTCAGCTCAGCTGAGTGTACACTTGTCTGAACGTTACTGCGGACTCTGAACTGGCTACTTAACTCTAGAACAGCCCCAACAGCAGGAGAGGAAACAGCATGCTGATGATACAGAACAGTAGGAATCCGATTGCGACACAAGGATTGCACCCAGGCTGAGGCTCTGTGCTGAATCCTCCTGCTAGGCCGCCGCTGGGCCGCATACCCGGAAACGCCTCGGCGGCGCTTGACTGGCGCTCCTCATCTGAGAGCGAGAAGGTACCGAATCCAGGGATGTACTCAAACACCCCACGGCAGTTTGGGCACTTCAATCTGACTGACTGATCAGACTCCCCTGAAGGTCGAGAGCTGATTGGTGCACCACAATAAGGACAGGTGGGTTGGTCAGACACTGCGTTTCACTCCTTGCCATGCTTTGTTACCAAACGGCGAATTAACCGCGACTGATGAGTGTATCTAGCGTTATATGCATTCGGCCTGACGTATTCGTAGGCAGTACTCTTATACCTGTGGAGCACTGGGCCGTAGTCATGTCGACTGCTGAAGGGACCAAGAAGCTCATGACTCCGTTCATGATTGGCTTCCTAGGCCCGCTCGTTGCTCTCGTGTGCATCGCAATTGCTATCTTCATCTCACCATGGTTCTCATGGTTTGACAATGCACTGAGCGATCTTGGCAATTACAACAATGGCATGGCTGCAGCTGTCGTGTTCAACGCAGGTCTGATCGTTACAGCCGTGTTGATGTTGTACTTCGCCGTGACCCTTCTCAGGGCACTGAAAGACTGGCCAACTAGAATCGCTTTGATCATTCTGGTGGTTTCGCTAGGCTTCCTTGCGAGCATCGGAGTGTTCTCTGAGAACTTCGGCAGTCTGCACTTCTATGTTTCAGTGGGATTCTTTCTGACCTTCCCCTTCGCGATGTGGACTATCGCCATTTCTTGGCTCAGGTACAGGAAACTCTGGTGGTTCTGTCTGATTTCTTTCCTGTTGCCCTTCGTGTCGTTCTACATGTGGACGTCCTACTTCGGCGGGGCTCTGCCTTGGACCGGGGTTGCGATACCAGAGATTGTGACATCTGTCACAGCGATTGGCTGGATATTGGTCATCAATCTTCTGCACAAGTGGGGACTGCTGAAGCAACTGGCCGAGCACTAGCTGGCCTAGAGAGTGAGCACTATGGAGTAGTGCTAGAACGGACTCTCGTAGTGATGCTCGGAGGGGAAAATGATTCCACCCCTTCGCATCGGCTGAATCTACATCAGCTGGTCAAGCAACTGCAGCAGCTCAACGACCTCAAGGTCTGAGCCGGGCAGCTTCTTGTGGGTCTGCCCCTCTTCTTCCTTCAGAGCTTTGATACCGTCGCTCAGGTTGGTCACACAGAACGGGCACGAGGTCAGAAGGACCTGCGCACCTGTGGAGGCCGCCTCCTTTAGCCGCTCCTTTGCTGTCGCAAGCGCCATATCCGGAAACTGAGCCTTCACGCCTCCGCCTGCACCGCAGCAGAAGCTGTCACCCTTGACTCGATACATCTCTTTGAGCTGTAGGCCCGGTATCGCCTTTAGGACCTCCCGCGGCAACTCGAACCAGGCCTCCTTTGCCTTCTCGGCCGTCCGGGCGTCCATGAGCCAGTTCTTGGAGCGGCTCAAGATGTCCTTCTCGATCGCAATGCCTACATGTCGGATGCTGTGACACGGGTCATGCCACGTGACTGTCTTGTCGTAGGGCTTTATGATCTTGATATTGCCTGACTTGACCATGTCACGTACCAGCTCCATCGTGTGCTGAACCTTGAATGGTAGCGGCTTCCCACTTATGCGAGGATAGTCGTTCCGGAAGGTCTTGAAGCAGCCAGCACAGGAGAAGACAACTGTTTCATAGTTCTTGAACAACTCGATGTTCTTCTTCATGACATCCTCAAAGATTGCCCTCTGTCCAGTCCTCAACATCGGTGAGCCACAACATACCTCACTCGTCAACACTGTGAAGTCGACACCTAGCTTCTTCAGGAGGCTAGCAGTGTGCTTCGCAATGTGCTGTTGCCTGTATGCACCCGTGCATCCCACGAAGTAGGCGACCTTCACATCCTTCCTGTCCTTGGCACCCGCGAACCAGTCAGTGCGTTTCTCACGAGGCTCATTGTAGGGATTCCTCAGCAGATCATTACCGACCATCTCGCCGAACTTCTTGTGCTTCGCCAGTGGTTCAATACCAGCTTCGATGATAGCAGCCCTTAGAGCCTCAGTGACGGATACTGTGTCTATCCGATTCTCACATTGGGTTTCGCAGTTCCCGCAGGTCGTGCATGCCTCCACAACCTCAAGCAACTCCTTGCTGGGCTTGATCTCGTTGTTCAGGAAAGCACGTGCGATCCACTGCTTACCGGAGTTGAAATAGCCCTCCCAGCCATAGTAGAGACCAGCAGGACAACCCTGAATCATACCAGTATACTCCTCAGTCTGACCCTCTCGGTCGGGTTCACCTGAGTAGGCGTACTGACAGGCGCGACAGTGTATGCAGCGTGCGTTGATCATTCGTAGGTCTTCAAGAGTTGATGTCATGACAATCCTTCCTCCGTTTCATATTCATTGCATTTAAGCTTCGTTTTGTAGCCTCGTCCACCTCACTTCTTGACCGGTGGCTTGGTCGGCTTGCTGACCTTGCTCTCACTGACCTTGGGCACCCCGCAGGGATTGGGAAGTTTGGTGACCGCTTCCCACGGGATGGCCAGTCTACCCGGGTGCAATATCAGATTCGGATCCAAGACCTTTCTGAACTTCACCAGCATCTTATAGTAGTCCTTCGCTAGGCTGAAGGTCTCAGGAGCGTGTACGAATGGGTCGGGTCTGTAGTTCAACCATCCTTGCTTCAGGAACGACTTAGTGGTTTCAAGGTTGAACTCTCTGATCTTGTCATAGATGCCGGGCTTAGTACTGTCGAAACAGACGATTGGCATGACAATAGCCTGTCGGCCATGGTCGATTGAAGCGACCCACATCGTTGGTGGAAAGCCGTACTCCTCCATCTTCGCACAATACTGCTCCATCATCTTCGCGCTCTCAAGCCATGGGCAGTACCAAGTGATAAACAGGAAACCGGCTTCCCATAGCGCGTACGGAATCGCAATCTTGTTCGGCTTCTTCAAGCGCGATGCTATCTGCTTGGGGTGGAGGTACTGCTGAGGGCACTTGGTGTTCGCCTTCACCTCGTATGCCTTGTATATCTCGTCAATCTTCTTGAGAGTAAAGTCGAGCTCCTCTTGGGACCATGCCCAGATCTCATAGTTCATCCAGTACTCGCTCATGCCCATCTTCTTGTAGAACTCGTAGTCCACAGGCACGTTCGTCTTGGGCCAGCGGGTCATCACAAGCTGCCAGTTGCCACCTTGGACCATCACACACCTGTCAGCAATGCCAAGTTCGTACTTCGAGATCTCCCAAGTGGGCTTCACGATGTCTTCGAAGCTCTCACCACCATAGGCGACTACCGTCTTGAAATGTGGGTGCGGAACCATCTTGATAGCGGCCTTGGTTATGATGCCCATTGATCCCTGCGACCCAAGGAACAGACCGTCTGGGTTCGGACCGGGACCCCATCTGTAGAAGGGCTTGGCACCCGGGATTGCCCACGAACCAGTCCTGAGAACGTCACCGGTAGGCAGAACTACCTCAAGGCCCATGATCATGTCGGCCTGTGGACCATACACTCCCGTGACCAGTGAGAAACCTCTCTCAATTGCATCACCTAGGACTGTGGCCGCTGGCGGCGCTCCATCAGGTATAGGAGGTGCCCACTCAGGATACTTTGTCTTGAATATCCTCCATGCGTCACCCGATTTGACACCAGGCTCAACGACCATTACGCGGTTCTCGACATCGACCTCGAGCGCGTTCATGCGAGTCATGTCCATGTATATGCCGCCAGGTTCGATCGCAGGGAGTGCAAACCCCCCGCTCAGGCCGCCGGCAGCTGGTGTGACAGGAATGAGATGCTCGTTAGCCATCACCAGAATCTTCGAAACCTCATCCGCATTGGCGGGCCGGACAATGGCCTCTGGCAGGACTGCCTCCAGACCCATGATGCCCCTTGCCATGTAGCTATGACGCAAAGGCTCGCTGGTGGTCACGTATTTCTCGCCGCATATAGCCACCAGTTTCTTCACAACGTCATCAGTGACCTTGTTGTACAATCGTTTTTCCTCCATTCTCAGCACGAGAGCCGAACGGTCGAATCGTCGCAAGCGCGCCTTCGCACGGCTGAATCCGGCATTTATCTTCATCGGCTCATCGAGGGTGGATGTCAACTTAAGCCCTCGGAGAGTCGCTTGATATGATAACAGCTGACG
>CAZVZC010000060.1:0-6537 GCA_964631415.1 uncultured archaeon | reverse complement strand
GCTCCAGAGAATCTGCAAAGATAAGAAGTGGTAGCGGGCGGTCGATCTGAACGACCGATCTCAGGGTTATGAGCCCTGCGGGAGGCAAGCACACCGGCTGGAGTAGAATGGCCACGGCTGGTTTCGAGGTTTTGTTATTTCCTAATAGACGCCAAGGATAAGCCCGAATGCTATCAAGAAATGACGGAAGGAACTCTTCTTAGCGGTCACGAAAAGAGTTATCTCTATGGTCCTTTAATAGGAAAGGCGCCGATACGTAGGGGTATCTTAGAGGAACTCTCTAGTTCGCGGTGTCGTCTGTGTCAGATAGTTCGGAGCGGGAAGTAGCCAAACTCTGGCTTCCCTTAGCCGTTGTGAATATTGCTGGTGTTGTTGAAGGGAGCACTCGATTACAGAAGCTCGTGTTCCTGGGAGAGTTTGAAGGAAAAGTGGGCGAGTATTTCACATTCACTCCTCACCATCACGGCCCCTATTCATCGGATTTGGCACAACAGATCTCTTTCTACAAAGCGCTTGGTTTTGTGACTGAGTCGCAGTATCCACTATCGCCAGAGTATGGCGGAGGGTACAGGCACGACTACAAGCTGACATCCGAAGGGATTGACGTATTGCGCACCTTCGAGAGAGCCGAGGCGATAGGTGCGTTGCGAAAGCGTCTCGAAAACACCATCAAGAACTTCATGAAACTGCCTCTCAATGATCTCCTTGAGTACGTATACGGCAAGTATCTTCCTGGGAAAGACAAGCTTGAGGAGAAGCAATCATTTCTTGAGAGTCACTACAAGCAACTCAATAACGATTGGAAGGAGAGGGAAGACTCCTTCTACCCATTGTCATGGTTTGTTTTGGCAGTGCTCGAGCAGATTGTATCCACATCATCACGGCTGTCCGACTTGGAGAACGACTTGGATCGACAAGTGTTACTGAATGCTGCTTGCGATATTGCGGGGGCGGCCATGGACCTCCTGCAAGTACTTGACAAATACCCCTCCGATGACATGTTCAGGAATCTTCATCCAGTTTGCCGTGCTGTCCATTCACAGCTACTCGATCTTTACCGGTTCTATGAGGACTACGCGTCCAAGCGTGAAATCCTGAAACCTCTTTCTAAACTCAGGCTTGAAGACGTGACCACACAAGAAGAACGCACAAGGATTATCAGTGAGATGCGCCAGCTTCTCTAATCGTGATAGGATGGCAGAAACGAGGGTCCTACTTGACACTTGTGCAGTGATTCAGTTACGAAAATCGGCATATAACGAGTCTACCGATGAGAGCCTCTTCCAACGTGCTGGAGGCACGAAATACCTGCAGGAACAGCGCGTGGGTGACAAGCTGAGGAACTGGCTTAGCAAAGCCGTGGAAACACCCGGATGGACTGTATGCATTACGAAGGGGGCCATTATGGAGTCCGAGCGGGAGGTCAAAGACATGATTTCCTGGTTTGCACAACACGCACGAGGCAACCCTGACAGAACGAGGTATGTGCTTTACAACCAAGCCCACAAGGATTCTCTCTACGAACTGTCCTTGGACTGCTCGGGTGTTTCGCAAGAACAAATGACCGATATCAAGAAGGCAATCAGTTCTGCATACCAGAAGTGGGAGAATGATATCACAAGAAACTGTGTGACCAAATACGGAAGGCGGGATAAGTCGTATACTCCCGAGCCGCAGGATATAAACCGGCTGGCGGAAGCAGTCGCCAACAAGAATGGATCGATTAGGAGAGTCATCTTCTTGTCGAGCGACAGTCACTTCCTCTGCCACGTTTTAACAATCAACAAGGAGTTTGGTATCGAAGTGACTGATTTTAGGAAGATGTAGTTCACAGTCGTGGCTCTTGCAGGATTGTTAGAAGAAGATGGTAGCGGGGGGTCGATTTGAACGACCGATTTCAGGGTCATGAGCCCTGCTGGATTGTATCATGTGTTTCTAAGCGTTGCTCTTCACAGCTATGCATCGTGTCCTCGTCCGAAGAAGCCGGGAACCATGTCTGAATCAACCGATTCGCAGACTTCGTCAGTATCAGCCTTCGCCCGTCAGAATGGATAATAACCCGTTATGACTGCCAACTAAGCGCTTTCAGGACGGTGTTCGCAGGAGATAGAAAGGCAGAGAGCCGACCTAGAATATCATGACATCGACATTCACATGAATGCACGCATTGACCCAGACATCACAGTGCGCTCCACCGCCCTGAGAGTGCTTCACAGACTAGGAGGTCAGGAGAACGCACAGGTCTTACTTCGCCGTGATTGCGGCAGTGTTGTTGCTCGTCCCCGTGTGCACGCTAATACCGTCACTACTGACGCCCATTCAAGTGGTTTCCCAAGAGACCGGACCCGGTCCCATAAGCACCACCACCGACGAGTATGTGGAACAGAGCAACGTAGAACTGAGCATGATGTACTTCGCACCCTCGGCATCGGTTGAGGATGGAGTCTACTATGTGGCCCGGAGAGGTGTCGACCCCATCGCCTACTTCGGAGAATCGGAGGTCTACTATGTTTCTGGAAATGCATTGTTCCGACTTGAGTTTCCCGGCAGCAGACAGGTGGTCCCTATTGGCGAGGAATCTACGGGCTCTGTGACGAACTACATTCTCGGAAACGACCCAAGCAGATGGAGGTCAGGACTCGTGAACTGCGCAGTCCTGAGATACGCTGACATCTACCCGGGTATCGACCTTGTGTACAAGTTCTCGGACCTAAACATGAAATACGAGTTTATCGTTGCGCCTCACGCAGACCCCGGGATGATAAGACTGACGTACGCGAATGCTGACATGCTTGATGTCCGTGACGACCGGGTGACCGTATCGAAGAATGGCTTTGTTGTCGAAGACTGCGGACTCGTGGCCTTCCAGCAGGGAGTGGAAGATGTCCCTGTACAATGCGCCTTTCGACCCTGTGGTAAGCACGTCACGCTGTGTCTCGGTCAGTACGAGACCTCTCACTATCTGGTAATTGATCCCGTACTTATCGCGTATAGCACCTTCCTCGGAGGGTCAAGTGATGACGCCGGCCAAGCGATTGCAGTAGAAGACGGCTTCGCCTATGTGACGGGAATCACATTCTCATCTGGCTTTCCATGTGTCAGTGCCTACAGTCCAAGTCTCAGCGGGCCTTGTGACTGTTTTGTAACTAAGTTCGCAGTCAACGGCACAGCTCTGGTCTATAGCACTTTTCTAGGCGGGTCAAGTGGCGACGGAGGGGAGGGAATCGCCGTAGAGAGCGGTTTCGCGTACGTCACGGGTGAGACTTACTCAGTCGACTTCCCGACAGTCAATGCGTACGACCTGATGCCCGAAGGAATGAGTGACTGTTTCGTGACCAAGCTCTCGGTCGACGGGCAGTTTCTGGCCTACAGTACATACTTGGGGGGTTCCAATGACGACTGGGGGTACGCTATCTCGGTCCAGAGCGGTTCTGCGTTCGTGACTGGTACAACACAGTCTTCCGCATTCCCGACTGTCAATGCCTACGACTCAGTTTACAATGCGGGAGGCGACTGTTTCGTGGCCAAGTTTTCGGTCAACGGCCTCTATCTGACATACAGCACATTCCTAGGCGGAACATCGACTGACCAGGGGTATGGCATTGCTGCGGAGAGCGGCTATGCCTATGTCATTGGTTATACAGAGTCATTCGGCTTTCCGACTGCCAATGCCTACGACTCGATTTACAATGGCGCCGGGGACTGCTTCGTTACCAAGCTGGCAGCCGATGGCGCCTCTCTGGTCTACAGTACATTCCTCGGCTCTTCAAGCGGTGAGCAGGGGTACGGAATCGCAGCAGAGAGCGGTAGCGCCTACCTCACGGGTATCACCGCTTCGTCTGATTTTCCGACTGTCAATGCTTACGACTCGATCTACAATGGCGCCGGGGACTGCTTCGTTACCAAGCTGGCAGCCGACGGCCTTTCTCTGGTCTACAGTACATTCCTCGGCGGGCCAGATTGGGACTGTGGCCGTGGGATTGCTGTCGAAACCGGTTTCGCATACGTGACTGGGGACACCTGTTCCGCTGACTTCCCGACCGCCAATGCTTACGACTCGACCCACAACGGATGGTATGACTGCTTTGTGACAAAGCTTGGAGTTGACGGCCTGCCTTTGATCTACAGCACCTTCGTTGGCGGGTCTAGTGACGAACAGGCCTATGGGATTGGAGTAGAGCACGGCCTCGTCTGCGTCACCGGCAGCACGTACTCGTCAGACTTTCCGGCAGTCGGTGCCTACGACTCGAGCTGCAATGGCACCTTTGACTGCTTCGTGACTGCCCTCTCGGAAGACACGGACATGGATGGCCTTTCGGATTGGGCGGAAGCAATGCATGGCACGGACCCCTTCTGCATCGATTCTGACAACGACAACTTCCTCGACGGCTACGAAGTGCAATACGGCTCCAATGCTACCGACCCGATGTCCTATCCACCCATTCCTCAAGCGTGGTATGACGCAATCTATGAGGACCTCGATGGCAACGCGACTCTGATCCAGTACCTGATCACATGGTCCAACGGGAACTCGACTCTGCTTCAGAATGTGATGGAACAGCTGGATGACAATGCGACGTTACTCGAGCAGGTCATCTCCTGGTTGGACGGAAATCACACGACCATCGAGACGCTGTTCACCTATGTCGACGGCAATGCGACTCTCCTGACCCAGACCGTGAACGCTGTCAATGCGAACAGTGACCAGCTCGCTTTGCTTGCTGCACTCGTCACTCACAACACTGAGGCACTGGGCACCCTCAATGCAACTCACATCGGTGACATGGCTCAGATTCGAGCTGTTCTGGACATGCTAGGAGTGACCGTCGGAGACACGGACTATGATGGTCTGGACGACCTCGATGAGATAGCACGCGGGACCAACATACAATGCATCGATACCGACTGCGACAATCTGAACGATGCCTATGAGGTCAAGATAGGCACGGACCCGACAGACGACGACACTGACAATGACACCTATTACGACGGCGCTGAGGTGCTTGCCGGTAGCGACCCTCTTGACCCCCTTGACTATCCTGGCAGCACCAGCACAGCAACAAGCACAACCACCACGACGACCACTCAGCCGCCTATGGGCATTGAACTCATCATCATCGCTGGAGCTGCCGGCTGTATCGGACTCATCGCCTTGCTGGTCGTGGTGAAGAGAAGGGTCGGCACAAAGGCGTCCACCTGAACCGAATGGGGCTGCAGAGGGCCTCGGGAGCCTGCTGGTGGTCTTGCTCCCGCGTCCTTCTGGCTGGTGCAGACCAGCTGAAGTTCTGGTCGGATGACACTTGCATCTATCGAGCAGTCAGAATGAATAATAGTCAGTTATGGTAAGGAATTCAGTGCTTTCAGGACGGTGTTCGCAGGAAACAGAAAGGCAGAAACCCACCTAGAATATCGTGACATCGAAATTCATGTGAATGCATGCATTGACCCAGACATCACAGCGCGCTCCACCGCCCCGGGAGTGCTTCGCAGACTAGGAGGTCAGGAGAACGCATAGGTCGTACTTTGCCGCGCTTGCGGCACTGTTGTTGCTGTTCGTCATGTTCACGCTGGTACCGTCATTAGTCATGCCCATTCGTGCGGTAACTGCTACGGACCAGTATGTGGAACAGAGCAACGTAGAACTGAACATGATGCATTTCACACCATCGGCCTCACCCGCAGATGGGATACACTATGTGTGTCGTCTAGGTGTGGACACAGTCGCTTGCTTCGGAGTATCGGAAGTCCACTTCTGTGTCGATGGTGTTTGGTTCACCTCGGATTTCCCAGGGTCAAACCAGGTGATTCCAGTAGGCGAAGGCCCTACGGGCTCCGTCACGAACTACCTCCTTGGGAATGACCCCAGCGGATGGAGGACTGGACTGGTCGACTGTTCGGTACTGAAATATCGACAGATCTATCCGGGCATCGACCTGGCCTACAGGGTCCAGGATGGGTATATCAAGTACGAGTTCATCGTGGAACCCGATGCGGACACCAGCGTCATAGCAGTGAGATACCCGGACGCGGACACGCTCGTGGTCCATGATGACCATGTCACTGTTTCGGTGGACGGTTGTGAGATGGAAGATGCAGGGCTCTTGGCGTTTCAGGGGGTCACCGCACCGGATACTGTTCCTTGTGTCTTCCGCGCTCGTGACCGGCGTACGGTTGGGTTCTCGGTCGGGGACTATGACACGTCACGGGAACTGGTCATCGACCCTGCAATCTACATGGCCTACGGTACGTTCCTAGGTGGAGCATCAGACGACTTTGCGTATGGCATGACTGTGGATAGTGGATGCCTCTATGTCACAGGCCCTACACAATCCTCTGAGTTCCCGACGGTCAACGCCAATGACTCGACGCACAATGGAGGAAGGGATTGCTTCGTGACCAAGCTCGCAGCCGATGGCCAGTCCCTGGTATACAGCACGTTCTTGGGCGGAGCATCAAACGACTATGGAGCTGGCATTGTTGTAGAGAATGGGTATGTCTATGTCGCCGGCTACACAACGTCTTCCGGATTCCCGACTG
>CAZVZC010000059.1:0-7122 GCA_964631415.1 uncultured archaeon | reverse complement strand
AAGTCAGGTGAATTCGCTGTCCTGCTATCTCGCCACGCCAGCAATGCGTCGTGTAGTATTTGATGAGCCTTCCTGTAGCTCCACTGAGTAACCACTGTGACTCGTGCGCGAAGCAGATTGACTAGGGACTGAAGTCCGACGATGTGGGCTCTTTGGATTGCCTTCGCAGCGTTTCTTGGATACATTCGATATTCTCTTAGTGGCTGTACACGTTGGTGCTTAGATAGGCGAGTTATTCCCTTTTGTTCTTTTCGCACGGTCGGCGAATAGAGCCAACTTCTGCCATTTCTGTAATTACGCTTAATGAATTTAAATGCTGATGTGAGGATGGATTCAGTGGAGAATATCACTCAACCTGCAGAACAGAAAACCGAGTGAAACTCCCTCGACCCAAGACAGGTCGGGAATTTAAATGCCGAGAGGAGGAATCTCGTGGGTCGTTCAAGCGGTGTGCTGTCAACGGTCAAGGTCCCTGTGAGATGGGATGTGATGACCGCGAGGCAGAGAACAAGGCTCTCGCGAATCACAAGCAGGGACACCAGAGTGATCAAAGCATACCTTGGCGTGATCGAGTATCATGAGAGAGAACTCCTCGTGGGAAAGAGGAAGAAAGAGATCGACGATGGCGCCATAGACCGACTGACTCTGAGGACAAGCGAGCGGCCCATTGTTCTTCACGACTTCAAGACACGATTCCCAACAATTTCCGTGAACGAGCTTCAGGAGTGCAGAGAAACCGCCATTTCCATGTGGAAGGTCTATCTTGCGCTTGGAAGAGAGAAGCCGCTGAGAGCAAAGGGATACCGCTCAGGGAAACTCCCTCGGAGCGCCTTCACCCGGATGTTTGAGCTGGCGTATCGGCCAGAACAAGAAATCAGACACTGGGTCTTGCTTAGGGACTCTCTCGACTCCGCCCGAATGGGACTGCGGAAACATTCGAGGTTAGCCATCCCTCTCAGTCCTTCGTCGTATCACCTTGACCGACTGAAGTCGGGTGAAGCCAAGTCGATTCAGATTGTCAAGGACAGACAAGGCAAATGGTGGATTCTCTTCAGGGTCAAGCACGAGCCTGCGGAGAGCGACATTAGAGAGAAGCCTCCTGCCGTGATTGCCCTCGATCTCGGCATCAAGAAGGCTGCCTGTTCGGTTGTCCTTACTCCCTATGGACCCAAGCAGACCCAGTTCTGGACTCAGAAGGAGAAGGTATCGCTAATCGAGAAACATGACCGGGCCGTTGCTAGCCTTCAGAAGAAGAAGGAGGACTATGCGAAGTCGGGCACAGGAGCTGATGAAGTTCTCAACAAACTGAGGAGACTGAGCAAGAAGCGAGCTAACATCAGTTCCGATTACGACAGGAAGATGGTGAGTGACATCTCACAGCACATCTTGAAGCTGTCTGACGAATACGACGTCCATGTCGCCATAGGTCGTCTTCGAGGGGTGCGAAACAGTGCCCGACGCGGCAATCGCAGAGGCCCCGCATTCAGAGGGATGATCAACCGCTGGTCGTTTGCCAGAATCACGGACTCTCTCAAGCATAAGCTATCATTGCTTGGCCTTGATTCAGACAGAGTCCATACAGTCCCTGAGGGGTGGACCAGCATCAAGTGCCACAAATGCGGAAATACCGGGCTCAGGCCAAAGCAGAGCTTCTTCCTCTGTCCCACATGTGGGTATCGTGACAACGCGGACAGGAATGCTGCCATCAATATAGGACGGCGGCTCATCAGGCTCATTCCTTCACTACGGGATGAGAAGGGACTAGGGATGTGGCTCCTTCCCAATGAGAAGGACGCCCCGAAGACCCGGAGGAGCACTCGCTCTGATGGGAGGTCCTTTACCTCCGAGAGGTTGCCAGCCTCGTCAGCAGGAGGTAGCGTGGCTGACTGTCATGTTCAGGTCTCATTCGAGGCCTGTGAAGACAGTACCGACCCCGCCATGCGAAGAACCATGGACGACTCGTCTGCAGCCGTGAGGACTGGCTCTCATGACAAGATGCAGCGAAAAGAAGCTGTGCTCGGAGAGAGGGACCATGTCCCAGTGACATCCGACAAACCTCATGCACAACCAGCTGGACAAGTCCAGTTGGTAGCTGGTGACAGCAGTCATGTGGAGGGCTGAACATGGAAGTTGAAGGTAGAGTCGAGTTTCACTCACTCGATGCAGGTCGGACGTCCCTGCTTCTTGCTTTGAGGCAGGGACTCAACTGCCGCTCAAATGTCGGAAATCGCCTCTTTGATCAACCAGACGAACGGAAACCTGTCCCGGTAGCGATATTGTCCCGCTTTCCTTCCTCTCTCAAACCGAGGAGTTCGGTCATCGGTCACATGCCAGACAGAAACGCAGAATGACACATCAGAAGTGAGAGTGCCTATGTGGGAACAAAGCCGCTTGACTGACTTCGAATCCGAAATCGGCGAAGACGAATCGACTGATTGTGCTCTCATGGGTCAAGGTACAGAACGGACCTCCTTGTTTGTGTCTGTTTGCCCCGATGAACGTGACTGAGGAAACGGTTTGAAAAAGACCCGGAATCATGCTTATGAGTAGGGAAACCGGAGAACTCGTCACTGCGACCACTATCGGCGCAAATGCTAGATGAGGAAGCAGCTGTAGTCAATGGTGGAGGCGGGTTGGTCACGCGTGACCGGGCAACCTATACGCGGGCATGGCGGGTTTCTGCAACCACAGACTGTAGGGCTGACGATGGCCGTTCTAGCATTTCTGTTACCCTGCGGCATCGGTGTTGGAAGTGGGATGATAACCCTGGGCGCAATGTCTTGGCAAGTGGCGATCTGGGCAGACAAATTTGTGGTGAGTATCCTTGTGCCTCAGGTCTGGATTGAGAGTCTTTGGGCGACATTCCCGATGTTCCTGTTTGCGCTGCAGATGGCGCGTCTGTATGCTAGGAGAACGACTATTCGACGGACTCTCATGGTCGGACTCATCACTGCAGTTCCATTTGTTTTCATTGGTGCCATGAATGCACTGCCCAGACTCTGGGACCCGATGTGGCCATATGGATTCAACGCTATTCCTGTTCCAATGGTCCTTCTGATTGGCTGGTTGTTCATCCGCTTCTATCCTCCACCGCTACCCCAACAGGCCTGGCCGGAGGTGGAACGGCATTCCGGTGCATGAACTAGATCATCGAGGTCTGCCAATCCATAGAATCGGGACCAAGCCATGTGCAGACAGAGTGGTGTAAGAAACGCACACCATTGAGCACCCTTTCCTTTTCCACTGCTTTGCTCATGCTGGTGAAGTGATCATCAAGCTCGGCTAGTGTCCAACACGCCTGCTGTGGACGCAGAGCGCTTGGTCTCTATGTGTCGTCCATCTAGTATGGATGATCTTGATCGCAGACTGCATCAGGGATTTGTGATGCTCGAACGGTTTGGTCCGTCGCGTAGTACTTGGTGTCAAGATACCGACAGCGGGGCATCGCGGTGTCGAGCTTTATAAGCTCCCGCGCAGAATCTTCTCCTTGATTGACACAATGTGACCGCTAGGTAGAGTGACATGACCAAGGCAAGACTCACTGCCATCATATGGGAAGAGGACGGTGTATTCGTATCCAAGTGTCCTGAGATTGAGGTTTCGTCAGCCGGTGACACTCCAGAGGAGGCCATCTCGAATCTCATCGAGGCAATAGAGTTGTGGCTCAGTAACGCTCGCCAGCTCGGCATAATCGACGACTATCTTCCGGTCATCACAGCATCTGAGAAGTCTACACAGTTCATCGAAGTAGATGTGTGACAGTAGAGCTGCCGCCAGCCGAGGATCGAGGTGCTCAAAGGACTGATACAGCGATGGCGAGGCTTCCTCAGCTAGACAGTAAGAAGCTCATTCGAAGGTTGCTCAAGGCTGGATTCCAGTATGCGCCAGTCAAAGGAAAAGGCAGCCATACCGCGCTCGTTCGTCATGATGATACAGGACGACCACATCTTGTGATAGTTCCTCAAAGGAACCCCATCCCGAGGGGAACCCTGTTGTCCATAATCAAGCAGAGCGGCTTCTCAAGAGACGAGTTTCTGGACCTGCTCTGATGTGCAAGGACGGACGCGGACGAATGGATTCTCTCGCTCGGACTGGTGTCATGCATCTATGATGAGCTCAGTGCAGAGGGTTTCGCCCTGAGCGGTGCACTGTTGAGCACCCTTTCTCTTTCTTCTGCAGATGCTTCTCAGTCTGAGTGGACATCAGGCCTGGTCACGAATCCGTTGCCTGAAACGGATTGCCTTCTTCAGAGTGTCTTTCACGGAGTCGTCGTGCCTTGAATGGGTCTAGCAGGTTCTTTCTTGAGATGATTACCTTCTGTTTGTCCCGATGAATTTGACTGGGAAAACGGTTCGAAAGGGACCCGGAATCATGCTTATGAGTAGGGAGATCAGAGAACTTGCCGCTGCGACCACCGTCGGCACAAATGCTGGACGAGGAAGCAGCATAGTCAATGGCGGAGGCGAGTTGGTCACACATGGCCGGGCAACCTATACGCGGGCACGGCGGGTTTCTGCAACCAAGAACTGTAGGGCTGACAATGGCCGCTCTGGCGTTCCTTTCACCCTGCGGCATCGGTGTTGGAAGCGGGATGGCCACACTAGGTGCAATGTCTTGGCAAGTGGCGATCTGGGCGGACAGGTTTGTGGTGAGTATCCTTGCGCCTCAGGTCTGGATTGAAAGTCTTTGGGCGACATTCCCGATGTTCGTGTTTGCGCGGCAGATGGCGCGTCTGTATGCTGGGAGAACAACTATTCGACGGACTCTCACAGTCGGACTCATCACTGCAGTTCCATTTGCTCTCATTGGTGCTATGAATGCACTACCCAGACTCTGGGACCCGATGTGGCCATATGGGTTCAACGCTATTCCTGTTCCGACGGTCCTTCTGATTGGCTGGTTGCTCATTCGCATCTATCCTCCACCCCTACCTCAACAGGCTTGGCCGGAGGTTGAGAAACGCTCCGTCGCATGAGATAGTTCAACGCGGTCTGTCGATCCCTAAAATCGGGACCAAGCCATGTCAGATGGAGTGGTGTACGAAATGCGCACTGCTGAGCACCCTGTTCCTTTGCATTGAATCTGCGTTTTCCTAGTTGACGTCAGGAACGCCTGTTACGTGATGAGGCGTGTGTTGCTGCACAAGGAATCGCGGGAACCAAGCTTCATAAGAAGCTGGACGGAAAACCTGTGGACATAGGGGGCAAGAGAACGTGCCGCCAACTGCGGTCAAGACTATACGGGACCTGATCTTCTGGCAGTACTCCAAGATCATCTCGGAGTCTTCCGGCTTCGGAAAGAAGCAGTTCGGCTTTGTGATGGACCGTTTCAAGAAGATGCAGGCCGGGCAGATTGAATGGTCGGGCTCGATTGAGGAGTACATCCGGGAGCGAGAGATGCCCAACCAGTGTATCTACTGCGGAGCCACCGGGGGTCTGTCATATGACCATCTACTACCTTTGAGCAAAGGTGGTCCTGACAACCCGGACAACGTCGCAATGGCATGTAGGACCTGCAACTCCTCAAAGGGTGGTAAGGGGCTCTATGAGTGGTTCGGATTAGACAGACGTTACGAGATTCTTTGGATAGCTGAGAGAAAGTATCTGAAGCTTCTATACCAGCTGCATGAATCGGCTGGGACTCTGGACATCCGCCGGGATGAGATTGACAAGCTCTGCAAGGTGTGTGAGCTTGGTTCCTTGTGTGATGAACCCGGTCTCACAGTCTATCGTCTTGAGAGCATTCTCTCAAGGAAGTGAGCTGGGCCCGAGCTAGTCGACGAAGCCTTCTCGCACTTGACCGAACCTGTGTCCGCATGATTATAAGTATTCATCATGACTATGTGTAGTGATATTGATGGCTAAAACAACGACAATTCCTCTGCGACCTGAAACTAGGGACCTGCTGAAGAAGCATGGAAAGAAGGGTGAAACCTACGATGAGCTCATTCGTCGGCTAGTTGAGATTGCAGAACAGGTAGAGTTCGTGGAGAGACAGAAGCGTATACTCGCAGAAGAGGAGTTTGTGCCTCTTGACCGCGTATAGGGTCCTCCTGTCCGCGACCGCAGTGAGTCAGCTTGGGCTTCTGGAATCTAGGCAAGTGAAGATGATTAAGGATCGATTGAGGGAGCTAGAGATAGATCCATTTCGTTCGCGTCCGGGTGCAGACATCAAGAAGCTGAATCTGCCTGCGGTTCCTCCGCTCTTCCGCTTGAGGATTGGCGACTACAGAGCTATCTACTTCATTACTGATAGGGAAGTCAGAGTCACAGAGATCATCCACCGGAGCAAGGGCTACAAGTGGCTCGGCTGAACAGACCGGCTGGTTGCGATTGAACATGAAGGCAGAGGGGATTTCGCAGTTCCAGTCACTCTTTCAACCGGTATTCTTGTTGAAAAGAAGCACAGGCCGACGTGTCAAGCGTACTCGGACTTGGCCTCACTCATGATACTGAGCATAGCTTCTCCAGAAGCCGACCTCTCGCTTGGCTGCTTTCAGACGCACAGCTTATAGGAGCAGATGCTGTCAATATCACTGCGAGGGTGTGTACTCAATGCTTCAAGATGGTCCGCGAGCTGAGTTCATCATCAACGTGCCAGCCCTGCTCATGATAGGGTTCGCTGTTGCTGTATTGTTCATAATCCTTGGATACAGAGAAAGAGTAGACATAACCAAACGGGAGAAGTCAATCAGGATCGGTCTTGGCCTTCTAGGACTGATGGTAATCGTCACTCCGCTTTCTTGGTACGGTTCCTGGGCGATTGTCAGCGGTGTGATTCAGATGACAATGGGCGAAATGGCGATACTGACGACACTTGCTGCACTCGGAGGGGTCGTTGTTGGAGTGGGTATGCACTTCGGCCGGAAGAGCCGAGTAATCGACTAGTATCGCGCATCTTTTTCCATCTACCGCACTACGAATTCCCTGTGATGAGGAATCTGGATCTGTGAAGATACAGATAGACGATTACCACCACGGGTATGCAACAGCTGCGTAGAAGTTGGACAATCTTGGGCATTTTCGAGTAGGGGCTTAAATAGCTCGAACCAGACACATCTTTGAGGTTGCCTCGACACATTCCAGTCTCAAGGAGTGCGACCCCAGTGCCGTTTCTGGGAGG
>CAZVZC010000058.1:0-7156 GCA_964631415.1 uncultured archaeon | reverse complement strand
CTCAAATGGACCTGTGCGATCATCACAGATGACCAAGTCTGTTCTCTGTTCACTACTCAACACACCAACAGTGAACACGGCTCCGTCCTTCGGAAAGATGTCATGAAAACCCGTTCTCAACCAATGCAGGAAGTCCTCCAAAGTGGTGCCAGTCGGGACATCGATATCTGGATAGTACCAGTGCACATCTGTCAGGCGTGCCCCGCCGATCTCTGTTCTTGCCATCATCTCGGCCACGCCCCGATCAGTTATGCCTGCATAGGTCAGCATGGATTCTTCTCCGCGCTCCTGGGTAAGGAGTGCGAACCTCTGGGTTGGGCTTCTTCCCATGTCTATCACTAGCCTGAGGAATTCCTCTGATGACTGGAGAACCTTTCGAGCCGGAGAAACACCCCCGCGCACCAACAGGCTGACATCGACAGGTTCGACTGCCACATTGTCGAGAGCCGCGCTCACAACCCATGCCAACGTTTCTTCTGCGTCCTTCCTTCTTCCAACGAAGAGGTACGCACGTGCCAGGAGCAGACCGATCTCGACATCTCGTGCCTCATGTTTTGAGAGAGGCTCTAGCACCTCGATTGCTGAGCTGTAGTCGCGACTCAGCAGGTGCATGTGTCCAAGTCGCTCTAGGGCAGATCTGTCTTCGGGATTCGATTCGAGGAGTCTGGTCAATGTGCGGCGTGCGTTCTTGTAGTCCGCAGAGGAGATACACAGATCCACCAGTACCATCATGTCCTGTTGGATTGTTCGATTCTCCTCGAACACCCACTCGATATACTCTGTTTCAGGTCGCCCAATTATACGATACAGGTCACTCAGCAACTTCCAGACGAGGCGTTTTGACGGATCCAAAGCCAGAGCCGTTCTGCATGGTTGTAAAGCTTCAGCGAGTTCATTCGCAGTTGCTAGGGCTCGGGAGTATCTGGCCCACGTGTCAGCGTCATTGTCCCACGTTTCAACGGCTTTCCTGAACCATTCTTTCGCTTCCTTTGGTTCATCGATTCGCAGGTAACAGTCCCCCAGTATCGCAAGAACTGAGCGGACTATATTCCTGAACATTGCTTCGGAATACAGCATGTGGTCTATCTCGAACCTCGGTTCCGGTTCTGGCGTAACGGACTTCGGACCCTGTTGCAGTATCCGGTCGAAGAGGTCTGCCGATCTCTTCAGGTATGGAATAGCCTCCTGAAACTTGGCCGCCTGATACAATAGCTGCCCGAGGGCGCCGTGGGTCATAGGATTCTCCGGACTTGTCTGCACCAGTGTGGCAGCTTCTGCGATCGTGATTCCCCCACTCGGAGGCCCTAGGTCCTCAAGCCCTGTCTTGTCTGGTTTCTTCTTCTCGATGACGTTCCCTGTCCGTTCTGTCTTCTGCCGAGGAGGAATGTAGGGTCCGAATTCGACAGTGAACTTCTTCCCACAGTTCTGGCAAGACACTTCATCCGTTAATCCTTGGTGCTGCGCCTCGTACCGGTACTCAGCCTTGCAGTGTGGGCAGGTCGCCCTGACATATCTACCTGTGCCGCCCATGGCTCTTCACCTCTCCCTCCGCGAAGCGTGTCTCTTTGGATTCATCACATCAAGCCGCGCACTATTAGAGGTTTGTCCCCCGATGAGAATACCACAACTAGATCTTACCTATGGTAGTAATAGAATGCAGATATACCCGCGAAGACGACAGCTCCAATCCATATAGCTGCAAGAGCGAGAGAGGCATCAGAAGAAACGTTGGTGGCAGAAAGAACGACGATTGCAATCGGAATCCCATAAAGAACGAAAGCAAATCCGTTGCGAGCTGACCTGTCTGAGACCTGTATGGCACGTTCGTCTCGAAGTTTCGTCCGGTATATCATGAACCCCATCATCACTGAAATCCATACTATCCCCACAAAGAGGTAGGCAAGAGAAAAAGGGGACCACGAGGATGGGAAAACGAAACTGATGATCAATCCTGCAAGGAACCAAGAAAAGACTAGAACGACTAGCATAACAACAAGCGATCTGTTTGTTGTCGTTGATTCAGTCATTGACTCATCTCCTATAGTAGTAGTAGAACAGAGACAGGTAGAATATGACAAGTGACGATATCCATGGTACAATAATCAGACCTGCTGCAATCTGAAGCGTAATCTCTTCCACCCCAATGAGCTCGAGAGAACTCACAGGAAGAAAGATCATCAGAAAGACAAAGGTATTGCGTGCCGCGAGATTCATGATCTGCTTGAACCGCTCGTCCTGAAATCGCTGCGCACAGATGCCGGCAAGAGCGCCCCCGGCGACACATCCGAGGCCCCCAAAGATGTTACTTATGAATGATAGACCCAGAGCCCATAGTATCGTAAACACTGCCATGAGTATTACCACGGCAGTGAGACCCGCCAATACACTACGATTCATTCTTTTCACCCCGATGCCTGAATAGATCCTCAATCTTCATCTCAAACAGGTGTGCCAGCTTGAACGCAAGTTCAAGGGAAGGGTTGTAGGTGCCCTTCTCCATTGAGATGATCGTCTGCCTTGTGACTCCAAGACGGTTCGCGAGACCCTCCTGCGTCCACAACTCAGGCGTTTCTGATTCGTTCATCTTAGCCTCACGGAGTTCTCGGAGCCTATTCGTAATCAAATCAACCACCGGTTCGGATGTAAGGTTTGTTTTACGTAAAGTAGACTTTACATTTAAGGATTTGGTATCCGGACAACACTGCCTGCCAATCCCCAAGGGCTCTTCCCAGAAGACAGGGCAAAGCGGAAATCAACCATGAGCGGCGAACATGAAGGCAAAGACTTTGCTTCCGGAAAAGAATGGACAGACAGAGCCAACGCTTTAGATCATCTTCGCGGCAGAGCACACCATTTCGGAATATCATTGTCGTTTCTTGTAGCGTAAGTAAATGAGCGCTGAAACAGTTGAGGCGATGATTGCCACCGCAAGCAGTATCGCCAATTGCCCAGAAGGCGTCGAATCACCTAGTCTGGAAGGAAACCGGTCCCAGCTGCCTGCGGTTCCTGGGACGCTGTACCAACCAGTCCCGTAGTAGTCAGTCCATTTGTTTCCCTGTGAAGAGCCGTCATCCCAGGTATTCGAAGAGCCGTAGTCTTCAGCATTCCTCGCATTCCATCCGATGGAGTTGTAGTACACGCTGTTGTACTGCGAGTCCGCTGTCAACCGGATTCCCACCTGTGATGAATTGAAGACCCTGTTGCTTACAATGAGGCAATGCTCCGAGAACCACAGGTCTATACCTATATGGCAATCTGCAATCGTGTTGTTCTCGATTGAGCAGAACGAGCCGTACTCAAGGAATATGCCCTCCGGGGCCTTTCTCACGCTGTTGTTGTAGAAAGAGGAGGAGTTCACATACCAAGCAGACAGAGAACGCCAGTTGCCCAAGAGAACGCTGCCTGCAATCTTTACATCCTTCACATTCCGGAGATGTATCCCAATCCAGTTGTTCGTCATTGTACCGTTCAGGACCCCGCATCCCTCGCACCACCAAAGGTTCACGCCACGAAGAGAGTTGTTTGACACACAACAGTCGACCAGCGTGACGTTCATGCAGTGGCCAAGCTGTATTGCAGCAGAGGAATTGGAGATAACTGCACCGAGGACTGTGACGTTCCTGCATCCTCCGAGAATCACCTGTCCGTAGGGCGCAGCGTCAATAGTCGAGTTGGAACAGTTCCAGAAGTAACCAAGAGGCTTACCGTTCACAGTATTGCCAACTACGGAATGATTCCAATGCTCAAGATAGTTTGGTCGATCTAGTGGAATCGCCAATTCGACACTCAGACCGCTGTTGCTGAATATGTTGTCGTAGATCTTGCAGCTTCTGCACTCTGCGAGAGCAATGCCTGCACTGCCGCCTACGCCGTTCACAGTCTGATTGACAACGGTGCTTGAATCTGCACGCGTGAGTAGGGCTCCATATTCATTCCCAGACAGGTAATTCCAATCGAGCAGGCATCCGACTGAGTCTGTTAGACTGATTCCAATCCAAGATTCGCTAATGCGGCTGTCGAGGACTGTACACGAGTTAGATGATGCGACACTCACACCATAGTAGTTGTTGTAGACTGTATTGTTCCTGAGTACGCAGTCCTCAGAGTATGATACACGGGCACCGTACCCATCTCTAGTGAATAAGACGTCCCCAACAGCCCAGGAATAGGAATACCCAGAATCCATGGAGCAACTAGCTATCACTCCGTTTGTGACTTGTACAAGTTCGACACAACACATGGCTCCGCCCTTCAAGGACTTCAGGAAGCAGTCCCCTATCATAAAGTGGTCAGAAGTGGTATGTATGGAGATACAGACTTGATCAGCTGTGATGTTGAGGTGCTCAATCAAGAAGGGAGCTTCGGGCGTGCCGCTTCCCGGCCATCCTTGACTGACGAAGTCAGCATCGGATGTGATTACTATCGGTCCGTGAGGCACATACTCGTCAGCTAATAGACCAGTGCTTGAGTCCAACAAAGGAACACTCTGTCCGGTCTGATTCTCGTTCACTGCTGATAGGGTTGGACCGGTGTAGGCCGCCGCTGCGCCAATAAGCAGCACCGCGCACATCATAATTGGACAGATTCTTACCGTGCGATTGGATGCATTACACCTACTCATCTGTCCCCGATTCTCAAAGCGGTCCACACCATCAGCCCCCATGGATATGCTCCTCCCCAGCTCTTTTCTTCTGCTGCTATTTCATGCTTTCGGAAGTCGAACGCTATCGGTCTGTTTGAGTGACGGCTTGGCACGGCAATCTATATGACGCCCCGGGCTCCAGTCAGCGTCCGGAGAGGCACAAATTGCCCGAGGACTCGAGAGAAACCGCCTGCGAGCACCCTGTCTAGGGATGGAGTGCCTATGCGTCTGCTGGTGGCTGAGGACTGGTGCAGGTCAGGGGCTCCGGAGCCGAAAGGACTCACTTCGTCTGGGTATCCGACGAAGTTGCATTCACAATTCGACCCGAGTTGCCCGGGACAAGCATCCCCGAAAGCCTAATGAAGAACAGGACAGTGCCTATGCTATTTCTCGTCTCATCGAGAGCGCAATTGTTCCGGGGGTCACAGTGCTGACGCGTGTCAGTGCTGGAGCTGTATCATGATCTACCGGAACAAGGGGACCTATGTGACAGTCATCATCTCCGGGAGTGACCAGTACGACAGTGGATGCGGCTTCTGACGGCCAGTCAGAGCCTGATGACAGGATGGCAGTTCTTGACATCAGGCACTTCCTTCTTCTACTGCTCGAGGAGGGTCTGACCATCTTCTATCAACCCTTCACTGGGAGGGTCATCGAGCCTCAGTTGTTTGGTGCTCTGATCTCTGCGATGTCTACGTTCTACGCCGACGGGAGTAGCCCATTGGGACAACGCATCCCTCAGGATCTGGAGTTCAGGGGGTATCGCTCCTCTGCTAGCTACGGTGACCTCGTCACAGGGGTCTTTCTCCATCACGGGCGCGTTCCTGAAGGCCTTGTTGCGGGGCTTGAGAGGTTCATATCAGTGTTCGAGTCAGAGTACGGGCTCGTACTGAAGAGATGGGACGGGGACGCTCGGCTCTTCAATCTCACAGACCTGAGAAAGGAGCTGTTCGAGTCCCTCAACTGCCCTGATCTGCTACCACATGAACTCACTCTTCGGGCCATGCTGTCACTTGGGAGAGAGCCGTATGGTGCCATACTAGGTGAACTCCGGAGGTACACAGCAAGACGCGGCCAGTTCTTCTTCGGCGACGCCGTCCGCAGGCTTTCCTCACCGGGGAACTATTCCGAATCCAGAGCTCATCTCCTTCTGTCTGAGATGAGAACCAGAGGACTGATCTCACCGGTGCTCTGACGGCTCACCCGGTGGACCCATCTCATGCCTCGACTACTCCTCGAAATGAGTTACTCGCCGGGGGTTTGGTTCGGGCAGAACATCTCAGATGCTCTACAACGGCTTTTCCATTCAACCATTCCTTCTGTGCCCAAATCGAAAGCAGCAGGACTGCTCGAGAGGCGAGTGATGATTTACCGTCAATGGTCGTAAGCCTGTCTACGCCGGCGCATGACAGCAGCAAGTGTTGCCACTGCTACAGCGCCAAGCGAGCCTGCGAGTATGTATGGCATAGGATTCCATGGGGTTGAAACCGGATATACCACTGCCACTACTTCGATTAGCTCTCCGTCCATTGTAATCGATACAATCGTTTCTGCGAGGATTGTCACTGTTCTCCACTCAGCAGGGTTCGAACTTGGACACTCCATCTGTTGTACATAGCTCCATGCTCCGATTTCCCAGTGAAGGGCAGAGAGCAGCTTGACGGAATCAGGATGAGACCATATAGTACGACAGACAGACCGGTCGGAATAGAATAGGTCTCCCGTGTAGTTCTGAGACCACAGATAAGCCTGCAAGGGAGGGCCTCCGTTTTCATCGCATCGGACCCAAGATGTGATGTTGAGCCTTCTGGTGGCGTTCTCTTGTATGGCCGTGGATAATGCAGTCTTCAGTGATTCCAAATAGGAAATGCCAGAAAAGACCTCAACCGCGACTACATCCTTGACCCTTGGTTCCTCGGGCTTGAGTGTGCATTCAAACAGAATCTCAGTGTATGATGATTCGTTCATCCCAGCTGTCAGTACATAGCCGTCCCTTGCACTCCGACGGATGAACAAGAGTTCCTGATAGTACTGTTGTATCAAGGTTGCAGCTGTTGCATTGTCCAAGAGACCGCCGAAGTACTGTTCAATCTCGTTTCCGATGTCTTGTCCGATGAACAGAATGTCAGTACCGTCTACACCCAATGTGCAGTTAAGAGATGCCAACGAGAAATCACGTGATCGATGGAAAGAATGGCTCGTCGCGCAGCTGTTGTAGACTCCTGACACGGCAACACACGTGCAAAGCAGGGCAAGCAGCGGCAGAGCAATGCCAACCCTCTTTGGCATAATCAGCACCTCACCCTCGACAAGAGCGTCCGATCTCTCAAGAAACCAGCTATACATTGCAGTAGTCCCTATTCAGCTTTCCGTAGATGGAAGCCCTGCGTAAACAAGGTTCCTTGAGGTGCTGCGCACGGCGACGGTGAGCACTGATGCCATCTCAAGAACTCCCAACAGGCAACAAGACTGGTGTCCGATCAGTCTTCTCTCACCTATGACCCGAGTTGTTTC
>CAZVZC010000057.1:0-8487 GCA_964631415.1 uncultured archaeon | reverse complement strand
AGGACTATCTCTGCTTTCTCAGAGAGTGTACGGTGTAGATCTCGGTGGTCGCCGCTTCATTACTGTTTCAGAGGGTATCTGCAAGCAGCTGGTAGTAGACCTGACAGCCTACGGACCGCGGCCTTCTACTGGCAGCGAGAATGAGCGAGCCCGGTCATGGATAAGAGATCAGATGACGTCCGTGTCTAACGGTCGGATTGAGGTTGAAGTGTTGGGAGGGAGAAGGTCAGTGGTGGGGCGTCTTCCCGGCTGGGTACCTCAGCCAGCTCCCTGCCTAATGGTTGGAGGCCACTACGATACAGTTTCAGTGTCACCCGGAGCTAACGATGATGCAGTCGGAGTAGCTGCAATGCTCGAGGTGGCACGCGTGATGTCATCGTACGAGTGGCCGCTGGACATCTACTTCTGTGCTTGGAATGCTGAGGAGATAGGGCTACTAGGTAGCAACGAGGTTGCCGCGATTCTTAATGCGCGGGGCGTGAATATCCTGCAATACTTCAACATCGATATGCTGCTCGTTGCAGATGATGAGGCCCCATCGGACACGCGTGTACTGGTGGCCTACAACAAGGACTCAGAGGCGACATATCAAGACAGTCAGTACTATGCTGAGCTCATGAAGATGATGAGCAACAACCTTGGGACTAATCTCATCAAGACTGTCAGTTCAAAGTCCGCCTCCTTCTGGTGGGCCTCAGACCACGTATCATTCATCGAGAACGGGTACGAGCAGGTCTTGTTTGCGTTCGAGAGTGGTGCGGATAATGATGACGCATATCACACATCCGCGGATACGTGGGACAACCCATCCTACAATTTTACGCTGGCCCGGGAAACGACAGCTTCGATTGCTGCGAGCATGGCCTTTACCATGGCACACACTTATGGAGAGCCAACCAGCCTGAAGGTGACCGGCCTCATATCTCCTTATGGCTCAGAAACGTACTGTGTCGCCATCACTTCTCCAACTGTGCTCGTGGTCACGGCAGACTGGAGTCTAGGTAGTCCGCAATTCAGTCTGTATGCGCCCAGTGGGAGTCTGTTGGGAACCTTCCAAGGCACTGCCCCGCAGCTCAAGCAGACCATATTCAATCTGACAATCGCCACCAATGGGCTGCATAGGCTCAAAGTCAGCAATCCCAATGGAAGTCAATCGTCTGTTCAGACAGAGATCCAATATGACACAGATATCGAGGGAGATGGAACTCTAGACCGCTATCAGTACTGGACACTGACCGAGCTCTACAACAAGGACTCGGACAACGACTCCCTCAACGATGCCTATGAGATCATTATCGGGACGTCGCCTTCGAATCCCGATTCCGACTCAGACTCGCTCCCGGACGGCTGGGAGATTACGAATGGGTTCAACCCACTCGTCCCAGACTCACTCCTTGACCCCGACGGAGACGGCCTCAACAACCTGTACGAGTTCCGGAATGGCACAGATCCGAGAAACAACGACAGCGATTTCGATGGAATGCCTGATGGCTGGGAGGTTGAGCACGGGCTCGACCCACTCTTCGACGATTCCGCCCTTGATGCGGATATGGACGGAATCACAAACCTAGAAGAGTATCTCATGGGATCAGACCCGCAGATCTTTGACGCGCGCACGAGTGCTGACTACACGGATGCCGCTATACCGATTGCACTGATTGGCCTCATTTCGGCGGCCGCTATTATCGCAGCATGGCAGACGAGGAAGAACTGGAAGACATAGACTCGTAACAGAATCAGATATATCTTACATCAGCCAGGACTCAGTTGGGCAAGGGGGCCCGATTGGACCAGTGGTGCGCAAGTGTACATTCCGGAACAGAGAGCCCTTCGGCTAATAGAGATCCAAGAGAGCGTTTTGCCTGAGGATGAGTGGCTTCTAGGAGTTTCAGATCTTTGGTACTTCCGAGGAATGGGCTTCTCGATGCCCGTGTCCTTCGTCGACTACGTCCCAACTGGGAATCATATTATGTTTGAGGCACATGAGAACGTCCACGACATAGTTTTCGGACCACCCGAATCTGATCTTGTCTTCGAACAGGACGATTTGGATTCATGGAATGACCCATTGCTTGCCACCTACGACAATGCAGACCCCTTGCCAATCGAATCCTCCGATGGCCGCAGCGGAGCGGGAGCACATGTGGACCCTCCTGAGGAGCTGCACCCTGCGATTCCTCTGAAACTGGACGTGGAACCAATGAACCTCTATGCGTTTCTGCCTGGCCTGTTCTACTGCTCTCGCCAAGGTGAAACTGTCGATGGAGTGCTCATTGAAGCGGAACAGAAGGACTTGCTTGGCATGACCCTCACTAGTTTCCGTCCAGAGAACGTGCGGACGTTTGACGTACCGAGAGAGCTCGCCATTCACGGGAAGGACAAGCCGGCACCAGTGACAACGGTGACAGAGCCGCCTGTCACACTTCGTGCATCATGGGCAACTGTGCAGGCATTCCCCCAACAGAGAAGAACGATTAGGGAGACTCTGCAAAAGAAGCAGGCCCGAAGACAGGAGATCAATGTCGGAATCCGGCTTGCCGGTACAATGCCGCTCGGCAGTCTGAAGGAGGAGTACGTGTCAGGCGCAGTTCTGGCAGGGCGACTTAGAACCCTACTGAAAGACATGGGTGAGCGAGGCGTTATACCTCGACGTCGCGTATATGTGCGAAACCGCAAGTACCCAATGGGAACTGTGATTGAAACAAGGTATCGCAGACTGGACGGGGTATTGAGCCTCACACAAGACACCGGTGTGGACTGTCCTGATGACGTCGACGTAGGCCTTGAACTATCCAAGCTCTCGTTCACCAAGCTCGTTGGAGCTGGGACAGAGGTTGGCGTTGAGGAAGCCATAGTGGAGATGCATCAGTTCATTTACTCCAAGCTTGGCCATGTCGCTTCGGAAGACAGGATTGCACAAGTCCTGTTCACGGAGGCCGGCAAGTGAGCACAGTCCTGTCGCAAAACATCAGGGAGCTCGTTAGTGCTCTTCAACAGCCTTGGATGTTCCGAGTTGCGCACGAGGTACTTCAAATCGACGCCCGCTCAACAGCAGCGATGGCCAAGGACTCCCTCAGCCTGCATCCTAAAGCTGGTCCGGAAGATGTCCTTCGAGAGATGAGAAGATGCATCCTCTCGAAGGCCGTATCGAACGAACAGCAGGTAGACTTCATTGTAAAGATTCCCGAGTGGCTTGGTTTCAAGGCCGCCCAGAGCCTATCCAGCGTCACACGGGAAACCATGGTAAGACTGTCAGTGATGTCTGCGGCATCTACATTCTGGCTTCTGACACTAGCGAAGACCGCACTCGAGGCGAGTAGCACACCGAGAGAACTCAGAAGCCGAGGCTTTGATGCTATTGTGAGAAGCCTGGTCGAGTCAGATGCTTCGAGGGACCAAATGGTGAATCTCATGAGAGCGGAGATGGTCAGAAGGGGGATGGACTCTGAGATCTTCGAGGTCAGGGGAATCCTGAGTGGGTACGACGTCCGGAATCCTATCATTCAAGCCAGAACCCGGACACTGTTCGCATTGACGCTCATGGCCGCAGCGGGACTGCAGATCGATGTTGACTGCCTGCTCAAACAAGACCTAGGTCGCCTCGTGCTGAATGCGACAGGTCACATTCTTGCCGCTCAATCCATGAGGCACGTGCGGCAACAGATAGCAGGCGACGGCCGTAGGAAACCCTTCGAGTGGCCGATGGTGGGCGACAAGAAGGCATGTGACACCGTGCTTGCGGCCCTCGACGTACTCACCGTAACAGCTAAGGATGTGACTTGCAGCACTGTGCTGCCAATTGATTCATCTGACCCCTCGATTCCCACTCGGGCGAAAGTCGTGGGCCTGTTCTTGGACGAGCTCATAATGCATTATTCGGACTCGATACGGAACAGAAGGGGCAAGGGAGACAATGAGGACCTCATCAGTTTCGTTGACCTTCTCAAGGGCGATAGAACCCCGATTTCGAAACGCGTCGCTGAGGCGAGAGACCAGGTCCAGCAACTGATGGGAGAACTGGACATGCTCAAGAGGAAGGCAAAGGCAGGCTTTGTTGTCCATGTCGCCCCTGAGAAGATGTATAGCAGCGCTCTGGAGTCGCTAGAGGTGCGACTCAGGGCCAGAGCCAGAAGCGACGACTTCCAGACGGCCTTGGTTGACGAGGCCACACCCGTGTTCAATTCAATAGTGGAGATTGTACGCAAGAATAGACACGCGCTCGGAGAAGACGAGGACAGGTTCGTTGAGGCACTCTGCTTTGAAACCTGCTTCAGGATTCTCGAGTCTATGGGCTTCGGGGGCAGCATCATTGACCTTCCTTGGGTCTCGAGGTTCGTGGCCGAGCAGACAGCAAGAGGGATCACAGGTTCAACAACGAGAGTCACATCGGATCCAGAGGAACGCTGCCAGCGTATAGTTTCGGCATTTGCGGGTGGACTTATCTACCTGATACTTCAAGCACGGCAGCCGCCTAAGGTGCAAGCGAAGTGATGGTGCTCTTCACGTGAAGGTCCTCATCACCAGATCCCATCTGTGCTGTACCCAAGCCTGCAGTTCGGCCAAGCGCTTCTCGTCGCGGGTGGGCTTGAACAGTCTGGAGAAGCGTCCTTGAATCTGAAGGAACTCCTCGATTGGCTTCCTCTTGGCTGGATCCTGATAGCGCTTGCTGATGGGACTGAGTTCGAACTTGTCACCTACCCTCTCCCACAGGATCCAATACCCTGTTTCGACAGCCAGCTTTCCAATCTCTGCGCCCTTCTCAACGGGGTAGTTCCAAGCTTGGGGGCAGGGAGCAAAGATGTGAATGAACCTTGGACCCTTGATCTCGCGGGCCTTCCTGAACTTCTCATAGAGGTCTCGTGGATAGGCCGTGTTGGTCGTGGCCTGATACGCGGGCTCATGTGCGGCAACTATTAGGTCTAACAGCTTCTCGGGCTCAGTCTTGCCATACCAAGTCGTTGAAGTCTGAGCATAGAGCGGCGTAGCCCCTGATCGTTGAGTGCCAGTGTTGCTGTAGACCTGATTGTTGTAGCAGACGTAGAGTATGTCAGTCCTTCGCTCGAATGCTCCACTCAGCGCTTGAATGCCAATATCGAACGTGCCCCCGTCTCCGGCCCAGACCATGACCTGCGTCGAGTCATTCCCCTTCACTTTCAGTGCCGCCTTCACGCCAGAGGCGGTCGCCGCCGCGGCCATGAACGCTGTGTTCAGGATTGGCACATCCATGCACGTCTTTGGCCACAGTGACTGGACGACACTTGTACAGCAGGCCGGGACGACCTGAATGACATCACCTTCCAGAGCCTTGTGGGCATGACGGAGTGCTACCATGTCCTGGCACCCTGCACAGGCGGCATTACCCTTGAGCACATACTCACGCAGTGGCATTTCTTTCACAGTTACCATGTCAATCACCTCAGGTCATGCCAGGTTTCCTCTGGACCCAAGTCACCTTTCTCCATGGCCTTGTAAGTGTCAAGTATAATCTCCTTGATGTCGGTCACAGTAATGTCGCGGCCACCGAAGCCACCGAGGTAGCTCTTGACAAGTGGACGGTACTTCGTGGCATAGAGTGAAGCTCGGAGGTCGTTGACTGACGGACCACCGAAACCGTATGATAGACCTCGATCGAAACATGCGAAGGCCTTCGCTCTCTTCGCGAGCTCTCGAACTCTGGCAACCGGAAACGGACGATACATTCTGATCCTTGCATTGCCGACCTTGTATCCTTCTGCCCTCAGCTGATCGATGGCATCCTTGGCCTCTGAACCGACTGTGCCAAGCGACGTGAACAGGACATCTGCATCCTCACACTTGTAGCAGTCGATCGGGCCCCCGAAGTGCTTGCCAAAGAGCCGCTTGTATTCCCTTTCGACCTCCTCATACACCTTGTATGCATTGAGCTCGCCCTCATGCATCGCATAGCGAAACTCTTGGTAGTACTCTGGGAACACGATGTTGCCGTGTGAGACCGGGTTGCTCGGGTCCATCACCCAGTGTGGAGGATTGTATGGGGGCAGGAACTTGTCCACCTCCTCAGGCTCGAGGTAGT
This sequence comes from uncultured archaeon, assembly GCA_964631415.1. Taxonomy (GTDB): domain Archaea; phylum Asgardarchaeota; class Thorarchaeia; order Thorarchaeales; family Thorarchaeaceae; genus OWC5. Next base: position 2,435 of record CAZVZC010000057.1, on the reverse strand, counting down.
CGAAGGTCGAGAGAGTGTGGCTAAGAACGAAGCCATCGGCGTTTACCATCACGGGCATGAGGACCCTCTCATCCTCGGCAAGTTTGAAAGACTGTATGATCGTGTGATAGAGCTCATCCACGCTTGCAGTATAGAACTGGATCCACCCCGTGTCCCGCTGTGAGTATGAGTCATCGTGAGTGACGTGGATGTTCCAGCTCGGAGACACTGACCTGTTGATGTTTGCGAGCACAATCGGCAGCCGCGCTGCAGCTGCCCAGTGCAGAGCTTCATGCATCAGCAATAAGCCATTCGAGGACGTCGCAGTGAATGCCCGGACACCCGTCGAACTAGCTCCAATGCAGGCGAACATGGCCGAGTGTTCAGACTCAACACGGATGAACTCGCCCTTGTAGATGCCGTCCTCACTGAGAAGTGCAACCTGCTCTGGTATTGTGGTGGCTGGAGTGATTGGGTACGCCGCCACTACCCCGACTCGTGCAGACACGATTGCGCGAGCAGCTGCATAGTTCGCACTCATGAGCTCGGTCTTCATACTGGTGCCTCCTTGGTTTCCCCGGAACGGACCATTGCGATGCACTTTTTCGGGCACTCCTCGGCGCAAATTCCGCAGCCCTTGCAGTAGTCCAGATCGATGTGGGGGGTTTCATCCTCGTCTATGGATATGACCGCCTCCGGACAGAAGAGCCAACATGTCCTGCACTTGGAACAATTGCCATAATCAATCACAGGGTCGAAGATACGCCAGCTACCGGTCTTTCCTGTCGAACCGATCATAGGTCGAGAGTAGGAAGTCTTGGGCATCTGCTTCCTGTTCTGCGGCTCAGTGTTGACTTCGTTTACCACAGGTCACACGTCCGTTAAGGCCCGTACCGGCTCGAAACGCCTCGTTTGTGATATTAAGCGTTTGGATGCAATCGCCAGTGGCATCTTCGCAAACGGACTCACGCCAATGCGTCGGTAATGACCTGAGCACCTTTTGTCAGGCCTGGCATCCAGATTCGGACCTCAGTGCCCTGACTCCAATCACCGTCCACCCTGTCGCCAACCTCCAAGCGACCCCCGTACTTGCGAAGGATGTGACTAATCTGATAGAGGTCCAGGCTGAAGGACTGGGTTGCTCGGTCGAGCAGTCCTTTCTTCACGTCCGGAGAAACCCCAGTACCATTGTCAGATATCGATACCTCATAGCCCCCAGCCTCTTCCTTCAGAAGCACCCAGACCCGTCTATCGGGACGGGGGTTCTGGATGATTGCAGCCTCGAGTATGTCCTTCAACAGGTCTTCGAGGAACTCGTCAGCACGGACAATGGCATCTTCCACGTGGTACCTGACCTCGACCTGTGTGTTCTCGAACTGCCCTGATACCCAATCGACACACTTGCTGAGAGCGGCCACGAGCGATCTTCTCCTCACGGGGAGCTCAGACATCTGCTCCATTATCTCGACCTTCGAGATCACTCTGGCACATTTCCTGACAGCCTCGTCTGCCACGTCGAGCAAGTACTCCCTTCCCTCAAGACTGCCAGAGTCCCTGAGCACTGAAGTGCAACTGAGTACCGTCTGAAGCTGAGTCCTGATACCGTGTGTCATCAGCTTCTCATAGAGCGAGGCCCTACTTGCGGCCGAGTCAACACCTAGAAGACTTCCTCCTCCATCTGGGTTCCATTCCAGCAGAACACTAGCTTGCACCGTGGAAGCGATATGCGACGCAACTGCTTCAACTACCTCTTGGTCGTTTGTGCTGTAGTCCGCCTTAGAGTTCGCCACTTGGATGATCCCCACTACCTTGTTCCGGATGATGATAGGGGACACAAGGCTTCTTCTCAAAGGGACTTCACTATACGTGCAGGCCACAGACTCGTTCGTGAAGAGAGCCTTTCGATCAGCGACTGCCCATATCCAAGTTTCACTCCAAGTGTCGGGTGGAAAGAGCACGACACTCTGTGTGCTTGTCGGAAGACCCCACACATCACCTATGAGGGCAGGGCATAGCATGTTCCCATTCTCTTCGAGGTATCCAATGGCCCCAGCATCACTACGTGTGGCGTCAACAACAGTCTGCAGAATCGCCTTGTGAATGTCCGATGGCGAGGCGGTCTGGAAGATAGAGTCTATCAGCTTTCGTACGCTGAGCTCCGTCGATGGATGACTCTCGCGTCCCTCCCCGTCAGAGTGAAGCGGCCCCCGGTTGTTTCCGGACTTCATCAACGACACACCGCCCAGCGCACACGGCGCGGTCCTCACTCAAGCAGTTTAGGAAACGCAGGCGAGCGGTTGGATAAGTCTTTCCATGAATTCCTTCGCTATTAGTCCACTAGTCCAGTTTCGATTCACCTTACGTGCGTCACTAGTCTTAAGAGGAAGGCAGAGTGGTGACAATATGTTGGGGTGGGACCCGGTCAAGGGGAGGATGTCGATTGTAGTTCACTGTTG
>CAZVZC010000056.1:0-9020 GCA_964631415.1 uncultured archaeon | reverse complement strand
AACTGGGACATCGATCTTAATGTGACTCAGAACGGTCGCTACAGAATCGAGGCTTTTTGGACCAATGGTACCGAAGCAGGCTATCGTACCGAAACGTTCGTGGTCTACTTCCCAACACAGCTCACGACCCCACTTATGACAATCCATGCCTATGCCAGCAGCTCCTTCGATCTGCGAGTTTACTTCAATGATACCTTCACGCCGCAACCACTCACAGGTAGTGTTGCGGCTATCACCTACTCGTTCGACGGCTCGGTACCGGCGCTTTTGACCGACCTTAGTAACGGCACCTGGTCAGCCACAATCACGACAGCTGGCAAGGTCGCAGGCTCCTATGTTCTGGATGTAAACGCCTCAGGCTGGGCTCTCCAAAACAGGACCGTGCAGATTCAGGTCACACTCATCTACGATACACTGCCACTGCAGCTCTCTTGGTCTCATACCTCCACAATCACCTACGTTGAATCCACCATTCTGTCCGTCAGGTATCAGTTCCTGAATGGCACTGCAATCACCGGTGCAACATTAAATGTCACCGACGAAATCACCACATGGTCATTGACTTGGTCGTCATCGAGCGGCACTTACAACCGCACCTTCTTTGGTACTGATGTTCTGCCCGGATTGGGTGTGCACGTTCTAACGATCAAGGCGTGGAGGACCGGATACCGGAATCAGACGGATTCGCTGCAAACCTTGACTATCACAAAAGACCCGACATCGCTGACGCCAGATTGGATATCATACAGTATCGCCTGGACACAGAACGTGGTCTTTGCTGTCAACTACACGGACTCATACGGAGCACTCATCCACGATGCGACTCAGAAAGACATCCTCGTCAATGGAACACATTTTGCTCTGAATGGCGACAACGGGACATACTGGATTGAGTTCAACAACACATTCGAACTCGGGTATCATGTGATTGTTGTCAACATGAGTCGTTATGGATACGAGTTCGAGGTGCTCACGGGCGCCACCTTCGAAATAACGGAGGCGGTCACGATCCTGAGCGTTGTGTGGGAGCCTGCCAATAGCACCATCATCTATACGAATTCGCTAAATATCACTGTCGAGTACACGCATGATGGAGGCGACGTGCCAGCATCCGCGATTCTCAATGTCACGATATACGGCAGGGTATATGACTTCACCTACTTATCCGGGGCGTGGCATGCATCCATACCCGGAGCAGACATCGGTATCGGGGTGTACAGTGCCACCATCTTGGCCTCATTCCATGGCTACGAAGCGAGATCGAACCTGACCTCAGGAATCAAGGTGATTCTAGCGCCCAACTCGTTCTGGGTGACTTGGAGTCCCTCCGACTTAAATGCCACTTTCGTCGAACTGGTCAATGTGAGGGTGGTCTACACATACGAGTTTGAACCCGTGCCGGGTGCGACCGTGAAACTAATCCTCAATGGCACAAGGATTTATGACCTGAGCCTCGGAGGGGACAGCAATTGGAGCATCACGCTCGCTGCGAGCACGATTGACCTCGGAGTTTGGAATGCTACTATCATCGCCAATCGGACGGGGTACGACAGCGGATCAGAAAGTGTCTTCATCATAGTTCGAGCAGACCCTTGCACTCTTACCCCGGGCTCCTCGGACATTACCATGTACTATACTCACAATGCCAACCTCGATGTGACTTTTCTGGACTCATTTTGTCAGCCGCTCGTGGGCGGCCTCGTGATTGTCACATATCGAAGTGTCAACTACACGCTGCCCCACATCAGCGGCGGAATCTACAGGCTACAGCTGAATGGCAGTGTCGGCGTGGGGCAATATCCGATTGAAGTCATATCCGAAAGGTATGGCTTTCTGAACAGGACCTCCAATGTGAACTTCACAGTGATCGAGACCCCGACCACGATTTCAGTCACTGTAGCCATCAGGGGCAACAGCAGCTCTGTTCTCTATAATGATGGGTGGGTCGAAGTCACTGTCCGACTCGAAGACGATGACAACGCACCAGTGACTCTAGCATTGGTGAACCTTACCATTGCAGGCAAGGTTTTCACCCTTCAAATCCAACCGAGCAGCAACTACACACTGACCCTCTACGCCAATGCCATAGGTCTCGGTCTCCATGGCGGCACGATACGGGCTGATGCCTATGGATACGAGGCAGAGTCGAGTCCTTTGTCACTGACAGTCGAGCAGGTGCCAGCTCACATTGAGTTGAGTCTGGGGTCAGTCCCGTCTGTTATGTACCTTAACCAGACGGTTGTTGTCCGATTGGACTACGTCGACGACCACACTGGACTCAGAATCGCAGGCGCAGGAACGAGGTACTTCAGCTGGCCGAATGATCTCCTCGAGCAGGAAGTCGTGCCCGGAGTATTCGAGGCTTCGATTAGCTCGCTATCTCTGCCTCTTGATATTCACACGTTCAATGTCACTATAGGCCACGTCAACTACACCATGGTCAGTTATCTAAGGTCTGTCCTTGTGAGGGCAGTGAATACACTGTTCACAGGACTTGCTTCAATACAGCAGTTCGAGAACGAGTCAATACTAGTCTGGGTCAACTACACAGATGTGGATCATGATCAGTTCATCGACTGGGCATCAGTCAACGCCACTATTGATGGCACTGTCTATCCAATGGGCTATTCGACCCGCGGTATCTACTCGATGACCTATCGAATCTTGTTGTCGCCTAGGACTCAGCCTTACGTCATGTCCATCGCTGGTTCTGCACCTGGCTGTTCCCCGAACTCGACAACGACAATGCTCCATGTGGACGCGAAGGATTACGTGTACCTCGATATCAGACTCGACGCGGGCGCAATGGAAGGCAACTCTGTCGGTATCAAGGCGACTCTGAAAGAGAATGACACCGACACACCCGTTCCAGGAGTGTATATCATCTTCAGAGTTACAGTTGAGTACGAAAACGGAACCAAGCATCTATCTGAAGACTCGTATCCGACTAATGCAGCAGGAGAGGCCAACTGGGCCTTCCAGATCCCGCTTGGAGTGGACTATCTTGACGTGGATGCCTACTACGCGGGTGCAGTCAACAGATGGAGCGCCAGTAGCACAGAGAGGTTCGAAGTCACGCCCACGTTGTTCTCTCAGTTGATGTTGTTCTTGACAAGCACCCCGGGACTCATGATACTGGGCAGCATAACGATTGCAGCCGTGGCCACAACTGCCTACAACAAGATGCACAAGCCAAAGGCAAGAGCAGCGAGACTGTCGATGGAGCAGCAGCTTCAGGCCTTCAAGGACCTCGGCTCGCTGAAGCATTTCATCGCAGTATATGTCGGTCGTGGAACATGCGTCTTCTATCATCCGTTTGCGGAAGCAAGGATTCAGGCTGACCTGATCAGCGGCTTCATCGCCGCGATTACTAGTGTATACGGAGAGCTCAAGGGTGACGGAGTGCAAGGGACCCTTGAGGAGATTCACTACCACGGGCTGAAACTAAACAGCTACAGTGGCAAGTATGTCATCGGCATCCTCATCCTAGAAGGCGAACTGACCCAGTTGCTCAAGGAGAGGTTGCAGTACTTCATCGAGGTGTTTGAGAGCAAGTATGAAGACCACCTCAAGGGCTGGAAGGGCGAAACCGACTGCTTCGATCCGGAATGGATCGTATCCAACCTCAACGCGGCTTTCAACTACAGATGGATCCTGCCTCATAGGATCTCGACCATGAAGAGGATGGATGCTACTTCAAGGAAGATACTCAACCTTCTCAGCACAAAGCTCAACGAAAGAGGCGAGTTCTTCATAGGAAACGTCATCGATGAAGTTTCCAAGCAGTTTGGCAAGACCGATGCCGAGGCATTGGACCGCCTTCTCATGATGGCGGAGAAGGGTTTCATTGTTCCCATTAACATCCAGACAATACTTCAGAGACAAGGAATGGCACTTCCGGGAAATGAAACAGAGACTGAGGAACTAAGCGCTGAATCCATTATGGACCTGGAAACGTCATCAAGCGAGGAAACAGAGGAACCCGTTTCCGAGCACATCCACGAACCCGAGCAAGTGGTTTCAGAAGAGAAAGTCGAGAAGCCAACCCCCGAGCCCCTGCAGTGGGAAGAGTCAGTCATTTCCGGAGAGAAAGCTCGGGAACTTGAGGCCTTTACAGCGGAAGAATACGAGCCAACTACCACAGAAGACGAATCCGTCATTGAAGGGCATATCCCGGAAAGAGTAGAAGAGGAAACTCGTGAACTGCCTCATCCAGAGGTTGACTTGAGCCGATCTGTCAAAGGCATCCGTCCGACCGAGGAGCCGACTCCTGTTGAGCAGCCAGCACAACCGGAGGTCGAAGCTGCGGTAGCTGTTGAGAAGCCCGAGCCCAAGCCCGAGGAACAGTTCGTCGCAGACATCGAAAGCCTGCTGTCATCAGAAGCTGAACCCAAGGCGAAGCGGGCTCGTGGACGAAAGAAGCCCGCGGCTGACGAGGCTGACAGATTCATAGAGGATGTGGAGCATCTCCTGTCGAAAGACGAGAAGAAGAAAGACGAGGACTAGGCGGCTCTGCGGCCTTTTGCAAACTGAACAAGACTTATCAGTCATACGTACGGCCGGACACAAGCCATCAGGAGTTCTCAGAATTGCACTGGAACGTGGAGAACTACTACATAAAGTCCGCAGGGGTCCTTTGCGTAGAAGTCAGCATTCCACTCATGGAGTTCCTGTATGTCAAGATTGACGACGTCAAAAAGGCATGGCTCGACCTGTTGAAGCAGTTTGTATCGGAGAAGCCCGGTTTCGAGATCTCTTGGGTGATGGAGCCGAGGGACAACGACGCCCTCGTGACTGTCAAGATAGCGAAAGTAGGCAAACTGAAACAGTTCACCGAGAAGGAAAAGAGTGGCGCACTCTCGGCCGTGGACGCACTGTTCGATGAGAAACCAGTAAAGGCCGTTGCGCCGAAGAAGAGGCAGGCCGCAGCAAAACGCTAGACGCTTGGCAAGACTATCGCGCGGCCGTCTGGCATAAGTGCGGCCTTTGGACTGGTTCCCAGGTAGGTTCGTGCCGCGTCAACAGCCTCCTGACCGTTGTGTACACGAACACAATGAAGCTTCTTGGTCACGACAGAACTCGACAGTTCAGACCAAAGGATGAGACTTGTTGACTCGTTGACGCTCCAGAAGAGTCTTGCCTTCTCCATGCCGATTTTGAACTTGCTCTCTATCATAGATGCCACATCTTTCTCGGATTTCGCACTGGTAACGGAATCTGTGAAATCCTTGGGGCCGAGACCCTGAGCACACTCTGCAATCAGAAGTATTGCGCCGTTTCTTCTACACGCTAGTCGTGCCGCACACAGACTGTCAACAGCATCATAGAGTGTGCGGTCGGACGGAAACCCACCTGCACTCACGACAACAAGATCAAACTTCCCTGGAATGGTGGCGGAGGACAGGGCCATTGAGGACTCAACACCTCTTGACCAAGCCTCTGTCGGATTGCCACTAACAACGTCGGCAAGCGAACCCCTCCAGTCCGGGACTGTGTTCACGATAAGATCAAGTCCAGCAAGAAGCGCCGCCTCGCTCATGTCGACACTTGCAGGGCTGTCCACTGCAAGAGGGGCGTTCTTGGTCGTAGCCCTCACTCGCATGTGATGGAGTATGCCTCTTTGACTACATATGCCAGGTAGTATTGACATCCCACCACCAGTCGCACTGGCGAATGAATCAGGTCTTATGCTGCTGAGTGCTACCCTATAGTCTGCCTCTAGAAAGCTCTTGTTCACTTCCAGTGGCGTTCGAAAGGTCGGTGTCTTACCAACCTCCCGCAGCCTACTCCCATCAGCCGGGTCATGCAACAACAACTGATAGCCTCGCGAAACCGGGTCATCCAGAAGCCTGTTGACTTCATCCTTTGTGCAAGCACAATCACGCTCAGATGTGACTAGGACTGTGATATTGCCCGGATCCAGTGCCTTGGCTTGCAGGCTTGAGAGGACTGGAGCAAGAATATCACGGGAGGGGAATGCCACTGTGGGCCTGTCGATAACAACCGTGACTGTCGAAGAGTCAGAGATGGAACTGGCAAAGGAATCCGTCCCAATGGGATGCTCAAGGGCACTCAAGACAGTACCCCAGACGTCCGATTGGCCGGCCGCAGACCGCGGCAGTATCTCATGCACACTATTGAAGGTATCATCGTCAACATAGATATGGTCCACCCCATATCGGAACGAGTATCTCATCTCTCTCTGCCTCTAACAGGCGATTGCGGTCTGAGTGACCGTCATGTGAAGTGATTGGCCTTAGCCGTAGCGGGAATGTTCATATTATCGCTGAAAGAGATTGCGCTCTGGAGGCCAGAGTACAATGCGCAGATTGGACATGCTGTTTGTCATCTCGGTCGGACTCCTTCTCGTATACTGGGTGGTTGTCAGCCTCTACACCGGACTCTCGGGTCCGATCACTCTGCTCTATGCTTGGCTAGAACAAGTATCGGTGATCATGGGCTATCCCGGTTCGTTCCTCATGTCCTTCGTTGGTAATGCCACGATTCTGGTTCCCTTCCCGTACATTGCCGTCCCATTCATGCTTGGAGGCTTGACCGACCCTGGCACTCATGAGTTCATGTTCGACCCGTTCATTGTAGGCATTGCCTCAGGAATAGGAGCGACCCTTGGAGAGATGACGGGGTATGCAATTGGCCACGCTGGAGGTCATCTCATCGATGACAGTCGGAGAGGTGGGTTCCTCTCACTTATTGAGAAACACCCACACTTGACGCCCTTGGTTTTATGGTTCCTTGCTGTGACCCCTCTGCCTGACGATGAGCTCATAGTCCCACTTGGGGTTGTCAGATACCCATGGTGGAAAGTATTCCTCCCTCAGCTCGTTGGAAAGAGCATGTTTCTCACAGGAGTCGCATGGACTGGAAGGGCAGGCCTTGGCTGGATAGAGCAACTGATAGAGGCCATCAATCCGGCGAGCTGGGTATCCAAGTCAGCTGAGGTGCTGACTGTCCTCACGGTTGTTGTCGTCCTGTATCTGGTGGTCAAGGTCGACTGGTCGAAGATCACGTCCAGCCGGCCATCCGAAACATCCCTCCCCCAAGGCGTGTGACGCGTCCCCTAATGCCGTCTGCCTTTCCTGTGTTGCCTTCACAATGTCCTTGAAGAGATTCTTGCCTGCAACGGCAGAACACGGCTGAGCACTGAACTCCGAGGGGATATGCCATTCCGGCAGTCGTTTAGGCCGGTCTGAAAGATAGATAGTTCTTCCCAGACTTACCTTTCTCGTAGCCAAGTACTAGCGGTATGCCAATCTTGATGGCTTCGGGCTTCAATGGATCGAAACCGGCGAGTCTAGCTGTGACCCGACTCTTCTCAGCGAGCTCCACTATGGCAACGATGTATGGAGCCTCAGACGCAAACTCGTCTGGTGCCACATGGATCACTGTGAACGACACGAGCTTTCCCTTTCCACTGACGTCAGTCCATTCCATCTTGTTGCCACCGCAACTGTAGCATGTACCCAATGGAGGGGTTATCACGGCCCCGCAGCTGCTACACTTGAGGGCTCTGAACTTGCCCTCCTGTATGTTCTTCTTGTAGGCCTCGACTGTAGGTCGCTCGCTCATGCATCAGCCCTCCTCATGATGTTAACAACACAGGTGGCCCCTGTCCCGCCAAAGTTGTGCATCAAACCAATGTTGTGTTTTGGCACCTGATTCGCGCCGGCAGCCCCTATCAGCTCCTTGTAGACCTCGACAGCTTGCTTCACTCCCGTGGCTCCCACAGGGTGACCGACAGCCTTCAGGCCTCCAGTGGGATTGATGGGCTTAGCACCATCCTTCGCAGTTATTCCCTCTCGGAGTGCCTTTGCGCCCTCCCCCGGCTTGAAGAACCCGACGTCCTCTGTTGCGATTATTTCCGCTATAGTGAAACAGTCATGCACGACAGCGAAGTCAATGTCCTTGGGTGTGACATTGGCCATCTTGTAAGCAGACCTGCTTGCCGCGACGGAAGCCTCGAATGAGGTCAAGTCCGACCGACCGGAGAGGTTCATCGATGCCGAGGCCTGACCGGTCCCAATTATCTTGACAGGCGTGTCAGTATACTGCTTCGCCTTCTTGTCAGATGAGAGCACAAGTGCCGCGGCACCATCAGAAATGGGAGAACAGTCGAAGAGCTTCAGAGGCCAGGCAACGAACTTGGGGGTCATCGCTTTCTCGAGAGTTATCTCCTTCTGGAACTGTGCCAACGGATTCGACGCGGCGTTCTTGTGTGCCTTTACAGCAACAAGAGCCATGTCCTCCTGGGTTGTTCCGAATCTGTTCATGTGTGCTACAGCAGCTATTGCAAAAACACCGGGGAATGTCAGACCCACACCGGACTCAAACTCGTCGTCTGCCGCAGCGGCGAGAGCTTCGGTGACTTTGTTCGTCGAGACAGAAGTCATCTTCTCGGCTCCTGCGACCAGAACAGTATCGTAAAGGCCGGACTCAATGGCCATTATCCCGGCGCGCAGAGCCACGGCACCAGATGCGCACGCAGCTTCATGCCGCGTGGCGGGCAGTCCTCTCAGGCCTGCATAGTCAAGAAGAAGCGGCGCTGTATGCCCTTGATGTATCAGCATCTCTGGATTGAACGTCCCAAAGAAGGCGGCTTGGATCTCCTTCTTGGGTATGCCTGCTTGGATTGTGGCCTTGTCAACAGCCTCAGCAAGCATCTCGCGGAGAGTGATTCCCTCAAGTGCTCCAAACTTCGTCTGAGCACCGCTCACTAAGAACGTCTTTTTCAGCGGCATCTCGGCAGCTCCACTGTTGATGTGTGAATGCCCGCCAGAGTTTTGGAGGATTTAAGCGAGCTGGTCTTATAGTTTAAAAGGAAACTTCGAAACCGCCAGCAGCGGGTCGACAAACAATGGACTTCTCGCTGACTGAAAAAGAACAGAAGCTTGCAGAACGAGCCAGAGAATTCACGCGGCAGTACATTACTCCGCGCGCACAAGAGCTCGAGAAGCGTGATGAGTTTCCAAAGGAAATAGTGCAGAAGGCCTATGAAGCGGGTC
>CAZVZC010000055.1:7581-9219 GCA_964631415.1 uncultured archaeon | reverse complement strand
ACTCGTATCTCAGGAAGAGTGGGCTAGACAGGAAGACATGGGAGTTGATGGGTAGTGCTCAGGATCTTGAAACCATTGTCACCAACAACGAGCGTGAGGCCCTCCTTCTCGAGGCCACTCTGATCAAGAAACACATGCCCAAGTTCAACATCGCGCTGAAGGACGATAGGAGGCATGCATGGATACGGGTGGATCTCAGCAAGGAGTACCCTGTCTTTGAGGTTACACGCGACGTCGTTAAGGACGGCACCAAGTTCTATGGCCCTTACAGCAGCTCAAAGCGTGTCGAGGCGCTGCTTGACGCAGTGAGGAAGTTCCTGCCGGTGGCAATGTGCAAGGCCCCAGAAGCAGCAAAGAGAGAATGCATGGACTATCACTTGGGACGATGTGGAGGGCCTTGCAAGAATCACGTGTCCAAAGAGGAATACAGATCTGTAGTGAATCAGATGTGCTTCTATCTCGAAGGAAGAGAGGCGAAGCTCACACAGGTCATTCAGGACGAGATGGAAAAGGCCTCTAAGAACCTGGAGTTTGAGAAGGCTGCGAGTCTAAGGGACCGATTGCACGACATCGAGATGATGATGAGAAGACAGAAAGTCTTCGAGTACAATGAAGAGAACCGGGATATATTGGGAATAGCGAGGACGGAGCAGGCTGCTTTGGTTGAGATGCTTCTGATCAGAGGAGGACGCCTCGTAGGTACTGATCATTTCTACTTTGAACTCAGCATGGACACCACAGATACCGAGGTGCTTGAGTCCTTTGTCAAACAGTTCTACTTCAGCCTACCCCAGTTGCCCGAGGAGATACTTCTGCCGTCCGAGATTCCCGATATGAAGCAGTTGAGCGACTGGCTGAGCGAGAGCCACAACGGTCCTGTCACGTTGGCGGTGCCCGTCGACGGTAAGAAGAGAGAGTATATCGACATGGCGAACGCAAACGCCACAAGAAGCCTTCGTAAGATACTCATACTCGGGGACAGAAACGAGGAGATTATCGACGATGGAGTCAAAGAACTCAAAGAGGCACTTGGGCTTGCACGTGCTCCCATACACGTAGAGGGTTTTGACATCGCAAATATCCAAGGCACCGACCCCACGGGTTCATGTGTCGTGTTTGTCAACGGACAACCAGACAACAGCGGCTACCGCATGTTCAGAGTACGTATCAAGGAAACTCCAGACGACTACGCAATGATGCATGAGGTCGTGTTCAGAAGATATAGGGGCGTACTTGAGGAAGCCGGGGAACTGCCCGACCTGATCATGGTCGATGGAGGAAAGGGACAGCTCGGGGCAGCCCTAAAGGCGCTTGGAGAACTCGGACTCGAGTACCTACCAGTAGCTGCGCTGGCCAAGAAAGAAGAGATACTCTTTACACGAGAGAAGTCGGATGGGGTTGCACTTGGGGCAGACTCTGCCGGGCTCAAGTTGGTCCAGCGAATACGTGATGAAGCTCATCGGTTTGCCCAACGCTACCACCACAAGCTGCGTGAGAAGAGATTCACGGGTTCAGTACTTGAAGAAGCACTAGGGATTGGCCCGAAGAGAAGAGCAGCGTTGCTCAAGGCATTCAACAGCTATGATGGAGTCAAAGCAGCCAGTGTTGAAGAACTGGCCAGAGTGGATGGAATGACTG
>CAZVZC010000055.1:0-7481 GCA_964631415.1 uncultured archaeon | reverse complement strand
AATACTTCGATTGCCGCGTCTGACTTGGGTCAGGAGAAACCGTCAGTAAACCCGCAAGTGCTCATGGAGCAGGCATCTGTGACTCCACGCACGGTACGTGTCGCAATATACAATGAAACCAATACGACTCGGCCGCAGTACGCGAGCGTAGGCTTGCTTTCAGGCAATGTTTCGTATGTCCAAGCGGTCTTGCAGGCAGCGGGTCACCAAGTCACGCTGCTGGGTAAGAATGACATACTGAATCATCATCTTAAGACAGCATTCTACGACGTGTTCATTCTTGTAGACAACCTGCCTCGCGAAGCCATAGTTGAGCAAGTCAAGGAGTTCTGGCTCGGCGGAGGCGGTGTCCTCAGTCTTGACAGCGCCATCAGCTATCTCTGCTATGCCGGGATGATTCCACCAGAGTCCGAAGGAAGTGAGAACTACCATGTCTATTGGGACTATGTCGCGTCTTCTCAGCAAGTAGTCTACCAAAGGCACCCGGTCACGAAGTCGTACGAAGTCGGTGATATCTTCGCAGATTCATTCGATTGGGGGGCATTCGACTGGACCGCACTCATGGCGACATCGATCAGCGGCGAGCTTGTCAGACTCATTACCACCTCGGCTTCATCTAACTGGGCGAATGGTGTGGCACACGATCCAGCGACAAGAGGTGGTCGCGTTGTCCACTTGTTCACCGATGGAGTGCCTCTCTTTGAGAACGAGAAAGCGCTGATTGTCGACGCGGTGGACTGGCTTTGTCCTCGGGTCAAGGGTAGAGTCCTGTTCGACTTGACGCATGAGCCGTGGTATGGCGTTGATCTCTGGGACACCCTCGCCCACTTCATGAATCGGTTCTCAAACTGGCGAAACTTGCTTGTTGCAGACAGGTATGCGTTCGATAAGCTCTATCCCTCGGAAAGCGGAAATCTGACTACTGAGAACCTCGCCCCATATGACCTACTGATTGTTGTGCTTCCAGGAATCAACTTCACCCCCGCAGAGGTCACGGCGGTCCATCAATGGGTAAGCGCAGGGAATGGTCTTCTTGTTCTTGGAGATAACCCCTCACTGGTGCAGGAGAACCTAAGAGTGAATCACCTGCTGTCTTTCTCGGGTCTGTGGATGAATCGCACCCTGTCCGGCTCTGACTCTGCCTCGTACCACACTGTGCATCCGACTATCGAATCGTGCAGTGCACTCAGCTTTTCTGGCCCCGGTTTGGTCAATTACTCCGGCGATGCATATCCGATTTGGGGCAATGCTGCGAATTCTATCATAGTCGCGGGTCAGGAATTGGACAATGGACGCATCATTCTTGCGGGCGACATCAACTTCTTGGCCAATGCCTGGTTAGGCTCAGCATACAATGAAGAATATGGCATCAACATAGTCAACTGGCTCACCTCAAGCAGAGCAAGAACACTCCTGTACACCGACGACGCCTACTCGTATAGTCCTTACAGGACCCCTGTTTCGGATGCGTTGAACGACCTTGGTCTGAGATTCTATCTGACTGGGTCCTCCAACTACTTCAACCTGTCACTGAACATAGGTGACTGGGACCTAGTCGTAGTAGACCTTGCGACTTACGGGATGTCAGGTACTCCAGAGTATTTCGAGGAGATAGCCGATTATGTTTCAGGAGGCGGGCGACTGGTGATGAGCGGTTATGAGGTCGACACCCTGCCGGGCAGCCCCCTGTGGCCTCTACTGGGTTTCTCATTCTTGCAGGACATGCCCGACGAGGCTCTTCTCTACATATGGTCTCACGACCATCCCATATTCACAACACCGAATGACTACGGTGCAACAGAGTTCGTGCCGAGCGGCCTTTACACGGATGATGGAGACCTGCTCACTGTTCATCCGAACGCGACTCCTCTAGCAGGCTATATTCATATCCCGGATCAGGCCGCAATTGTCGTACGGAACGACGGACTCACAATCTACAACGGTTACCTTTTGGATCAGTTCCGTGGTGACCTCGACGACTCAACTTACATGGACTGCCTCGAGATCTGGGAGAACGAGATCGCCTTCGTCATGGCGCCGCAGGTAGACAGCCCGGCGAACATTGCATATGAGGCAGGTACGCTTGGTCACTGGATCAACTGGCATCCGACAAGCTATGCTCCGGCCTCTTTCGCCATTGAGCAGAATGGCGGTCCTTTGATGTCTGGGCCATGGGATGGGTCGCCAATCATGGCGGATGTAGACATGCTGGCCCCCGGCCACTACACCTACAGACTCACTGTCGAGGATAAGGCTGGACTCACGACATCAGACACCGTCGTCGTCACGGTCATTGACACGACGGCCCCGGTACTGGACAGTCCTTCTGATCTCAGCTATGTGGCCGGTGCAACAGGCCAATCGATCACTTGGACTGGCACAGAGCTGTATCCATCTACATTTGAGATCCTCGGCAATGGAACTGTTGTCGACTCGGGAACATGGGATGGATCCGCAATCACTCTTGATGTTGACGGTCTTGCAGTCGGATCATGGACCTACACACTTGTCGTAGTTGACGAGAGCGGCAACTTTGCCATGGACAGCGTTGTGGTCACGGTGACGCCGAGCGGCTTCAGTCTGCCCGGAGGCAACCTGACTCTGGTCCTCATCGCTGCTGCAGCCCTTGGCTGGCTTCTTGCTCTCGTGCTTGTGGCAAAGCATGGTAAGTCAAAGTAGACACTCAGGTGCAGCCCGATTACCAAAGGGCTGCCCCTCTTCTTTCTTTTTGAACTTGAGAATCTTACCTCTTGGCAGCTGCGCCGCCGCATGGATTCTGCGCCGTCGCTACGAACTCATACGGACAGTGCACTCTCACTTATCCGGTCTTCTTTCTGAGAAACCTGAGAAAGGACTTGATGCTACGTGGCCGAATGTAGAGTGCGGGAACTCTTTTCATGTAGTCCTTGTATGAGTCTCCAAACCTGTCAATCAGCTCTCGCTCCTCTCGCGCAATGTGCAGTCTAAGCAGGGCATAGACGATGATGAACATCAGAATTGAATACACTGAACATCTGAACACAAGTCCGGCAGCTCCCATCAGTGCAATCGCGAAGTATGCTGGGTGCCGCAGAATCGAGTAGATCTCATCCTGTTGTACCTCTGATTCTTCCGGGAAATACAAGTACACGACAGTCATGTAGTCAATCCCAAATGTGAGAAGGGCGCTGCGTACAGTGAGAACGCCCAATCCAAACAGCAACACTGCCAATCCAACACGCAACCACAGATCAACTTCTGTCGGGATACCCAGAATCACGAGAAGAGACTGCGACCACTGAACCGTAAGCACATTCACTGGAGGCTCCGGCGGCAATGAACGAATCGAAGTGAAAGCATGGAAGACCAGTGGAGGCACAAGACAGACGCCAGTCACGCCCCTCGGTATCATTTTCTGGTATGCGAGATTGCCGTGTATCGCCTTCATTGCCTCTCTTCTGTTCCACAGGTTCCCTATGAGCCAGAACGCAAGACCCGCGACCACAAGACTGCCAAGCACAGGAATGAAAGGCTCAGCTGCCGCTAGAAGCTCGACACTGCTGTAGAGGCGTGGTAGAATGTCCAGCAGGACTAGACCAAGATAAGCCAGCATCATGGCCGCCACTCCTCTAAGCGGCAACAGCACAATTCTCCTGCCGGCGTAAGCCGGCAGCTTCTCACGAAGCTTATCCAGCCCTTTCAGCATCATGGATAGACTCACCTGCTTGAGTCCTCCTGATGGACGCCACTTATTCAGTGTTGCGAGTCACACTGGCTGAAATCCGAGCGCGTCAACATCCTGAGATGACAGACCTTTGATGGGCGCATGGTTGCAGCACCAGAAACGGAAACCCGTTCTTTGATACCTTGAGAGGCGCGCTATCCTTCCTTCGTGGCCAGCAACGAATACATCAGTGGTAGCTGAGTATCAAGGCCATCATAGTACCATGAACCATCCTTAGCCTCTTTCAAGAATGGGAACTGTTGGAATGGCGAGCGCGGAAACTCATGGAGAAACCGAATACGGAGACCAGAGTCTGCAACAGCACTGACTACATCGCCCAGCCCGTGAGCCCATTCATAATCAGTGAAAGGCCCGATATTCTCGTGGGGCTCAGCGTAAGATGCGTCAACCTGAAACTCGCTTGGCTCTGGGTCGTGGAAGTAGCTGCGCTTGATTATGAACCCATCAGGGGAGTCCCAATCGAACACCCACATCAAGGGATGAAACTCAGCGATGTAGAAGACCCCTTTGTTCTTCAGGAAATGCGAAATGATATGGCCCCACCTTCGCAGGTCAGGCAGCCAGCAGAGAACGCCGTAGGATGTGAAGACGATGTCGAACTCCTCATGAAGAGCCTTCGGCAGGTCGTAGATATTAGACTGGATGAATGTCGCCTCAAGACCTGTCTGCTCGGCCAGTCGTCTGGCCATCTGGATAGATGCTCCTGAGAAGTCGACACCAGTCACACTTGCACCCTTGCGTGCCCATGACAGTGTGTCTAGACCAAACTGACACTGCAGATGCAAGAGTGTCTTTCCTTTGACATCACCCAGTTCTTCAAGTTCCACGGGATTCAGAACAATCGATCCCTCAAGGAACTCCTTGGTCTTGTAGGTCTTGGAATCGTAATGGAGTCTGGCGAGCTCGTCCCACAGCTTCTGATTGACCTCAAAGGCTCTGTCCGATTTCTTCATAGTGCGCCGATTCCTTCGCCGCAAGACGGAAAACAATCGTCGATTATGCCTTTCGCTCAATGCGCATACGGTCATCTAGCTCGGTCGACGAAAGCCGGCTCTGCGCATGGGCAGTGCGTTACCATTCTCTTTAAATTGTGGATTCTGAGCGTCAAAGGCGTCGGACGTTCGTAGTCCGTTGACAAAGCCATTCAAGAGAGGACAACCATGATCTGGAAGGTAACCAACAAGTGCACGGGATGTGGAACTTGCGTTGACGTATGTCCAGTTGACCCTTCACTCTATGTATTGAAGGAAGACAAGAAGACAAAGAAGAAGACCTCAGAGTACCAAGTCCAGCGTGCAGACGAATGCACGGAGTGCTATGCTTGCACTGATAGCTGCCCTGAGGGCGCCATTGTCGAATGAGGTGATTGACTAGGCAAGGGACGCCCTTATGAAAAGGTCGCCCCGTTGCCTAACCATGGCAAAGAGGGATGATGACGTTCAGAAGCGCTTCTCGACAAGAACGCCACTACGTTCCTGAACAGGGAGAAGAAACCTGATTCGGGACTACTTGATCATGTAAGGTGCACCGAACACAGAGTCAAAGAAATCCTTGAGCTTCTTGTCAACCAAGACGACTCTGACAAGCGCTTTCTCATCGCTTCCAGGGTCATAACTACCAGTGACAAGCTCGATCTTCGATCTGTCTTCGAGCAGCAGGATTGTTTTGTCTTCGTCGACCTCCTCATGCATACTGAACTTCTGCCGGACCTTGTCCATGCGCTCTCTGTACACTGTGGGGTCAACGTGATAGAAGAGCTTCACGATGCCGGTTACTGCAGAACCAGATAATAAGCTCTTTCAGAAGATATAAGTGGTTCAGAAAGCCTCGCCGGTGACGTACCATCTTGGAGGATTAGACCTTGGTTGGTTTTCGCTCTAGGACTATTGGCATTCTGATCGTTTGCTTGATGACATTGGGACTAGCTCCCGCATTGTCACAGACCGCGTCCGCCACAAATGGGCAGGGATCATTCGTATCTGCCGCCTTTCCATGGCAGACGTTCAACAAGAACATGAACGTGACCACCTTTGTTGCACCTGACGGCAGTCGCGATCAGTTGTGGCACTTCCTGCAGAGTGCTCAGCAGAGCATCTATGTTGAGATTTTCGGCATTAATAACCCATACATAGTCGATCTCATCCATCAGCTCCACAGCCAGAAGCCGTCGTTGCAGATGAAGTTCCTGATTGGATGGAACAGCTTGGGATATGTCGGTAGTCCCGACCCCAACCATTGGGTTGCGTACAATCTCAGCCAAGCAGGTTTCCCCGTGAAATGGACCAAGTCAACTGACTTCGCCTATGCCCATCAGAAGTTCATAATAATCGACAATAAGACAACAATCGTCCAGTCAGGAAACTGGGCAAAGACCAGCTTCCCTGAGAGTGGAAAGATATCTAACCGTGAATGGAACATAGCCATGACCGATGTCGATGTGACCGCGGTCTATCGGTCGGTGTTCGACTACGATTGGGGCAGGGGTAAGGATTACAGTATTGGGGACGGCACCGGGGATGCCTTGTCTTACACTGAAAGTGGCAGTAGCTACCCGCGTCCGTTTTCTACGGCAGGTACTTTCAGTGGCCAGATGAATGTGACACCGATCTTCAGCCCGGACACCAGCTTGCAGGGAATCCTGTACTGCATAAACAACGCTCAATTGACACTGGACATCCAGATACCATACTTCACGAGCGTATACGATGGAGGCCAGGTTGACCAGGTCATAAACGCAATCGTGGCTGCTAAGAATCGAGGCGTGACCGTTCGCATATTAACGGTAGAGGACAAGGATTGGGAGAACATATCCGATATCTGCTGGACATACGGCATCCCGATTGCTTGGCAGGACATAACATGGTTCACTGCGCTTCATAACAAGGGCATCATCGCTGACGGTCGGCTTGTGCTGATCTGCAGCATCAACTTCAGCGATGAAAGCATCGCCGAGAACAGAGAAGCCGGTGTCATCATACAGAATCAAGAGGTTGCCCAGTGGTACCAGGCGGTGTACGACTATGATTGGAGCATAGCTTCTGCCGATGTTGAGAACTATGTGAACCTATACTGGCATCCGGATATTCCCAAGAGCACGAATGCCATCGATGTCACGGTTTATGCAGAGGAACTCTATGCCAGCTCAATCACTGAAGTCATCCTGGGTGTCAAGGTAGGTGCTGGTGGCTGGACGAACCACACGATAACCGCGAATGCAGTAACATCGCCCAAAGGGCATCCAGAGTTCTTCACATATCAGATTCCAGCGCAAGCTGACGGTACGAATATCACGGTCGTTGCCTATGTGCAGGTTAACCCGGGGGTTGCATCTTGGTACAAGGGGTTTGAGATGGTGATACATGTTCGGGACTCACTGGGATCCATAGTGACAACCACGACTACCACAACGACCACGACTACCACAACGACCACGACTACCACAACGACCACGACTGAGGACCTGATTGGTCAGTACGGCCTATACATCGCTATAGCGGTCATATTGCTTATGGTCGTCTTCGGCGGGAAGGCTGCAACTGGGAAGAAACATCATTGACGGTTTCACTCGAAGTCGATTCCAAGGGAGTCAGGCGGGTGCTCTAAGAAACGCCAAGAAGACTAGAGACCTAGAAACCTTGGGCAGGATGTGGCATCGCCCCTCCTGCCTTACATAACATCTCTTCCCCGGCTCTAGTCGGCACGTGTGAACACAGTCTATGCCATGGACTCTGATGAGTCCTCTGCCATCTGGGCGAAT
>CAZVZC010000054.1:0-9753 GCA_964631415.1 uncultured archaeon | reverse complement strand
GTCAGAGGTGTATCGCTATATCCAATCAGCTTGTCAAATCCACTCTTCTTGGCCATCTTGCGTATCTCTTCAGCCACCTTTGGATTTGACGAGCCGTTGGGGGGAAGCGGCTCGAGACCCGACTTCTGCCTGAGAGCGGACCAAGTGTCCTTGTCGAGCGGCACCGCATGTCCGGCCTCTAGGACCTTCTTTGCAACATCCTGATGCGGTTTGAGCATGTATCCCTCTTCGACTGCAACGTTGCGAATCGCCTTGATGACATCTGTAGGTTTCACGTCCTGTGGGCATCTATCAGTACACATGTAGCATGTCGTGCAGTACCAGAGTTCCGGAGCCGAGATGACTTCCTTCTTCAGGCCGAGGAGCGCCTTTCTGATTATCCCCCTCACGAGGTAGTTTGTGCGAGCACCCGCGGGGCACGATCCCGAGCAAGTGCCACATTGATAGCAGCTCTGAATGTTTGGCCCACCCGTCTTCTTAATCATCTGGATGAAATCTAGGTCTACAGTATCCATGTCGATGGGGGGTTTCTCTTCGGCGACTGTCAAGTTTCTCCACCTGAGCGCTCGGCTGGGCAGATGCTTCGGCCTTTTATCCGTTGCTTCACGGCTGTCGTTATTATGCATTCGCTACAGGCAGAAACGGAAAGGTTGAATGGATTGGTGCTATGACTGCTACTACTGCGTAAGCTCTGATGGTCCGAAGTTCCAGTAGGAGGGAAATGCAAGGAGAATGGAAAGAACCCCAATCACCGTGATGGTGTTTCTAGTCATTCTCATTACCCCTCCATTGCCTAGGGTCCGGAACGGATGCTTCATTTGTCATTCTGATTGCCAGACATATGACTTCTCACTGGAACCCGACAACTTCAACTCGAAGGCTGGGAACACCGATGCTCTATTCAGTGAATTCTGGGAGAATGTGGGTCAGATACGCAGCGGGAACATCATGTTTTACGGCATCTTTCACGACACAATAGTGGGGTTTGGCTCGGACGGGATACGCCTTTGGAACCATGACATGGAAAGACCGACATTTTTCCGCTTCGAAAACAGCGAGCCAGTCAAACCAGAAGGGCTGAACGAAACGTGTCACACAACCAACTTCCTTCTAGGAAGTCGAGGAGCATTTGTCCATGTTCGAAGCTTCATGGCCATTGTGTATCGAGGACTGTGGCCAGGAATAGGACTGGTTCATCAAGCGACGGCAGACGGTTTCCGAATCATACTCGAGATGGACTCCGGCGCCCGTCCCAGTGAGGCCAATTTCCGCTGTGATGACGGGGACGCCCAAGGACTGGGTCAAGGCCATCTCTCCTTCCACGGTTATGAGGAATCAGTCAATCGAATCCTACGAACTTGCAGACAGCCGGAAGACTGCGGTTTCCGTTCTGCATGTGTACCTAGTGGACTCATAGGACGTTCTACAGAACAAGCGCTCGGTGACTCTTTGGGACTGGGTCCGCTGTACTACTCTACATATGTCGGTGGTTCTGACAGGGACATCGCCAACTCCCTTGTAGTTGACGGGTCTGGCAACACGTATGTGACAGGCTGGACATCCTCTCTGGACTTCCCTGCGGACGGTCCCTATGGGCCTCCGAATGGAAGTACCGACGACTGCTTTGTGCTCAAGCTCAACTCGACTGGCAATGGCCTCGTGTATTCTACCTTTGTCGGCGGATCTGACACGGACCGAGCCACAAGTATCGCGGTTGACCCCTCTGGAAATGCCTATGTGTGTGGTTTCACATTCTCCGATGACTTCCCAGTTGTGAACCCTTATGATGCCACACTTGGGCTTGCTGAGAGTCCGGACTGCTTCATCTTCAAGCTGAATGTGTCTGGGGAGTCGTTGATGTATTCAACGTATCTTGGAGGCCCCGGTTCGGACATCGGATCTTCACTTGCTCTGGACTCCTCATCGTGTATCTACATGACAGGTAGCACGGACTCATCTGACTTCCCCGCCGCTTCATCCCCGGATTGTTCCCACAATGAAGGGGATTCTGATGTGTTCGTACTTGCACTCAATCTCTCTGAGAATGTGTTGCTTTTCTCCACCTGTCTTGGAGGCTCAGGGCTCGACGCCGGAACGAGTGTGTCGTTAGGGTCTTCAGGCATGCTGTTCGTGACAGGGACCACCTACTCGGCCGACTTCCCTACTACATCGCACTATGACGAAACCTACAATGGGGAATCAGACTGCTTCGTCCTCCAAATGGACCCTCTTGGTCATCTCCTGACTTCCACATTCGTTGGTGGTTCTGGCAGCGAATCTGGTAGTTCGGTCGTGGTGGACTGCAATGGAAGCGCCTACGTGACGGGGTACACGACATCAGTTGATTTCCCGACAACAGCGAGTGCTTATGACACCGTGCTTGGAGGTGGCCAAGATATCTTTGTGTTCAAACTCCAAACCGATTTCAAAGGCTTATCATACTCCACTCTTGTTGGCGGGTCGAACACCGATTCAGGGGAGTCAATAGCGGTTGACTCTTGGGGATATGCATACATCACTGGCTCCACACGTTCATCGGACTTCCCTTTGTTGGCAGCAGTCCGCAGTTCATATGAAGGGGGCGAAGACTGCTTTGTTCTGAAGCTCGATACTACGGGCAGCAAGCTACTGTTTTCCACTTACCTTGGCGGTTCAGAGAATGAGGCCGGAACAGCTCTCGTTGTGGACAGTGCGGGCAACGCATACGTCGCGGGGTACACCTCGTCTCTGGACTACCCCACTGAGAACGCACTTGATGGTGAATTCAATGGCGGCCTCTCAGACTGCATAATCGTGAAGCTCGCTGACAATGGGGACTCTGATGAGGATGGACTCAGCGACTATGTGGAAAATCGGTTGGGCACTTGCAGGTTTGACAACGACAGTGATGACGACTCCCTCAGCGATGGTGACGAGGTGCTCGTCTATAATACAAACCCAACAAACGCCGACTCAGATGACGATGGCATGCCAGACGGATGGGAGGTCGAACACGGCCTGAATCCACTGGTGTACGACGCAGAAAGCGATCTTGACCTTGACGGCTTGGATAACCTGCATGAGTATCTGTACGGTACAGACCCACAGAAAGAAGACAGTGATGGGGATACCATTCCAGATGGTTGGGAGGTCACGTATGGATTTGATCCCCTGAGTCCCTCTGTGCCATTGGCCGAACTGTTGGTCTATAACATGCCTGCTGTACTACTCCTGAGTGGGCTTGCATCAACGGTTGCAGTGCTTGCTATTCTTCGTATGCGCGCCAAGGAACAGGGCAGAATCTCCCAAGCTGAGAAGGCGGCACAGGAAACTTATCGAGCCATTGAACAACTGGCAACGGATTCATCTGACAATCATGACGAGCTTGATGGTTAGCTCTCTACAAGGAAAGGGGCAACGGAGATGCCATCGACGGAGAGTTGAATAGGGAATATTGCAATACATAGCTGGTACTTTGAGAGATTGGGCGCTCTAGTCGAGGGTAAGGCGCCGAGTATGTCAAAGAGGATTGCCATCGCTCTGCCGATGCTTGCTCTGGTTTGTATATGTATTGCCATGTCTGGTGCCGATGTCGTTGCAGCAGATGACCTAAGGGAGTATACCCTTACGGTGGGCCCCGGGTTGTACGACAGTGCAGATGTGGAGATAGAGCTGGGAACAAGGCAGTATGCTATAGTGTGCGTAGCGTACGAGAAGTCGGCGGAGTCGGGGCACAGGAATGTCTATGCTCAGATCATCTATCACTTCCCGACTAAGATGTTGATAGAGGCTGTCGCTCGCTATGAGGACATGCAGAACGTGCAGTTCACAATTGGATGGGAGAACGCCACATATTCAACACTGTTTCTGACAGGTTTCATTGTACGAGTCTTCTATGAAGGTGCGACTTCTGTAGTGGCCAACGCGACTGTGGAGATAGTCGGCGAACCTGATCCAACACGTACGTCAGATCCGACCGATTCCACAGTTGAGGATTCTCCATTGACCTACGCGACTGCGGTAGTAGTGGGTGCATCAACTGTTACGTTGACCGTCCTTGTCCTGCGAGTCGTCCGAAGAACACAATAGCAGTCTGAAACGTAGATTGAAAGTAGCAAATGACCAAGCAATCACCGAGTTTCACGAGAATGGCATTACAGCAGACAAACGTCCTCGTGCTCTTGCGGCCAATCTTCCGGGAAATGGGGAAATGTATAAAGGGACGTATAGGAAGGTGATAAGGTTGCAGAGTGCTGCTCGTGTACGAGCCTCAGGTGAGGCATCATGAGTATGCGAAGACAGACTGGCGTCCTTTCGCACGGCAGGAGGTAACGAAACCACGGTCGCAAATCCGACTACGACATATCTTTACGCGATAAGCCTGATTCTAGTCTATGGTTCTCTAGGAATTGCCTTTGCAGTCGGCGCTTCCGGAACAGCATTTGCCATCAACGCCGTTGTCTGCATAATGTCGCTTGCTCTGATTAAGGGACTCCAATGTGCAATCACTGGTAAGACCGTATACGTGGCACCTCACTACCAGACCACCACGCAATATCAGCAGAGATCCGATGGCACTTATGCCGTGACCTCCACTAGTTGGAATCCGGGAGGGAGATACAGTGCACGATACTACGGTCTCCTGTTTGGGTGTCTGAGCATATTCTTCGGGCTTCTGATTGGAATTGGTGGGGACATGCTCGAGGTAGATACCTTTCCAGTGACGACTCTCCTAGCCAGTACCATCATTGCTATTATCGGGGCGATGGCGTACAAACCCAGCTAGCAGCTGAGGAGCACCATGTAATAGTCACATTTGGCCTAGAGGCATTCGGTCGGAGTCTGCAGCCATTCCTGCTGCCTCCTCAAACGTGCGCCGCGGCCATGATACTGATATATCGGAAAGGATAGACTGGAGAGAGCCAGTAGGTCTGGCACGGTACGTGAGATGTTCTGTCCAAATCACGCCCTTGATGGGCGACTCGTTTCAAAGTCCTTGGGGTGCTGTCCTGAGTGCCTAGAGGCGAACAGTGCATCTCTTAAACGCGTGATGAAAGTGCATTGGGCCAGCAGACAGAACGATGGCTTAGTCCCGACAGTCCCAAAGGGTGGCACAACAGTGTGCCCGGAATGTGCAAACCACTGCAGGCTTAACGAGGGCGAAACTGGATTCTGTCACCTAAGGACTGTTACTGACACACGAATCGCTGAGAGGTATCCCGGCAAAGCAGTTGTGTCGTGGTACTTCGACCTGCTGCCCACCAACTGCGTGGCAGACTGGGTATGTTCGCTGACTCACTGCAACGGGGCATCCAGCCCCTATGCACGTTATCTGAAGAACCTCGCCGTGTTCTACGGCACATGCAGCTCGGACTGTCTGTTCTGTCAGAACATAAGCTATCGAGGCATGATGGGGAGAGGGACTCCTCTGATGACCCCCTCTGAACTCGCGGCAGTGGCTGACGACAGGACCGCATGCGCCTGCTATTTCGGCGGCGATCCCTCGTGTAATGCGTCGCACTCAATCGAAACCTCGAAGCTCCTCCGCGAAGAACGAGATGTGAAGATATGCTATGAAACCAACGGTCTGATCTCCGGCAAGTGGCTAGAGCAGATTGCAGATGTTGTTTGGGAGAGCAGAGGGCCAATCAAGTTCGATCTGAAGGCGTACTCTCCTGAACTCTACACTGCTTTGACAGGTGTGTCCAACACGACTGTCCTCAGAAACTTCAGAGCATTGGCACAACGCGGAAGGAAGCGGTAGGAAGAGTTTCTCATTGCCAGCATACTCCTCGTCCCGGGCTACATAGGCGTGCATGAGATTGGAAAACTTGCCGCCTTCATTGCATCCTGCGATCCAACTGTCCCAACTGCTCTCCTCGGCTTTTACCCTCACCACATCATGAGCGATTTGCCGTGTACCAGCAAAGCGCATGCAGAGGCGGCAGTGAAGGCCGCTCAAGATGCCGGCCTGACGAATGTCAGAATCGGGAACGCAGGCCTCCTATCTAATGTAAGGTACAGTTTTCAGTGAGCACACTCGGAGGGTCTCTGTCATCAGCACCACTCTTATATCACGCAAGCTCAGATGACTGACAACACCACTATATCGAAGGACATCCTAATGGGCGAAATCAGCCGCGAAACCATTCGAAGCGCAGACATAGACCCTACCTTCGTAGACAAGATTGTCGCAGCAGGTGCAGACAGAATACGCACTTGCATACAATGCGGCACTTGCTCTAGTGTTTGTCCCTCGGGCCGTCGAACCGCATTCAGGACACGTGAACTCATGCGGAAGGCTCTGCTCGGTCTCAAAGAGGACGTGCTGAGTTCGCCCGACCTCTGGCTTTGTGCCACGTGTCTGACTTGCCTCGAAAGGTGTCCAAGACAGATTAAGGTCACAGATGCCATCATCATAATGCGGAACATGGCTGTCAAGGAGGGCTTCATGCTGCCACAGCATCGTAAGTCGGCTCAGAAGCTGCTCCAGACGGGTCATGCGGTCCCACTGGACGATGCAAACCAAGAGATGCGGAGAGAACTCGGCATCGTCGAGATACCTCCGACAACGCACTCCAGCGAACAGGCACTCGCTCAGGTCAAGGAGATAATGAGGCAGACAGGGTTCAAAGCTCTAGTCGAGGGAGAGGGAGCAGGGGCTAATTAGAGATGACGCAGGTTCAGACCTACTCGTTCTTCTTGGGATGCGTCATGCCCAACCGGTTCCCCAATGTGGAGAAGAGCATCAGGGTCGTACTTCCCAGACTTGGGATTGACATAGAGGATCTGCAGGGCGCGAGCTGCTGTCCTGCCCCCGGTGTAATCAGGTCTTTCAGTGAGCCCACATGGCTTGCCCTCGCATCACGGAACCTCGCACTCGCAGAAGCAGCAGGCCATGACATCCTCACAGGGTGCAATGGCTGCTATGGGACATTCAAAGAAGCACTCCATGTGGTCCATGAGAACCCGGAGAGGCTCAAGGAGGTCCAACGGATCCTCAAGAGTGTTGGTATAAAGTACGAAGCAAAGGCTGATGCAAAGCACCTCGTAGAGATCATCTACAACCTTGGGTTGGACAACCTACGCAAGAATGTGACCCGCCCTCTGAACGGGCTCAAGGTCGGCGTACACTATGGGTGTCACCTTTTGAAGCCCACGAAGCTCAGGCCTTGGAAGCAGACCCAAAAATACACTTTCCTTGATGAGCTCGTCGAGGTTACGGGTGCAGAGAGTGTGAAGTACAAGGAGAAGTTCCTCTGTTGCGGCGCCGGCGGTGGAGTCCGTGGGTCAAATGTGCCTGTCAGCATAGACATCGCACGTGAGAAGCTTGACAACATGATTGAGGCAGGGGCGGAATGCATAGTAGATGTCTGTTCGTTCTGCCACCTTCAGTTCGAGATGTCTCAGCCCCAGCTGAACAAGGAGATCGGCGACAGGTATCATCTTCCTGTGTTCTACTACACGCAGCTGCTGGGTCTGTCAATGGGAATAGATCCTGAGGAACTTGGCCTCCACAAACACGTCATCAGTACGGATGCACTTGTGGACAGGTTTCTTTGATCTGCTCGGACCAAGTGGACTTCTAATCAGAACCATCTCTTGGCTGCATAGTACACTATGAGCGCCATCACGGCGCTTGTGATTATGGCCGCAGAGATGAAGAAGCTGACAATGAACCTATTATCGATAGTAGTAGTTGTTGTATTCGTGGTAGTGGTCGTAGTAGTGGTGGTCGTGCTTGTCGTTGTTATGGGGATGTTTCCTGCAGTGAAAGTCCCATCGGACCTGTCAAATGACACGTAGATACCATCTGTGACACGAGCCTCAAACATGTAGGTACTCAGATTGAGAAAACCCGTACAGTCCCATTGGTACCGTGTTGACGAGAGATGTGTGGCAAGGAGCTGGAAGCTTATCCCTGAGTCAGATGAGAACAGTACTTCGTAGGTCAATGGCTCGTCAGTGTTGTTGTCCCAGCCAAACCATGTTACGTTGTTAACGCCTGCCCAGTGCTCGCCACCATTCGGAGATAGCACCCTGACGTGAGGGACGAAGAAGTTGCCAATGAAGACATTGCTGAATGTCTGATTGATGGTGGACTCGTTGAGTAGCAGCGCGAAGACCGTGATGATACAGGTGGCGTTGTTGCCCAGCCCTCGCGTGTCAATCGAAACGGAACTGGACAGGCTCTGGTTAGAGATGGACCTTGGAATTGCGGTCGCGTTCACGTCAATCCGACTCTGTGCAACCGTGCCAGAGGGCGACCAGGTACCCGTGAGAACCACCCTATCGCCTGAGATTCTGTCACCCGGATGAACCGGGGTTTCTGTTTGGTTCCATAGAGAGTGATATGTGAGTAAGAGGTCCGGGTTGTCACTACAGTAGGCAAAGGTTTCGCCACCAAAGGACTCCTCGCTGATGGTGGCACGAAGAGGATTGGGATGAACCAGTGCGCCCACTATCAACAGGAGCAGCAGAATAGTACCCAGAGCAAGTGATCGGAGCGAGATGTGCATAGCTTCACTCCAAGACAGTCCCATAGGAGAATGACAGTTCGTATTGACTTGCGTGATATGGTAATTAGTTCTACTCTTAGAACCTAGTCTTCTTGTTCTGGAAATGGCTGTTCCCTCCATATCTTCAGTGACTCGTACCACAGGACCACACAGACTGATGTCAGGAGGACAAGTAGAACGAGCGAGTACGGGTCGGTGTGACCCGTGCCTAGCATCATCGTAGCAAGTGCAGCAGTGACAGAGGTGTAGAAAGTGGCGTAGAAGAGAAATCGGGGCACCATGAGTCGACCTCTCCCTACGAACAGTTTGAGAACCCCGACACGTACGTCGCGCCTCACTGTATACTGCCCATGAACATCCTTGTCTACCAAGCCTAGCTGCCTAAGGTGCTCAAGGTGGTGCATGGACAGCGAAGGACTGGAAAGGGCAGCACCACGCTGGACTTCTCGTGCAGTCATCGGTACAGGATGACGTAGCATGTACCAGTAGACTCGCAAGGTCCTACCCTTCAACGACTTGGCCAGCTCTTCCTCGTTTGGCTCGTCGTCGGGCAAGACCTACCACACCACCATCGTGCTGTCGCGTGGTCTGTAGTGCTGCCTCTTAACTGTGGTCATACTCAACGACCAGTTCGGGAGCACTAAGGTAAGGCTCATATACCTGCTACTTCTGGTCAACCTCAACTAAGACCGGGTTCTGTCCAGACGAGTCCATCTGGGGACAAAGACATACCGCAGACTGTCAATGGAGTGCGCCTGAATGACAACTGTCCGCAAGCCGATCACACCCAAACCACCGAGGACTAGAGAAAAAGTCCTCGTCATCCTGCAGGAACAGTGTAAGGCATGCAGTCTGTGTGTGGAGTTCTGTCCCAAGCACGTCCTCTGCCTGACAGAGAAGTATAACCGCAAGGGCTACCATCCGGTCACTGCCTGCGATATTGACGCCTGCGTGAACTGCGAGTTCTGTGAACTGATTTGTCCAGACATGGCGATCTTTCTGGTTGATAGGAAGGTAGCTGAAGCGGCTATTGAAGCAGGCACAGTGGAGGAGGGCACGACCGTCCCAGAGTATGAGAAGGCAAGGGAGAAAGAGGAGGTCCACTGAATGCCCGAACGAGCCATGTTCACAATGGGTGACATCGCCTGTGCTGAGGGCGCTCTGAGCGCCGGGTGCAGATACTTCGGTGGCTACCCAATCACTCCCGCGACCGAGATAGCTGAGTGGATGGCCGTCAGGATGCCTGAGCCGGGCG
>CAZVZC010000053.1:0-10482 GCA_964631415.1 uncultured archaeon | reverse complement strand
AGTGCATCTTCGCGACGCTGTACCGATCCACAGCCATTGAATCGATTTCTGCCTTTAGCTTGTCGGGTTCCAACGGGAGCAAGTTCGAGATCATGAGAAACCTGGCAAAAACGAAACGATCAGGGTACTTCTCTTCGAATGCTGCGGGCTTGGCATTGTGTAAGATGAGGAGTCTTCTCTCTACGCCATACTGTGCGGCGACCTCCATCATCAGCCGCAAAGCAGTTTCATCCGCTGCATGAGAATGGGCGTCAAAGATGGGTCCATCGTAAATGTAGCCTGGTTTCTCGTTAGACATTGTTGGCAAAATCTCGACCGAACAAGCTCAAAACCCTATTGAGTGGTACACGTATTCGGCACCGATTGGATACAACACTCCCGCTATGGAGCCCATGGATTCGGCTTCGACGACAGAGAGATCATCTCTTCACAGGCAATTGAAGCACTACGACTCACGAGTCATCACGGCGAAAAACAATCAGATAAGACACATTCCGGAGGTTCTGGACACCCTCATCATCTAGGTGATGTTGCTTTCGTTTCCAGCTGCCACTGCTAACACGCAAGAGTTCTCGCGGTCGATTGTGTTCACTCAAAGAGAAGATTGCAGAACCATCCTGCGAAGGAGATTAGGCGAAAGCTTTTCTGCAACCCCGTTGACCGTTCGACTGCCACTGGAGATGTGGTACAAAAGGATGGAAGAATATGAAACGCACGCTTGTGTGGCTGGTAGCTGTGGCTACCGTCTTGATGTTTGCTGTTTCACCAGCTGCTGCGGCGACCTCCCAGAATCTTTCGTGGGGAGTTGCAGATAATGATCAGTTCAATTTCACGATGGATGCCGTGAGCGTCGAAGAGGATCTTGGCCTCCACGAAGGTATGTACATTCTGGTGACAGATACACCTCCCACAATCCCCAATGTCATTACAGATTGGACTCAGGTACCAGAAATCGACTACAGTATGAAGTGGACCAATGGGACTGACTTGGGAATGTACGGTCTCTTGTTCTTGGGCCTGCTGGTTCTTGTTGGAGAACACTTTGCTGTCCCAATGGGTAACTGGACGCTCATGACTGAGGTCGTCCAGACTTACATTCTCTGGAACGACACAACCACATTCACCACCAATTCAGCCTACTGGGGAATGTCACTCACATATGCGTCAGGCGGTCAGAGGCTTACCTTGGCAGCATCGTATCTGAAGTCAGACGGCTTCTTGGCAAAGTATACGATGAAGACCACCTATGTTTCCAACTCAACTGAGATACTCAACCTGAGTGCCATCCGAACCGGTCTGCCAAACGACCTGATCGTGATGCTACAGGACAACATCCTGCTTGTGGGAATTGGAGTGGGCGTAATCGTCATTCTTGGTGCAGTCGTCTGCATGAAGAGAAAGTAGAATACTCAGGGGCATTAGCCCCTGTATCCTTTTTCATACAAACGGGCTCCGACTGTATAAGTCACGGTTTCTTAGTGCTTCTTTTTGATAGTCTTGACCATAGGTCCTGAGTCGTTTTCTGACATCTCTTTGCGACTTCGTCATCTGAAATCAGTGACAGTCGCCCATGGTCTACAACGGTTCTTCCATCAACAATCACACGTTCCACATCCCTGCCGCCGAATGTGTTGACTAGGTGGCCAATGACCGAACTGGCATCGAGTGGCGTCGGCACTCTTGAAACACCAAGGAGAACGATGTCCGCCATCTTTCCAGCTTCGATGCTACCCAGCTCCCGGTCAAGCCCATAGCATCGGGCCCCATCAAGAGTGGCCATTCTGAACACTTGTTCGGCAGTCATGACGCTGGGGTTCCATGCTGCAAGCCGATGAACCGTCAATGCACACCTCATATTCTCGAACGGGTCATAGATCCAACCGTCATTGCCAAGACCAACCGGGATTCGTCGTGCGAGCATGTCGGGTACTGGCGAAGTACCGACCGCATTGAGCATGTTGCTCATTGGGTTATGCGCGACACCCACACCCTGCCGCGCCATCATCTCAATCTCTGGCGCAGTGACATGTACGCAGTGAGCCAGTACAGTACGACGTTTCAGCACACCGAGTCTGTTTAGACGCTCGACTGTCCTCTCTCCGTGTTTCTCAAGATTGTGATAAACGTCCACCAGGCCTTCAGAAGTATGGATGGTCACAGGGATTTCGAGGCCAGATGCTCGTGTCACTGCCCTTGTGATGAGCTCATCGCTCACCGTGAACGAGGCGTGGAGGCTCATCATCGCTGACGAGAGGCCTTTCTCCTTGAAACAGCGCTGAGCAAATCTCACATTCTCCTGCAGACCGCGCTCCGCTTCTTGGGGGCTGTTTCGTTCAGTGATTTCAAACGCCAGCATTGAACGGATGCCCACTTCGGAGGCGGCATCCGAAATACCGTCCAGCACACCGTCAATCGAGTTCGGACCTGAATAGGTATCCGCATAGAATGTAGATCCATTGCGGAGCATGTCTGCTGATGCAGCCAGAGAGCTAGCCTTTGCGTCATCAAGGGTCAGAGCTTCGTCAAGAGGCCACCACACGCGCTGAAGGACCTGGGCAAAGTCTGTAGGGGGCTCTATGCCAAGGGTCGCGCCCCTTAGGAGAATGCCATAGAGATGTGTGTGCGCTGTTATCAGACCCGGGATGATTACATTCCTCGATGCGTCTATGGTTTCGTCTGACTTCAGGCGAGGTATTCCCTTGCCAACCTCAGATATCCTGTTTCCCTCAATCCTCACAAAGCCGCCAGGGATCACTCTGCCCTGAGAGTCCCCGGTCACTACCAAGCCACCCTTGACTAAAACCGACTGGACCATATGCGGCACCTCGCCTACATGCGTTTCATGTAGACCCAGCACATTAGTCTTTGCCCATCGAAACTTGTTTCTTGTCCGAGAAGACGGAACACGTCAGCCTAGACTTCGATGTCGACAATGCTTACTGAACCCTTTCTTGAGCGATAGACAATCCCATCCCGCTCAAGCTGTTCAAGTGTGGTGTCGAACTCCTGCTCTGTCAGCCCCGATGAAACGGCGTTCTCCTTCAGCTTGGAGATGGAGACTTCCTTCCCGGATATCGCTGTCATACTCCTCAGCAGCATCATGAATCGGTCTGTTGGAGTCGAACCCGAAACCGGAAGAGGCGAAACATGTTCTGTCGACGAAGATGCTTGCTCTTGAGGAGCCTCCGGAGCTTTGGCGGCTTGGCGAGCACCAATGAGAGCAGCCATCAGATCGAAACGACTGTCCTTCTTCGGGGTTTCTGGCGCAGCACCCGGCTTAGGACCTCCAATGTCTTCTAGACTCACACCCTGGGCTCTCTCGATGCCCTTAGTCAACTCTTCTTCCTGCTCGGAGAAGACTGGAATAGGGAATGTTTCAACAAGGCTCACACCAAGCCAGTCTGACTGGATGTCCTTGTTAGCATCTGCAGCTTTCAGAAGATGCGCTCTGAACTCCTTTTCGATCCTCTTCTGCTGCGCCTCGATTGTGGAGCCACGACACAGCTCAGACCCCAGTCTTAGCAGGCACCTCTCAGCCAGTCCTCCCACTCTTGTGTGTGAATCCCCGACAAGGTATCCGAGAATCTTCAGCAAGGCCGCGAACTTCGACGATGCAATGTTCAGGTCCTTCAAGAACGCTTGCTTGACGCGCCAGTCGGCATCAGCGACTATGTCCATCACAATTCCGGCCGGGGAGATGATGCCCAGCTTTCCCACAGTTTCCGCAACCTCAGATCTATCATGCCAGTCGCCCGTTTTCAGGAAGGGTGTGAGATACTGAATCGTCTTTGTGTCAATCAACCCGCAGATATATGGCAGCAACTCACGCTTCTTCTCTGCAGACCTCTGACACAAACCCTTCAGCAATGCGTCGCGAGTCGGTTCGGTGAAGGCAGTCAGTCTCTGGACTGCACCTGGGTGCAAGGTTTCCACTCTCTCAGTAATCAGCGTTCTCACCCACTGAGTCCCTTGTGGTCCAAGAAGTGCCATGATGCCAAAAACCGTGGGCTGGTGCTCTCTGCCAAGTCCTTCAAGCGCGTCGACCCACCGCTTCTGCTCCGAAGTAGACCCAAGTCCCCCAGTCTGTCTCATTCTCTGTTCGATGACCTGAAGGACCTGCTCGCGATCAGCCGGGTTCACGCCCTTCATCAGCGTCACCAGTTCATTGACATATGAGCCGTAGGCGTTCATTCCAGCCATCCCCAAGGCGGCCTTCCGGACAATCGGGTCGTCAGCTTTGATGGCGCTCATGGCCCTAGGGAGCAGAGACCTCGTCACAGGAAACGTGGACATCTTAGCTGCCGCCTCATACGTTACTGCCATGTCAGGAGAGTCGAGACGCCAAGCAATATCTCGAAGGCCGGCGACAGCGGCGGCCTCAATCTCGTCCAAGCTCGGTGGCTTTGCCTTCCTCTTTGTCCCTGCTTTGCGTTTTGCCACCCGAGTCATGACTCCTCATCTCCGGTATTGCCCTCAACCTTCTTTCGTTTCTTGCCCCTTCGGCTTTCGCTGTCGTCAGATTTCTCGGGACTTCGCGAATCTGCAGGCGGCCCAACATACTCTGTTAGGTTAGTCTGCACCCCAGGGGTAAGTGGAAGGACCCCTCGAGCCTGCTTTCTCTCGGTCGTTTCTTCAAGAGGCTCGCCGCTGATTGTCACCTGCAGAGTCTCATCAGGTGACAAAGTCGCCACTCCTTCACCGACTTCGAGGTCCAAGAGCATATGTTCATACGCTTCTTCTACCTGCCCCACTTGGGGATCATCCTCTGCAAGCTTCTCGGTCTTCATCGATAGCTGCCTTAGAAGTGTCCGGCCAATGACCGACTTCGACAGAGGTCTAAGATCGAACTTGCCGCGTGTTGTCTTTGGTCGTGCATTCCGGAACTCGTCAAGTCGAGCTTTTTCTAGGGCGGGCAGAAGGAATCCCAACCCATCATGCCTCAATCCAGAAGGGATGAGATGAGCTATTTGACCATGCTCAACCATGTCAGATACGACCTGAGAAAGGTATTCTCTGACTGACCGACGAGAGTCTTTCCATGAGCGTCCTCTCATGATTCTCTTCAAGACCTCTTGTGTCGGTATCTCAAGTGGCAGACTGAGTGAGTGAAGTCCGAGGGCTCCGAACACGGCATCACGAAGCAGCAGTAGTGTTTCCGATACGTCTGTTTCAGGATTCTCTAGCGCCCAGTACTTTTCCAGTAGTGTGTACGTGTTCTGCCAAGGATAGCGAGTCTTGTCTGTCCAGTAGCCCTCGAAGGTGCCTATGACTGCATCGATATCGCCGCGCCTGCTCATATCGCATATGGTGCTGACAAAGGCCAGTCGGCTTGTCTTTGGGAGTCGGCGCTTCGCACTCACAGCAGGTCCTCCGGCTACTAGAACGCCTCTGGTGACTGGGCGTATTTCATTTTTGTGTGATTGTATTGTGCTGGCAACCCATAATGGTGCCCTACAAGAAAAAGCAACCGATGAAACTAGCGAATACGAGATGAGTCCAGCATCCGCTTGATACCCTCCATCCAGATGCTCTCACCCATCTGCCTGTAACCGTATTCATTCATGTGCAGGCCATCGCCACTGTCGAACTCCGCCCGCAGGAGTCCTCTTTCGTTGGACAATGCTGCAAACAGATCGACAAGCAGCACAGAATCCTGCTCTCGCGATGCTTCGGCAATCATATCGTTGAATCGGAACTGAGCTTCTTGCAGCGGAGGATAGGCCATTCCGACAGGGGGTATTGTACATGCAATGACATCCGATCCCTTATCCAGCGCATACTGCCAGAGGTCCTTCAGGTGACCGAACACTCTGTCCGGTTCATCGCCCCAGCCCAAGTCGTTGCTGCCGCCAAGAATAACGATGATGGCATAGCTGTGTTTAGTCAAGATGCTATGCAGACGTTGAAGCATATGTCGGACCAGTTCACCCGGAACACCTTGATTGTCGAACTCCAGAGTCAGCTGTCGCGCCTCTCTTGCCTTCCTGACAAGCCAGTACCCATACTGCGACTGCTGATTCCCGTAGCCAGTTGTGGGGTCATAACCGGGTGTTCCAGCAGTCAAGCTGTCTCCAAAACCAAGGACGCCAACGCTCTTGCGTTCAGTCGTCGGCAACTTCGCTCAGCTCTTTGGCGACGTCGAGCCTTCTACGAAGCAGGGTCTGACCCCGCTTCACGAGTTGCTCGAGTTCCTGCTGATACGCATCCTGCTTAATATGCCCTCTCTCTAGCTTCCTCTCGAGCTGAGCCTTCTCTCTGCGGATCTCGTCTATTTCGGACTCAACGGCACGCTGCTTGACTCTCAGCAGCACTCGATTCCTCTCTTCTGCAGCCTTTGCCTCTGGTTCCTTCTGTCGGCCTGATATCGCGCCACAGGGCTTCAGGCTAGCAGTTTCATGCCCATCATGCGAGTCTGTCTTTGCGGATTCCTGTCGGGCCGGCACCACCTTTGACTGGGTTCCCGATGGATGGCCAGCATGTCTGTGTCGTTCTGCCGCGTCCTCTCTTTCCAGAGACGCCAAGAACTCCTTGTACTTCTTCAGGCGCTCTTCGGGGTTGAGATACGCAAATGACTCGGATTCACTTGACACGACTGACACGCTCTTGGGTCCATGCGAGAGTGGGCTGACAACTCACATAGACGAGGTCCCAAGTGTATGTTGCAGTGACCGGTATTAAGCGTTCTTCGGCTGAGCTCCGAAGTCGGAGCCATCCTGAACAACTACCTAGGTTCTACGTCGTGCATCCGGTCGAACGAATGTGATACTTCGTCCCGAAGCCGGCTCCGCAGTTCGTAAACCCTATGGAATGTCGTCACGTTTGCCGTTGATGCCGGGGGAGTACGTCGTCCTACTCAGGCTCGTCTCTCCGAAGCCAGCCTATGTGAGGCCAAGGACTAGGTATTGACTCCTCAACCATCAGGTGAGACTCGCAGCTATTTCCGGCTTCTGTACAGACCCACCAGGTTCAGGACAATCGACATCCCGGTCAGCGTGCCAATCATGAAATCGATTACGCCATCGCCGGGCACAAAACGATCCAAGAGGATTGCAGCCGCTAGGCAGGTGCAGCCCAAAGGCATTACCCATGATTCTTTCAGAATCGCCATATTCCATCGCTGAGATGGAAGTCCTTCTAGACCTTATTAGGAACTTGTTCGCAGCAACCATCAGCATCCGGTCGCACGCTCATTCTGAAGCTGTACAACAAGTCCCCTGCCTTAAGGGAGGGCTAGTGCCCTCCTGAACGACCCGAGAGGCTCAGAAGAACGTAGGCTCAATCTCAGACACATGCGTTGGCGCTTTCATGGTTAGCGTTGAGGTCGGCGATAACACCTCAATCAGCTCGTAGTTCTTCGTCCCCAGACCTAGCTTCTCAGCGTAGTCGACCACGATATATGGGTTCTTCATCGGCCCGTGTATCCTTGCGAAAGGGTGAAGGTTCGCCTTCCGGTCGAGGTTCGGCCTGAAGAAGAGAGGTATCATAGATTCAACTAGGGCCTCTTTCGCAATCAGATCCAGCGTGGCCTTCTCTATCGCGACAATGTCTCTGGAACCGAGCACCCCGATGTCGTTCACGATACAGGGCTGAGAAACCCCCCAACAGTCACAGTACGCTGTTATCTCTATAAGGAAGTTGATGAAGAACCTCTTGCTCTGAGGGAAGTTCTCCAACACCTTGCTTGTGCCTATGGCCATCAGTTCTTGGAAGAGAGAGAAGCTCTCCTGCCTTAGCTCCAGAGAACCTACGCCTTTGTCAGATTGAATGCATTTCATGCACTGGTTACACATATCGAACTCAAGCTTCAGCTCGTGCTCAGCTTCCTTGTACGTGATGCAGTGGTCCGGGCACGATTCTACCAGCTTCTTTGCATGCTCTGGTGTACACTTGTCCGGTTTCCAGTATGGGATAGCCTGCCAGATGTTGTGATACTTCACCCATCGACTCTGAGCGGAAAACCCTCCGATGGCCAAGTTCTTTATTGCCCCTCCGTAGCCGCATGTGTTGTGACCCTTGGCATGAGACAGATCTATCAACGCATCAGAATCGTGGAGAACACCGCCCATGTCGAGAGTTTCAATTCCCTTGAAATCAACCTTTGTCTTGTAGAGATACTTGTCCTTCACTCCGTCGAATGGTATCAAAGGGCACCCACAGGTTTCAGACGTGTATCCCCGATTGACAGCGTTGTAGACTGATGTCGGATTATCAGTTATGAAGGGGAATGCTCCCGTCTTCTTCACAGCCTCAACTATTCGCCGAACAAAGAACACAGGGATTGTCTGATAGCCATCCTCATATCCCAGATGCATCTTGATGGCGACCTTGTCTTTCTTCTCAAGCGTGGACAGATCGAGTCTCTTGACAACCTCATCGACTTTCGCAGCAAACGAGGCAAACTTACCTCTGTTTCCTTGTTTCACAGACCCGAAGTACACTTTCGCTGTCTCAGAACTCATACCCCACAAGTCTGCACATCCGGAATAAGACTGTTACTGACCGACCCCTTTGTGGACGGTTCTTATACAGCGGACACCATCTGAGGACTCCACTTGCCTGGATGATTCGACTTCCCTGAATCGGACCTAGCTGGTTACCACAAAGCTGACGTCAAGGTGGAGAGGAATCCATTGCAGTCCACTGCAGTTACTGTCAGTTGGACGAAGATGGACATCGTGTCGAGTGAGTCCGTCCTAGGAATGGCTCTGCCATTAGTCTGGATTGCTACTCCAATGCATTGAGCGCCTCAGCCATCTTGTTAACAGCTAGATCAATCTTGTCGCTGCTCTGAGCAATGGAAAGACGTAGGAAACCGTCCCCGCCGGCCCCGAAGAAGGCACCGGAAGTAGTCAGCACGCCTGCTGCGTAGGCGAAGTAGAGCATGACCAGTAGCGAATCTGAACCACTGAGATCATGAAGACTCACCAACTCAGATGGTATTCGTCCTAAAAATGACTTGCCAGATCCATGTGTCAGTAGCGAGATCATTGTCTGACGATGCAAGTCAGCGAGTTCTTTCACATTCGCGAACATAAAGAAACCTCCCTTGCATCCAATCGTGCTCATGAATGGGGCATCGTTGTTGATGCGCGAAACCAGAAGGTTCTTCCTTTTGCTATACTCATCTATCATCTGCTTGACTGCATCATCGGGACCAGTAAGAGCTGCTGTTGCAGCTGCTTGACAAGGTACAGGTGCGCACACAGCATTGTACCGGTGAACCTTGAGATAAGCGTCAACTATGTGCTTGGGTGCAATCAACCAACCAACCCTGAATCCTGTCATTGCATGACTCTTCGACACTCCATTGATTGTTATGGTTCTATCAAACATGCCATCCATGGCGGCAATGCTGTGGGCCCTAAAGCCATCAAACACGATTCTCTCATAGAGCTCATCTGAAAGAACAAACAAATCGTGATCAGTTGCCAAGTCCGTAACAGCTCTCAGAGAGTCTTGGCCCCAGACTGCTCCTGTTGGATTGCAGGGGATGACACTATTATCATCTTCGTCTTTGATGTGATTGCATCAGAGATCTCATCTTGTGTTGGAATGAAACCATTCTCTTCAGCGGATGGCACAAAAACAGGATGAGCCCCTGCAAGTCTGACCATCGGTTCGTATCCCAGATAAGTTGGAGTGGGGATGACTACATCGTCTCCGGGGTCCACCGACACAAATATCGCGCCAGAGATTGCCGGGCTTGTCCCAGATGTGACAACCACCTGGCTGTCGGGATCAAAGCCGAAACCGTTGTTTCTCTGAGTCTTCTCCAAGATTGCCAGTCTGAGGGCGTAAAGTCCCTCATCAGGCGAGTAGTGTGTCATCCCACTTCTGAGTGATTCGACCGCAGCTTCGATTATGTGGTCTGGAGTCTTGAAGTCAGGTTCGCCTATCCCGAGGCTCAGCAGGTTGTAGTTCTTCTGGAGGAATAGAACGAGGCCAATGCCCCCTGACGGGATACTGCTTAGAGAGTTTCTCAAGGCCTTCAGAGGCGATACGTCTTGGGGAACCATGGTCTGGTTGTCAGATCAGCATTCGGCAACCTGCTTCATGGGAAATCATGGGAAACCATGGTCTGGTTGTCAGATCAGCATTCGGCAACCTGCTTCATCATCTTGGATGGACCCAAAAACATGAATGGCGGATTTGCCATGATGGCACCTGTGAAAAACGGTTCCATCGGTCACAGGACGGCCTATGTAGCCATCATTCTCTTCGGCATTGTGAGCCTGATGGGTGACACGGTGTACGAAGGCGCGCGTGGTCTGGTCCCCGACTACCTCTACTACCTTGGTGCAACGGCTTTGGTCGTGGGTCTTGTCAGCGGACTTGGCGAATTGCTCGGCTACGTTGTGCGATTGGTCAGTGGAGAGATAGCTGACAGGACTCAAGCATACTGGTTTTTCATCTTCTTGGGATATGGGTTGATCGTCGCCATTCCGCTTCTCGCTTTTACATGGACATGGGAGATAGCTGTGA
>CAZVZC010000052.1:0-11162 GCA_964631415.1 uncultured archaeon | reverse complement strand
TGTGGTTCCTATGTGGCTTGGTGAATCGTATGCAGCCGATGAAGGAGCTCCTCCCGGTTTCCGCAATCCTGTTGGTTGTCGTCATGATGAGCGGCGTCGATCTTTTCATCATTGGTGAACCATCGAGGCTCATCTCAGTCATACCAGTCGTGCTTGTGCTCGTGATATGGCTCGTTGCCACCCTGAAGGTCAGGAGGTCTGAGCGTGTACGCTGAGATTGTGACACTGACAGTCATGGCTGGCTGCCTGCTTTGCATCATTCATAGCTGGCTCTACAGGGGCAGATGGCAGACGCTGGCCTTCTTTGTGGGTGGTTTTGTCTTTGGCATCGTGAGAGAGAACATCGTTTCACTGCTGCCGGGCATGTACACTTATCCGAGCCATCCGTTCTACATTGGAAATGCTCCTATCATGATGGGGTTCGGATGGTCCGCGTCATTCTATGCGTGCTGGATAGTTGGCAACAGACTGCTCGAAGCCTTTGCGCCGAAATGGAAGGACGACAAGTGGATCGGGCCCTTCATTGCGGCAATCGTGACTGCCACTCTCTCGTTGCCCGTAGAAGTGGCTGCAGGCGCAAGTCAGACCATGTGGTGGGTGTGGCCGCCTGAGGCCATCAGGGTACTATTCGAAATGCCGGCCATCGTTCCATTTGGGTGGGCTGGGGCTGCGTTCCTGTTCATATTCTTCTACAGGTGGACAGAAAGCAGGAAGGCTACACCAAGGACAAATGCCGCGCTATTCATGGTCCTCACACTACTGGTCATAGTGTTGCACCTAGTCTATGTATTCGTAGTGAGGACCATCATTGTACTATTGCTGGCTTAGATTCCTTGGCATATTGCGGAACAAACGCTAGCGTCCGGCGTCGAGTCTGCCGTTAGCGGCGCTGAGCCACTCCGTAATCTGCTTAGCGTTCTTCTCGGTGGAAGCATCCGGGTCGGTTTTCCCTACCTTTGCTTTCACCGACTTGCCTGCAGACTCCTCCAAACCTTTCGCGGACTTGTCAAGCCGGCCCATCTCTGTGCAGCACTTGTATGTGAGGAGAAGAAAGTACGGAGTCCGCATAATAAGAGGAGCCGTTTCAACAACGGCAGAGGATGAACATCCTTTCATGCTGACGATCAAGCATTGGCTTCACTTGGGCATATTAGCCGCTGCTACCTCAAACCGAAACTAGGAAAACCCATTGGCCCTCCATTAGATAGGTGTGTGCCGTGGCTACACCGACGACCTTTCCATTGTGTTCAACTGTGGAGCTTTCCAGAGGGCCGAATAGTGAGGGCCGGACCCAGCCGCCGCCAATATATATCGAGATGTCATGGGCGGTCCATCCTGGTAACTCGATATCGAAGTAGGCAGAGGCACCCATGTCCGGTATCATGGAATCAACGTACAGGAACGTGAAATTGATTCCAGCGAACTCGACTGTATATGGTGTGCCGTCGGGTGTGCCGGAAATGCGGCTGTACACTCGGCTCACAAAGCATAATCGACCGCAGTCAGGAACCCACTGGACGGTCCCAAGGTTATAGCAAGCCAAGATCTGGACTGTCGTTGTGAGAACAACGACCAGCGATAACGCTAGTTTCTTACGTCTGGAAAGTTTCATGCTCGGTTTTCATACCCAGCATTTCTTCATATCAACGTTTGCAAATCCTCGGCCTCTTGGCCTCGAACACCGAGTGCGAAACTGTCCCGTAACGGCTCACTGACCTAGCCGAGAACCTTGCTCGACAGGCTGGGCTATGGAAGACAGCCTACTTAGTAGGTGATGACGACTTCCATGTCGTGGCTGGTCACGTCGGGCCGACCTTTGACGCCAATCACGCCTTTCAACATCCAAGTGTTGCGGGCGTTCTGGCTGTGATAGGTCGGGGGCACGTTCGACGGTAAGGAGATGCTGAAGGGAATGCTATCCCTGAAGCCGCTCGTGAAGTGCCGTCCTCCTGCTACTGTATTCTTACTCTGGTGCAGCACGCTTTTTTGTTCGGCGGTTACGGGGACTGTCTGCTGTCCAACCTTTTTTTGTTCAGTGGCTTTCGTCCATTCGTTGACCCAAATCTCAATACGCAGTTCAGTGGCGTCGAATTCCTCTGACGAGGAAACGTCGAGCTTGCCTTGAAGCGGCTCTTTGAGGCTAGACGTACCCTTGTCAAGCAGCACTGCTATCGTCGCGTTCGGGGCCTTAAGCTTGCCAAGAAAACTCATAGATCTTCACCATGCCTTGCATTGAACTAAGATAACGTGGGGTTACATGTCATATTGCGAGAAGCCTTCATTTATCATTTGTGACTAAGATCCTCGGCATCATTAATCCGTCGTTAGCTCAAAATCCCCCTAGACGTTTCATGCCGATGGTGTTTCTCGTTTTGGCATTTCGCGAAACCCCCATCCGGGTGCCAGTCGACAGGCGATACTGGTGCTGTTCGAGATGCCTACGATTGTTCCCTTCGAGCGGGCAGGTGCCACGTTCCTATTCATTCTTTTCTTCAGATTCGTGGAGAGCCGGAAAGATGAAACATGAAAAAGGCCATGCTCTTCATCGGCATCACGCTGTTGATCACACAGCTACATCTGGTCCATATCCTGATTCTGAGGATCGTCATCGTGCTGCTTGCCGGGTTGAAGTTTGGTCAGAGCCGTGGATGGGTTTCGAGTGGAGGAGTCAGCTGGCCTGCCAATCAGACTTGTGACCCATTCAAAGGTCTGAGGCTCAGGTTTCTTCCGCGGGTTGTACAAGACCGTCCAGACTCCATGCTGCTGAAAGTAGTCCTTCACAAGCTATCCTTGATCCAATGATTATGACCTCATTGCTATTCTTGGGAACAGAACTCCCAGCCTAACTGACAATGGGCGGTTTCTCAAACCTGCACCTTTCGGGCCTGTGTCTTACACTCGGACATGCCAGCTTTCGGACTGTGTGCCCGGTCCGTTCTGTATGAAGATGCACACTCAGAGGGCGGCTCATGTGTCCAATCGTCGCACCATTACTTCTTGTGCAGGCCTATCCATCCTACTCGACTGCGAGCGATAACAGCTATCAGTATGGCTGCGACAGCAAGGACGAAACCGCCAACGACGAGCTGAGAAGCTCTTACGACACTTATGTCAACAATCACGGTCTTCTGTGGTGAGGCAGCCAAGAAGTCAATCGAAACTGCCCTGAGGAAGATGGCAGTCGATACATGAGTCGTCAGGAGTGAGCTGTTCAACAGAGAGTCCTCCACGACTGCCCTGAATCTGAGCATCAGCTCCGCCTCAGAGCCTGCATCGACGGGCTTGACAGGAGCAGGTTCGGCCAGAACTATCTCATGAGGAGAGCGATCCTGTTCCACTACCACAGTCACATTCAGCATGCTGAGTCCAGTGTTTGTGACGACGACAGCTATCGTGACCACAAAGCCTTCAGTCATGGAGAACGACTCAGGAGCGCCCAGGCTAAGGATTGCTGCTTCATCAGAGAATGTTGAGGAATCAGAGCTCGCTGCCACCGCCTGAGAAGTACACCCAAGTAACAAGATGTATGTGATTACTGCTGCGATGAGGTGCACCGTCTTCAGTTGGGTAGCCTCCTAGTGCCATAGCTTGAAAGGTATACCTGGATGTACGTTGACGTCCGTGCCCACCCCATTGCTAGGTTCGCGTCTGATATGGCATCAGAGATCGTCTGGTCCTGATAGCTCAACGACCACCAGAACTCCTCGGTCCAGTCATCCATGACTATTGGCAGATTCACAGTTGAACCAACGTATGCTGTTGCGCCGTAGTTGATGAACACATCGCCCATCTCAGAACCGCTCGTTTCACCGGAGTTCCAGAGGCTCTGACAGGCTGATGCGAGCATTATTGTATTGTCCGGCCTGATGTAGTAGTCTTGGGAATAGGGCCCCCACAGGCTCTCGACCTCTGACGGATAGAGCCAGCCGCCGTCAAATGTCATAAGAGGGCGATCTGGTTCATCTGTATCAACATCACCGTGTATGTCAATCTCATAGGCACCCACTATCCTTGATCGTGTGTCAATCGTGTAGTGCTTTTTG
Organism: uncultured archaeon; assembly: GCA_964631415.1. GTDB lineage: Archaea > Asgardarchaeota > Thorarchaeia > Thorarchaeales > Thorarchaeaceae > OWC5. The sequence goes on along the minus strand of CAZVZC010000052.1, from coordinate 7,119 downwards.
TTGTAGAACTGGAGGTCGCTCTTTATCTGGGCCTCTGACACATCTTCGCGGTAGACAGAGTAGTCCACCCAGCTGTAGCTAACACACCAAGCGCCAACTTGCTCTGGTACGCTGTTGTTATCGTCAAAGAACACTTCATGCACTAAGCAGTACACCCTAGGACCGCTCGGCACGTATAGTGGGTCATAACAGCTGGGGCCATTCGGTAATGGTTTCTGTCTGTCATTGTAAATCACCACTGCTGACGTTGACGGAACACGTTCCTCTTTGAGGAGCCTGATGGCCAAGGCATCTTTGACATCCTCCAGTCTGGTTTCTACAGCAGGCACAGTCAATGGCCTACTGAGAAGACCAAGCGCAGAGTATTGAGTATCATCGATGTCAGCAGCGACATAAACCATGGCCGATCCGTTCGCAAGCAGCCGGATGTCAACGAATAACCCGTCTCGGTATGAGCTCACATCAATCTTGACGAATTCAAGACCTTCGTCGGACTTGGTGGTTTCCCTTATTGGCGATACACCACAAACATGCTTCTCAGCAATCCCGCTACTGGTCTGAAATACTACACTGACATCCAGAGTGTGCTCGGCCGTTGGTTTGAGAGTGACTTCGCCTGTCACATCGTTGGCACATGTCATTGTCACAGAGTCGATTCTATGACCTTGGATCTCAACGATGGCGCGTGTGGATTCATCTGCAGCAGCCGCAAAACCTACACCGCACGCACTCATCGGTACAAGTAGACACACCAGCAGAAAGCATACTCCCGGTCCATATGTCCTCATGCTTCAGCCCTCACTTAGTGTGCGCATTCCTGAGTTAAGGAGCGATTTGTATACACATACAACTATGCGCTTATAAAGATGAGTTCCGCAAAAGCCCGAATCCACAAGGGCGCAAATAGACCGATGACCATGAGGGAAAGGTCAGATCTACCAGATACAGCCGACCCTGAGAAGAAGACTGCGATTGAGGGATCAAACTCTGAAAGTCTGACATCACACCGGGCTTTACCTCAACAAACGGCCACCCCGTAGATTGCTCTCTGATGTCGTTTTCGTGATGTCATGGAGTTTCAATCCTACATGTAGCATGGTTCAAACTCGGTCGAAGCGCAGGACCTCGTTGATTCGTGGTTTGCCCTAGTTCAGGTTTCATTAAAGCGGTGTGTCATCGCTGAGTACCGTGATTGCCTTTCAACCCTGCTCCCAACTGATTTCATAAATGCCGGGGTGTCGTAGCTGACATGCCCGGATACGTGAGAAAGAATCATGGGATGATCCCCGTGGCCGCCTCGAACGCATATTGGAATATGACATCCGAGTTGAAGAAGAGCAACATTATGGAAGCCACACAGAGTGCCACAGCAAGCATGGGAGTCCTTGCGAGAACCAGCTTCGTGGTATCCTTCGGCTCGACCATGTAGCAGTACTTCAAGACTCTGACATAGTACCCCCATGAGAGAACCGTGTTCATGAGCCCGAAGAGGACAAGCCACCACAGTCCGACGTCCCATGCGCTCTGAAAGAGGAACAATTTGGACCAGAATGTCACGGTCGGAGGAATAGGCACTGCCATCAGGGCCGTGACGAGTATACCCAACATCGCCGATGCGAATGGCGCCCTCTGACTCAGTCCTGCTAAATCGTCATATGTGATTTCCTTGGCCATTCGGACTGAAATGGCCCATATCAGAATGAAGGCTGCAGACTTCATGAGAGCATGAGTGAATGCATGGAACATCGCTGCAGCCGCTCCGAACTGTGTACCAGCAGCGATTCCCATCAGCAGATACCCCATCATGGCTATGCTTGAGTAAGCCAGCATACGCATGATGTTCCGCTGAGCTAGCGCCAGCACGTTTCCTATCAACATGGTCAGGGCTGAAACAATGGCGATCAGAAAACCCCACTCCAGCCTGGCCACTATGAATGCGACCATGAGGATCCGTATGAGCGCACTGACTCCAGCCTTCTTTGTGGCACCAGCCAGATAGGAGGTGACGCTCCCATCGGCCGTTGAGTAGGTGTCAGGGACCCACATCCATCCGGGAAATATGCCAACCTTGAAGCCAAAGGAGAACACGAACAGGATCATTGCCAGCATGAGAGTGTAGGCCGCAGGCGACGCACTGGGCCCCGAAACCCAGACAGACTCGACAACCGTGGCCACCGCGGAGAGGTCGGTTTCGCCTGTCACACCATAGACCAGAGCAATCCCAAATATCATCAACATGGTGGCAAGTAGTCCCATGACGAAGTACTTCGTCGCACCATCCACAGCACCGCGGTTGGGACCGAGCGCTGCAAGTACATAGGTTGGAGTGGACATCACTTCCCAAGAGATGAACAGCGCGACAAGGTCGGTTGCCATGACGACCCATATGGCACCAGCGAAGGATACCAGTAGAAGGAAGTTGTACGTTCCGCGCTCGCCAGCCCACAGTGTGGAAGACATCAGCACGAGAAAGCCGACTATGAGAATTATGTAGATGAAGAAGTCCGAGAACGCGTTTCTCACGAACAGACCGCCGAAGGATGATGTGGGGTCGATGACGATCATCTCGACCGTCGCAATGGTCACCCCCACAAAGCTGACCAACAATGGATTGTAGCGCATCCCAATGATTAGCGCGAGGACCGAGAAAACGACGAGAGTGAGTGCAGGGAGAGACCCTACCCACTCCAGAGGTACATACTGCATGAGCAGGTCTGTAAGGGGCTTGAAGAGCATTCTGATGAATTCGGCGAAAGGAGCCAACTGCAGCATCTTCACGGACCACCTCCCACTATGAACAGGGCAACCGGCTTCACAAGGCTGAGGATCAGATCAGGCAAGAGGCCCAGCAATACCACAGGAACAAGCATCAGGACTGGAGCCACAAGATCACTCCATGGGGCTTCACTGACCTTCTTCTCGGGGTCAGGGTCACTGAACACGATTCTGTTGAGTGTCCATAGGAGATAGCCGACCGTGATGAAGACACCAAATGTGATGAGTGCAGTCCAGATGTAGACTCTGACCGAGCCAAAGAGAATCAGTACCTCAGCTATGAAACCGCTGAAACCCGGAAGACCGAACGTTGCCAGAGATGCCAGTATGAGCACGGATGACAATCTGGGGGCACCAGCCATGAGACCTCGCACCATCGGAATCTCTCTGGATCCCGCCGAGTACTTCAGCTGACCCGCAACAATGAACATGACAGATATTATCACACCGTGCGAGAACATCATGAAGACCGCTCCTTGCAGCGCGACACTTGTCCCAACTGCGACGGCCAGCAGAATCCAAGCCATGTGATTGATCGACGTGTAGGCCACCATGCTCTTGAGGTCTGTCTGAGCCATTGCAGTCAGCGCAGCGTAGATGCATGTGAAAACCGCGAGGGCAGCTAAGGGGATGCTAATCCGGGCAAACCCTTCGGGGATCATCCACACACCCAGCCGCAAGAAACCGTAGCCGCCCATCTTCAGGAGGATACCTGCTAGGATGACAGACCCGGGCGTGGGTGCCTTAACGTGAGCCCACGGGAGCCAGTTGTGCAACGGCCACACGGGTAGCTTGACACCTGCACCCACGAAGACCGTGAGAGCAAAGGCGATTTGAGCATTGACGGGCAGTCCAGCGCTCCGCAAAGCCAGCATGTTGAATGTGTGCGGTGCGGAGGCAAAATACAGTATGAAGATGCCGATCAGCAAGATTGCGGATCCTAGCTGAGTGTAAATGAGGAACTTGACGGCTGCATGCTGGCATCCTTCTTCGCCCCACCGGCCAATGATGAAAAACATGGGAATCAAGACAGACTCCCAGAACACGAAGAAGCCGATGAGGTCGACCGAAACGAAGACACCGATGAGTCCTGCCTGAAGAAGTAGCAGGATCGCATAGTATAGACTCTCTGACTTGTGAATGTGATTCGAGCACAGTGCGGCAATGAACACAACGAGGTTGGATAGAACAACCATCACGACTGAGATGCCGTCAACACCGAGGAGGATCTGCAGAACGGTTTCGGTTTCGTCCACGGTGATTCGTCCCATCGTGAACTGCCACATGTACGTCATCCCGGCATTGGGATCCGAAATCTCAATGCTTGGGTCAATGGCTAGTGCCAGAACAATCGAGAGCCCGAGCTCAATAGCTGTGACCAAGATGGATACTGCTCGTGCAGCTCGCTTTCCAAGGATGTACGCCACCACGGAAGAACCGAGCACGATAGCCAGCATCAGAGGCAGGATGCCAAGCGGAAGACCGTCAATGAACTGTTGCGCAATAGGGAACTGCACTCATATCACCCCCAAACTCACCAAGGTCAGTATAACCAGGATCCCTATTCCGAAGATGATGACGGCCACATAGTCATTGACCCGACCTGTCTGAATCGCTTGGCTCGACTCAGATGCGGCCACGCTGACAGTTGACACGTTCTCAGCAAAACCATCGATGACATGGTCATCAAACCATCTTACACGCGAAGACATTGACAGAGCTGCCCGGGCGGACCCGAAGTCGATCCCATCGATGATGCGGTTGTCCACCCGTACGCGCCACCACTCTGTAGAGTTCATGAACTTACGAACAATCCAGTAGTAGAATTCGTTGATGTACCACCGATGCTTCAGGAAGCTGTACAGCCGCCTCCTGACTCCAGTTTCGGGGACTGCAGTCCTTGATCGATCTGCCCTCTTGATATAGAGCACATACCCCGGAATCCCACCTAGGGCGAGAGCGCCCAAAGTGAATGCGAACGGAATGACGCCGGGCAGTGTGATCTTGACCAAGACCATCTCAGTAAGGGTTTCGGCCCATAGCGCGAAACTCAATCCACCCTCGCTCAGAATGATTGCTTCAATCAGCGGGAACACTGCGAATGCTATCACTGTGAAGGCTGCTAAGATGTACAGAGGAACCATCATCGCAGGACCGGGGTCATGCGGGTGTTCGTGTTCATGCTCCTCATCATGAGCAGACTCGGACTGTTCACTGGTTAAGGACTCGGCAGGCTCACTGTGTTCAGCTACATGTTGGGCACCATAGGGACCATAGAAGGTCATACCCATGAGCCTCAAGCTGTAGAAGATCGTGCATGCTGCAGCGAGAACGGCCAGAGCAAAGAGAAAGACCCCTAGCGGCTGATGCATTGCCAGCTCATACGAATACTCAATGATGGAGTCTTTTGACCAGAAGCCCGAAAATGGAGGTATGCCTGACAGCGCGAGCACTCCAATCCACATCACAATGAACGTTTTCGGCATGTACTTCTTGAGACCGCCCATCTTGCTCATGTATTTCGTATGCAGGGCATGGATGACACCGCCTGCGGCCAAGAAGAGCAGTGCCTTGAAAGCACCGTGACTCACCACATGTAGGATTCCGCTCAGGTACGCGGGCTCATACTCGACAAGAAGACCGCCCGTTCCTATGGCCAGCATCATGTAGCCCAGTTGACTCAACGTAGAGAAAGCTAGAACCTGCTTGAGCTCGTTCGAAACCATCCCCATAGTGGCAGTCAAAAGCGCCGTAATCGCTCCGATGACTGCGACGACTGTGAAGAACTGCGCGGCCAATTCGAGTCCTGTGTGTTGCAGCGGCATCCATCCAGTCCCGCTGTTATCCGTGCTCGCCGCGCCGGCCATAGTGACAAGGAATCTCGCACTTATGTAGACACCAGCTTTGACCATCGTTGCTGCGTGGATGAGAGCAGAAACCGGAGTGGGTCCAGCCATCGCCTCAGGGAGCCACACGTCAAGTGGGACCTGCCCGGACTTGCCAATGGCCCCCATGAAGATTAACAGAAGAGTTGGGACAAGCAATCCCACAGATGCCATAATCTGCCACCAGTTCTGAGCGTTCTGCGCCATCTCGGAGAAGGAGAAGGTACCCGTGAACATGAACAGCAGAAGGATTCCACCCAGCATGAAAGCGTCCCCGACTCTTGTGACAATGAATGCCTTGGTCCCGCAATGAGTGTTGTACTGACCCTCCGTTTCAAATTGAAGCAGGGGATTGCTGGATTCGCTGCCATCCAGCTCCTTCTCAGGGGGATTCTTCCTGTCGTTCCAGAAGCCGATGAGGCCGTAGGAACAGAAGCCCATTATCTCCCATCCAATGAAAGCAATCAGCAGATTGTTGCTGATGACCAGTGTGAGCATGCCGCCTCCAAACGCGAGCATCAGGAAGAAGAACCTGTCACGGTCACCCTCGTGAGCCATGTACTCAGTGCTGTAAACGTAGATTAGGAAACACAATGTGCTGGACAGGACTGCCATGATGACCGATAGAGGATCCAGCAGCACTTCGAAACGCAGACCTAGTGTTTCAATCCAGACCCAACTCGTGGGACCCTGAGGGCTCCCAAGGTCCAGCAGAAGTGACCAGCAGAGGACCATCGTTACACCCATGAACAGGGCCGGTGTCCAGTCCCGCAACTTCTCGTTGAAGCGTCCGACCAGCGGCACAATGAGAGAACCGACCAGTGGGATGACGACAATGAGATAGTAGGGTAGTCCAAGCAGCATGTTGTCACCTCATGGTATTATGTTGGCGATGGCCTCGACAATGGGCGTGATGACTGTCAGGGCGAGCCCAGGAAACACACCAAACAGCACAATCAGCGCACCGAGTGCTATCATTGGGTATGTCATGGACCTCGGCCCCTCGGTGACTTCTTCCAAGGCCTGAGGAGTGGGTCCCAAGAAGACCTTCCAGAGGAACCTCAGCATGTATCCTGCACTGATGATTGTGCTTGCGACGGCCAAGAGAGCTAGGACGGCGAACTCGGGCCGACCCAGACCGGCTCCACTAGGGAGGGCTGCTTGGAAGCCACCCAGAAACATCATCCATTCACTAGCGAATCCCGAAAGAGGAGGGCTTCCAGCTATGCTCAACGCCCCTATCGCAGCAGTGAACGCAGTGATTGGCATCTTGTTGGACAGGCCGCCCATCTTTGTTATGTCTCTGAGCTCTGTCTGGTGTATCACCACACCAGCCGTCATGAAGAGTAGACCCTTGGAGAATGCATGGTTGATCAGATGGAAGAGCCCACCTGACACGCCGAATGTTGTGAACACTCCTAGCGCAAACAGTACATACCCCATCTGAGAAACCGACGAG
>CAZVZC010000051.1:8652-11389 GCA_964631415.1 uncultured archaeon | reverse complement strand
AACATTGACACCGAGAGTCCGGCGGTCAGCGTGGTTTCTCCTGCGCCCATGTCCAACATTTCGACTAATCAGGTAGGCTTCAGCTGGAATGCCTGGGACTCAGGCAGTGGCTACTGCTCCTCACAGGTGTGGCTTGACAATCCCAACTCAACCATCTACACAGGACCGTTCACCAACATCACGCTGACTGGACTGTCGCACGGTATGCACATAGTTAACGTCACAGTATTGGACTATGCGACCAATAGCGCGACGGAACAGATCATCTTCATGGTCGATCTCATAGATCCAACAGTCATCATAACGGTCCCGATTGATGGCAGCTTCACTGGTTCCACACTAGTGCTCAATTGGACGACGTCCGACATAGGATCGGGCTGTCATCTTGTGGAAGTTCGAATCGACAGTTCGCTTGTGGATTCATTTGGGAGCTTGAGCCATTCACTGCAGATTGAGAATCTCGATGACGGCCCTCACTTGCTCAATGTGACAGTCATCGATTGGGCGAACCGCACGGCATCGGATGAGGTGGCGATAACAGTGGGGTACCCACTCTTCATGTATGTTTCAGTGGGCGCGATTGCCGTTCTTGCAGTCGTCTCTGTCACTGCTGTCTTCTTGGGACGGAGGCACAAGTAGTCAAAACGCCTTCGGCGGACTAGAAACTCCTTATTGCTCTGCCGAGGCCGTCCAGCTCCACCTTTAACTTCACGTCGATACCTTCAATTTCCGCCATCTTTAGCAGCACTGGCATCAACGGGAAGTCTATGGATGACTCGCGCGCCAGTTGGGTGTCCAGTATCTTCGTGGCGCTGGTGGAAAGGCGTTGCCTTATCACGCTATAGGCGAAGAGAATCTTGGAGACCTCGTTTCTGAGCCTATAGTAGCTGTTGGCCTCATCCAGGCAGTCTTTGATCAGCGCACGGAAGAATCTGGAGTCCATCTTGACCCCTTCGGTGAGGAACTTCACCAACTGAAGGTCAAAAACAAGCGGCTTCAGCCCTACTACACTCTTCGTCTGCTCATGTTTAATCAGCCTGATCGATGTCTCCTGCTGAGCGAATAGCTGTTTCAGGTTGTTGAGAACGAGCCCACCAACAGTCGGGTTGTCGTGGACCAAGTACACAGGGTTCTTTATCATTATCTGGGCTACAACATCGCCTAGAGCGTCGGTCCTGTTCTTACGTCCCTTACCAAAGGCATCGACCAGAGAGTCAAGAGTGAGAGCGACATCCTTGTCCAGCTCGCCGACGACAGACTCGGGCCGGGCTAAAACCGTCGGCGCTTCCTTCACTTGCACAGCAGAAGGATACTCGCATCCCCTGACCCTTAGTTGCTTGTCGAGATAGACCAGAATCGCGTGCTGGGGAGACCCGTGAACAGACAGGACACCCGCGATGCCTGTCGTGTTAGCTTGTATCTCTTCAGGTCGCACATCTAGGGCAACATTCTGCTTGCATTTGTCGCAGAAGACGAATACCTGCTTTGTCTCGCTGGACTGCATCGTCATCCCTCATGCGCAACCAACGTCGCCTGAATCTGCTCATCACCGCTATTAAAACCTGCTAGTGGTCCAAGACAGCGAAGGCAAACCGTGATTCGGGCTATTCTCATATTCGACTGTCCTAGGCAGATCGCAACAAGCGCTGCACCATGTCGGCTAGCTTATCGAAGTTCTCCCCGGTCTTCGCCGAAACGAGAACGAACGGAATTCCCAGTTCTTTGGCCTTGCTCTCAATCTCCTCGGTAGGTATGACCCGACCTTCATCAGTCTTGTTACCAACCAGAATCCACTTCTGACGTGGCAAGCCTTCAATGATTGGGATCCATTCGTCAATGTCGATAATCGTCTTGAAACGGGTGATGTCGAAGACTATGAGCACAATGCTTGCGCCGGAAACGAATCTTTCCTGAAAGAATCGAAAGTGCTCCTGTCCACCCAAATCGAAGATAGCGGCTCTCGCTGAGACTTGTCCTTCCTCATCTACCAGAGCCCAAGACTCTATGTCCAAGCCAATCGTCATCGTACGATTTACAAATGTGCCGGTCACCAAGCGAGACGCTATTGTGCTCTTACCGGCGCCGCCCGCGCCGACCATGACAATCTTCTTGGTTCTTGACCTGACAGCTGGCATGAACTTCACCCAAGACCAGATTGGTGGGTCCGGCCCTGTAAAGCCCGGGGACAGCAAGACGCGTTCGTGACTGAGTTGCACATACATTGGGCTCTATTTGTCTTGCGGGAATATCCTCTCGTGACCGCCTAGGCAGGGGCTCTTCGAAGTATTGCAATAGCCATTATTACGGTACCGGTAACAAACAGCAGCGGGTTCAGAATCAAAAGGATCGGCACCAAGAGCACAAGCTCGCCGGCCAACACTAGAAGCCAACCGAGCAACAGGAGCACCGCTCTCATCTTGTAGAACTTCTCGTTCTCCCTCATCACCATCATCATGATCACCAAGGCGTCTATCAGCACGGTTAGCACTGGGATTGCCAGTACCATGGTATAGCTGATTGGCCCGTACGAAACCGAGTAGACATCGAATTCATACATCGCGTACAGATGTGTCGAAGGCAACACCGAAATCAAAACCATGCCAACTATTGCGAACACCCAGATGAACAACAATGCTACCTTCACGAGCTGATCCTTACCCGTCTGTTTGCGCTCGAGAATCAGGGGGTAGAAGAGGAAGATGGACAACAATGCAGGGATCACGGTGGTGGCCACCAT
>CAZVZC010000051.1:0-8552 GCA_964631415.1 uncultured archaeon | reverse complement strand
GGGGGTAGAAGAGGAAGATGGACAACAATGCAGGGATCACGGTGGTGGCCACCATCGCTAGGCGGTACATCAGAATGCTGCCAGGGTAGTCGGCATCAAAGAATCCTCTTCCGAACATCAAGAGGCAAAACACGGTTGACACGCCTATGACGAACGTGAACGCCAGGGACAGAATGTTTCTTTGTTCCAGATACCTTCGCGCTAGAAGCAGAGTACAGATTGTTGTCACTACAAATGCCGCGAGGTAGAAGTAGTGTATAGGACCGAGCATTTCCCAAGCATCACCTGCCTTTGTCTATCAACCAGACCTAATAACAAAGAGTTGGGCGTGAGGCATTTATCTCTTGTTGGAATCAATGGGTAGTCAGCAAAACCGTTGCCTGAGTCTTCTTTAAGTGTTCATTGACAACGTGACCTGTCATGGAGCTTCTTCAGTCCGATTGGGGTCACGTTGGAAATCAACCATCAAGGTTGTATACCGTCAAGGACCAAGAGTCAGGTTTTCAAGTGTCCATATCCGACCTAGCTGCATCCATAGTCAGGGTCATCATGCCAGACCGAAACGGGAATGCTGCTGACATAGCATTCGGCCAAGATTCCGCAGAGGAGCTGATCAGACAGGGAGGACATCTTGGAACTGCTATCGGTCGAGTAGCGGGCCGCATCGCAAACGCCAGGTTCACATTGGATGGCAATGAGCATCGCTTGTCTGCCAATGACGCAGGCGCGCATTCATTGCATGGCGGCAAGGACGGGTTTGACAAGAAGATCTGGACCCTGAAGCTGAAGAAAGCTCTTCGAAAGGAGAACAGTGCAGCTTTGGTTTTCGAGTACACAAGCCCCGATGGAGAAGAAGGCTACCCTGGCGAGCTGAAGACACTTCTCACGTACAGAGTCACTCGCATGGAGCTCGCTTGGGAGTTCATCGCAAAGACCGACAAGCCTACTATCGTGAATCTGACAAATCACAGCTACTGGAATCTGGACGGACTCGATGCACTGATAGATGATCTACGAATTAGGCTTGAGTCTTCGCACTACATGCCCGCAGACCAGAACAGGATTCCGACTGGAGAGATTAAGAACGTCACCGGCACTCCTCTCGACCTGCGAGTCCAGAAGCCTTTCTCGCGAATCTTCACAGAACATGGCGATGTCGATGATGTCTTCCTCTTAGACGGGTTCGCCAAGAAGACGAAACCCGAAGGCATGTTCTATGCTGGTGAGATACTCTCGCCAAACTCTGGCAGAAGAATGGAGATGTATACGACCGAGCCCTGTCTTGTCGTTTATACCGGCAATTCGATGGGATCTCTGAAGTCGTTTGGAAAGGCTTGTCGGAAGCACTCGGCTGTATGCCTTGAGGATCAGAGACCCCCAAACGCAATCAATGATCGTCGCTTCTCTGAAACAGTCATTCTAAGACCCGATGAAACCTACTATCACAGAACGCTTCTCAGGTTCAGGACTGGTGACCGTGGCACGGCATAGGCGCGTCATTTCAGATCCATTGACTGGCACGATCACGACTCGTCATAGGAGCGGTCACTCATCGTAGAGAGGCCCGACGCTGGTCCGGGTTATGCACTCCTCACAGGACGGTTGAATGGTCGCATCGATTTCCTTGAAGTGGCCCGACAGCTTCGTGTACCGACTGGAATCTGTGGTGGTCAGTAGAAGACCACACTCTGTCACATAGTGGTCCTTGTGCTTGTCGTCGGGGTAGGCATGATGAACCATGCCTGTACTCAGGTCAAGGATCCGAACCCAGCCATACTTCCTCGTTCTCCTCATCGAATCCCATCTCACTTGAGGAATGAGGACCGTCTAGACGTCCGCTCTTGTGTCTTGTGTTGTCTCTAGATTTGCCTATGGTTGAACACATAGATCGTCAAGACCAGAGAAAGAGATGTTATGACCAAACCTGACACAATCGCTAGCGGCACCGGATCAGCAGACGGGTCGAAGTAGTTTGGAAGCATTGGAACCAGAATGAGGATTTCGCCTCCGAAAATGGACACTATTGACGCGAGAGCGACAGATGAAACAAACATCCCAATCAACACAGCAACGGAGCACGCCATCGCCATCGCAGACAATGTGACGACCACAGACGTTACAATCTCATTCCATAGTGATTCAAAGGGGACGCCAAGCCAAGAATCGATGACCATGCCTGAGGCGAGTGAGATGATGGTCGCTACAACAAGACATGTGTAAGTTGCCGCGAATTTTGCAAGAATCAGACTACTACGCCTGACGGGCCTTATCAGAAACAGCTCGTAGACCTTCTGATTCCTCTCACTGACAATTGACGCACTGAGACTAACTGAGGCCAATGGTCCACCTATTCCGGCAATGGTAATGCTCACTACATAGGACAGAGACCAGCCTTGCATAGCGGGTTCTATGAGAGGTTGGAGGAAATGTAGCGCAATGGTCAAGGCTGGCAGTCCGACCCACAGCGCAAGCATCACGTAAGACTTGTAGAACCCTCTCATCTCGTCAGCGTACAACAAGCCAAGGGTCACTAGGGCTCACCTCCCACGAATCTCAGATAGACTTCTTCAAGACTGGGCCTAATGAGATTGAGGTTCCTGACCTGACAGCCCGCCTGAACGAGCATGCGAAGAATCAGGCCCATGGTCGCATCCACGTTCGATTCATGAGTCATGTGAATCAGAGTCCTGTTTGAAGCCATCTCCTCGACTCTCTCGATGCCGTCAACCGAGTCAAAGCTTGGCAGAGGATGGGAACCTCTGTTTAGTATCACCTCAACCACGTTGCCGACCTGAAAATGGCTCTGCAGTTCGTCGGGTGTGCCCACTTTGAGCATACGGCCATGGTTGAGAACTCCAATGCGATCGGCTATGTCCTGAACATCACTCAGGATGTGAGAGGAAAGAAACACGGTTGTTCCTTTGTTGGCCATGTCCCTAATCATCACCCTGACTTGGTGACGGGTTTCCGGGTCGAGTCCCGACATCGGTTCGTCAAGCACGATAAGACCGGGGTCATGCAGTATTGCTTGAGCAAGTCTCACTTTCTGAATCGTGCCACCTGATAGATGGATCACCCGCTTGTACCGGACATCACTCAGCCTGGTCAAATCCAGAACCTGCGGAATCCTCTCATTCAGTTCCTGTTGAGAAAGTCCCGACAGTCTGCCAAGGGTTCTTAGAACACTGTCAACGGTGCGCCACTCCTGAAAGCCCGCCTCCTGAGGAAGGTATCCCAACACTCTGTGCAAGCCGCTTTCCTTCGCCCTCACATCGTGACCATTTACGAAGACTGAGCCTCCAAAACCAGGAATGAGCCCGACAAGGATCTTCATGGTTGTCGTTTTGCCTGCACCATTCGGACCTATGTAACCGAAGACCTCACCTGCCCCTATCTCAAACGACACTTGGTCAAGAGCAACCACATCTCCGTATCTTTTTGACACGCCATCGAACTTCACCGAGATGCTCCTGCTCATCTTCTGCACCGCCAAAGCCACCACAAGGGAGCCTCTAGCCCGATGGTAACTCGATAGCCATCGGGCCCGATAAGGCTTCGCAAAAGGAACAGCGCAGCCTGACTAGATGCGGTTTGTGTCGGTGCCAAGTGGCCGACCTCCTGTTTGCCGCCGCTCTCTGACCGCCCGGCGCTAGTATTCCGGTCGATCATGCTCAAACAGCGTATGGGTTCAGTGACAGCCGCAGCCAGAACTCGAAGGCACAGCGTTCTCTTCGGCGTTACCGGTCAGAACAGAAGCAAACTCGTCCATGTTGCCAATCGCTCCTCTTCTGACCATTTTCGCTATTCCAATCGCCTCAAGGATCTCCCTTTCCTCAAGCCCATTGTCTCTCGCCACAGTCACGGCGGACTCCAGACAAGGCTGGCAGTTCGCTGTGACAGCGGTTCCAACTGCTATCAGCATCTTTGTTTTGTAGTTCATCGCGAACACCTCGTTGTCCCCGGTCCGTCACTTGCTGCTGTCGTATTCTCTCACAAATGCTGCCAAATCCATGTCCGCACGTGCAAGGGATTCTGGATCTTCAAACAGGGTTGGAGCGAATCTGTCCATTTTGGCCAATGAATGGTTTCTAACCATCTTCCCAATGGCGATTGCTTCCAACAACTCCTCCTCTACGGCTCCACTCGCTTGCGCTTCGGTGGTGACTTCTTCCAGACATGACGCACAGTTTGCCACGACCGTGGCTCCAACCGCTATCAGTAGTTTCATTCGAACGTCCATTGACTTTCACCTTCGTAAATACTTGTCTACTACTCCACAGTAGTAGTAAACTACTTAAGCGCTCTCTGATGGCGACTTATCAGAAGAAGGGAGAAACAATGTCAAGCATGAAGGAACCAGTCGTCCGGGATCGAGTGGTTTCAAGACTCAAGGAACTAGATCTGTCAACCAATGAGGCCCTGACTTACACAACACTCCTAGTTCATCCCAAGATGACTGCGGGCGCCCTCTGTACGGAAACTGGTATCCCTGACTCCAAGATCTACTATGCTCTGGACGGGCTCTCCAAAAGGAACATGCTCGTAGTTCAACGGGGCAATCCGAACCTGTACCTACCTGTGCCGCCAAAGGAAGCCGTCGGAAATCTGAAACAACAACTCACAGAGAGTTTCAATGAGAGAATCAAGGAAGCAGATGTCTTGGCCGACATGCTGACACCAATGTACGAGAGCGTCGCAAAGCCTGAGGAGCTGGAAGTCGCGTATATCATTCGAGGACAGAAGAACATCATCAACAGAATGAGGAAGCTGGCCGCAGAGGCAAGGGAGGAGATAACCATCTTCATCTCGCAGCCTGCCGTTCTCAACGGAATTAAGGAATCGCTCTTGGAGGCGAAACGAAAACGGAGAGTCAAACTGAACATCGCTCTGACTCCTGATGTCATCATCAAAGCAGACTGTTCAAACCTCGGCGAGATGCGTGTCCTTTGTTGCTCAGCAGATAAATCGCCTGATTCGATGGGAATGCTCATCACTGATATGACAACTCTTCTGACCGTTTCAGACTGGTTCGAAGAGGTTGCCATGCTGACCCAAGACCAGAACCTGATTCGAGTCTGCAGTAACTATTTTAACAGCCCTGCTTGCTGCACGAGCTTCGCGAGTGTCACGAGATGAGTAGGAAGTCCCATGTGCGCCTAAACAACTCGTCCCTGCATCTCATGTCATTCATTACTGGGTGGTCTGCTCCATCAACGATCCACAGTTCCTTCTTCTGCGATGCGATGCCATCATAGATTCTCTTTGCGCTGTCCCTGGAAATCATTGTATCTGCTGATCCTTGGACGATGAAGACCGGGCAAGTCACTCTGCCTAGAACTCGCTTTAGCCGTTTCAATCCGTCAACCACAGCAAGTCCAACCGCAGGGGGGATCCAGTCGTATCCGACCCATCCCTGCTGTCTGAGTTCCTCAGGCACTGGGACTGGGGTCATCTCTGGAATCATGCGCCTAGCAAGAGGCATTCTCCTAATCACTGGCAGCAACGGCAGAAGGCGGTTCTGCACACCAACGGGCGTGGACCAGGTCACCACTTTCTCTATTGCCTCATACTCAGAAGCAAGCAACAGAGCCATGAGTCCCCCGACACTATGACCCACGACAACTATACTGTCGCATGATTCCAGCAACTTGCTCAAGCCTCTCTTGGCGTCCGCAAGCCAATCGTCGAAGGTGATTTGGATGAGATCCTCTGGTTTGGTTCCGAAACCCGTCAATGTTGGAACCCATGTACTCATTCCCGTCCTTCCATGAAGAAGAGTCCCGAATTCTCTTAGATCCCAAGCAGTCCCTCCACCCGCCCCATGAAGAAGAAGAGCCCCTGTGCGAGAACCACGTATGTAAAGGGGCTCAGCCCCAAGCATGTATCCGTTGCTCATGCCGTTTCACCAAGCATCGACGCGCCCATAATCACGTCGTCCGACCATATGTGTCTGGTGCCGCATGCGGATGCACGTTTGGACCTGCCTCCAGGCCATTCGTGAGCTCATCTCAAGGAACCCTTCCGTACGCAATCCGGAAGAATCATAACTGCGAGGCTCTGGTGCCAAGGGCACGGGACCAAGTCATCCTGAGGCCCGGCAAGGTGCTCAGACATGAATGCGTATGAGAAGCTTATGGAGAAGGAACGCGAGGCAAGAATCCTCGGATCGGGACTTTCAATCCTACAGTGGGATTTCGAAACTTATATGCCGCCGAGAGGAATCCAGCTCCGAAGCGAGCAGATTGCTCTTGTGACTCGAATGCTGCACGACATGATTGTCAACCCTGAGGTAGGGAAACTGATCGAAGAGGCGCAGAAGCAGTCCGGCTCTCTGACTGAGGTGCAGAAGCGCAACCTTTTCCTCGCCAAGAGAGAATATGACCAAGAAACAAGAGTCCCGTCAGAACTGGTTGCAGAGCTGGCCAAGCAGCAGGCAATATCTGTTGACACATGGAAGAAGGCAAAGGCAGCCAAGAACTGGAAGATGTTCGAGCCCGAGCTCCAGAAGCTTGTCGACTTGTCAGTGAAGAAAGCTGAATACATGATGGAAGCGAAGGAAATCAAGAACGTCTATGACTGCATGATTGACGACTACGAGCGCGCAATGCCCGCTGACGAGATCGCCAAGCTGTTCGCGGAGCTGCGGTCTAGGCTCGTGCCCCTCACGAAGAAGTGTGCAGATGCCTCAAAGCAAGTGAGAACTGACTCGCTCACAGTAAAGATCCCTATCGATGTTCACAGGACCGTGGCCAAGGACGTATCCTCCATTATTGGGTATGACACAACATCGAAACAGGCGGCGGGAAGGCTAGACGAAACTGAGCATCCTTTCACTATCGGATACTATGACGACGTTCGCGTGACTCTACATTACCACGAAGACAACATCATGTCGGTCTTCTACACGGCCCTCCACGAGGGCGGCCACGCACTGTACGAACAGAACTTGAACCGCGATTGGATGTACCAGCCTATTGGCCAAGCGGCCAGTATGGGTATTCATGAGTCCATGTCAAGATTCGTCGAGAACATGATTGGCCGGTCGCGTCAGTTTCTTGGCTTCTACTACCCAAGGCTCAACAAGATGACAGCAGGTGCGTTCAAGGGTGTCAGCTTCGAAGACTTCCTGAAAGCTGTCAACTTTGTCAAACCTTCGAAGATACGTGTTGAGGCCGACGAGGTGACCTACTCGTTGCACGTGATCATTCGGTTTGAGATCGAGAGGGATCTGTTCGCAGGGAAGATTAAGGTCTCAGAACTGCCACGAGTATGGAACCAGAAGTATCAGGAATACCTAGGCATAAAGATTGACAATGACTCTGAAGGCGTGATGCAGGACACTCACTGGGCCAGTGGATACTACGGATACTTCCCAAGCTACGCTATGGGCAATGTGTATGATGGGATGTATCTCGATGCAATCGCAAGAGCGGTCCCAGGCTGGGAAGAGGATTTGGCCACTGGAAAGCTCGAGAGGATTCTGGGCTGGCTCAAGGACAACGTTCACTCCAAGGCATCCCTGTATGATCCCCGTGACTTGGCACAGAAAGTGACCGGAAGCAAGCTCACTGCAAAGCCGTTCCTAGACTATGTAGAGAAGAAGTACGCTAGGCTGTTCGGGTTCTAGGGCATTACTGTGGGAAGACTGGATCAGATGCTTCGGAAAGCCTATTCGTAGGATACAATCGACCTAGGGTATTGACTTCCGTTTGACCTGAGCACGGCGACTCGATGAATGCTTGAGGCCTCTCTCTGTATTCCCACTCTGGGCACTAGTGAGCCCGGGGGCCATCACCATTGTCGTGACTGCTGTAAAAGGGTCACGGACTCTCTGTCCATTCTGAAGATTCACAACGACAACTCCGACGTTTCGTCGCCCCACTGCTATCTCAAGCGGCGAGTCTGCTGGAGGCCGAGGGTAGTGCGACTCATCAACCACAAAGACTGCAGGCATCAGATCGCCCCTGAAGGCGTCTGCTGACATCACGAAGCGCGCCGCATCACGCATTGAGTCTTCTCTACTGGCGTCAGCAATCACTACAAGCCCATTGGACCTTCGGAAGTAGTCAGATGGAGGCATGACATTGTATAGACTCCATACCCATGGCCCATGCAGCTCGACCATCAGGTCGACCGGAACAGCATTATCGCCAGAACCGAATCTGATTCTCTTCTTCCACTCATCCCTTGGGAATCCATTAATCCTGTATCCGTCTGGCGGCTCCTTCTCGTGAATCACATTGCTTTCGGCGAACGACGTGCAAAGACGATACCCCATCCAGACGTCGCCAGCCACTGTCACACGGATTCTCTTGGTAGAGTCGCGCGATCTTCTCACGATTCCCACCCGAGTACGACAACACTTAACGCACGGACTTGTCCTTCGGTTCATCTGGCAACAGATCTAGCACAATCTGGACCGCGTCTTTGACGAAACCAGTACACAGATTCTGGAAGACTCTTTTCTTTTCGGCTTCGCTATGCTGCTCTGGGTCCCCCACATCATAGCCGATCAACTCTTTGCAGAGGCAGGTCTTGTGCTTCTCCCTGAA
>CAZVZC010000050.1:0-11537 GCA_964631415.1 uncultured archaeon | reverse complement strand
GAGAAAACGAGCAAGGAGTCTCTGTTGTCTTTGACAAATCTGGCGAATGCTCTGATTAGTCTGTCCTGACCCTTCTCCGACCAGACATGTCGGGAGAAGCACAGAATCACGTTCTCATGGCCGAGGTCTTCAGTCTTCTTTGGACTGTATCGCTTCATGTTGATGGCGAAGGGAATGAACTCCCAGTGAACTCCGTACCGCTCACAGAGGTCGAGTGTGTCAGGATTCGTCATCAGCACGATCTTGGCGTGGCGATAGCTTTGTTCCATCAACCGGAACCGCACGCGATCCTGCAATCCTGTTCCCTGATTGAAGTATCTGATTGTTCCTGCCTCGAAGGGAATGTACTTGGTGCGGAAAAGATAGGTGTACAGGAAGAAAGGTGTATGGGCGACTATCAGGTCGTATTTTCCCATTATCCTTCGCAGCATGTTCAGTCGTGAGAACGCATTCCCCTTCAGCCTGAAGAAATGAAGCCACTCGGGCTGCTCATATCCGCGGTTCAGCACGTTCATGTTGGGCGAATATGGATTGCCTATCTCTGCCATCTCGAATCCGTTCAATTCCCACTGGGGAAGAGCGGTCACGTGAGTGGGAAGGGAAATGTAGAGATGCACCTTTTCGCCAGAAGCCTGCAGTTCTTCAACAACAGGGAAAGCGTCATTTGCCATGTTGCCAAAGTGTGCAACGGTCTGCTTCATCTTTATTCCTCCAACAGTCCTGCAAACAACTGACCGGTCTTGAGAATCCGGGGCGTTCGATTCCTCGAAGCGTCATCAACGACGATTGTTTCTGTGGCCGGAATGCTCTGTGCGTATAGGGACTGCGGTGTCCGTTCAATTGTCGTCTTCCCATCTCTGTATGGGATTACGGCAGTGTAGCACATGTCGGCCATCGAATTTCCTCGCCCAGTAGACTGGTGGCTGACTCAGAGCTTGTCGGTCGCCTTCAATTCCTTCGTCACGAAAAGTCGCAACCAGACCTCGAGCGCCAAGATTGCGAAAAGTCTTGTGATGTAGCGCAGCCTCGTTTCTTCTGTTTCGGATTCTGTCTTATCGAACGCCCTTTTCAGCCACTCCTTGTCAATTAAGCCCATCTTGACGCAGCGTGCGTCGTCTAGCACGGATGTGACGCGGTCCTTATTCGTACGCCACATTTCGAATCGGTCCATGCCAAAGCCGATTTTTCCCTTGAGTGCCGCCTTGTACGCGAAGTTGCCTAGAAGTATCTGCCTGAGTATGACTTTGCCGATGTTGTTCTTGTGGTCGTATTTGAACTCATACGGAAGGTGGCTAGCCACATGGATTACTTCGGTGCTGAGCATGGGAGCGACCGACTCGAGAGCGAAATGCTTGGCAAAGGCGTTGTTCGTCGGGGCGAAATCGTACAACAGTTTGCCGCTGTAGTCGGCCAAGAAGATTTGGCCCAGCTTACTCAGTGGGTTGGAGAAGTACTCACTCACATATGAGTAGATTTCATCCCAAGAGAATTTCATGCGCGCCCCGAAGAGCTTGGGCTGATCGGGGACCCAATCCATCTTGTGTGCGTCCAGATAAGTCCGCGCGTCAATACGCTCCGCTGGAGGGCTCAAGAGTTGTTTGTAGCGAAATATGTAGCCTCCGAAATTCTCATCGCCGCCGTCGCCTGTAAGGACCATGTCCACCTTCTTTTTGGCGAAGTATTCAAAGACGAAGTACATGTATGCATTCCACCGAGGCACTTTGAGAACCGCGATTTGCGCGGGGAGAGTTTCAAAGGGACCTTCAAGGTTCATGTGAAGGTGGTCAGTCTCAAACATGTCGGCAGCATTCTGTGCATCTCCCGCTTCGACAGTATCCTGGCCGAATGTGATACATAGCGATTTGATGTCTAGCTGTGGGTACATTTTCCGGGTCAGCGCCAGTACTGTTGTGCTGTCCACACCGCCACTGATGGCAATCCCGACCGTCTTGGGCTTTCTGTAGTCGATATCTGCCTTGATGGCACCTTCAATCATGGGCTTCACGACGTTCTCAATCCCAGAATACGGAATGAAGTCGCGCCACGTCAACTTAGGCAGAAGAGTCAGTCCCTTGGGGTAATAGCGCAGCGTCAGTATGGCGCGCAGCTCCTCGAGGTTCTTCGGACCCAACTCTGCCGATAGCTTCGTCACCCGGTCAGGTTTGGCTTGCTGCATAGAAGATTCTTCCTTAGGGTCGCATATAAGGAGTCAGGCCCTCCTCATCGCCATTTAACCTTTGTCCGACAGGCAGCAGCCCACATCATCGAACGCAGACAGGAATACACCTTGCACGGCAGAACCGGTCAATGGAGCCGCCTCTGCTCTGGTAAGCAGACCATCAGCAGGCGAAACCTGCACAGCCTTTATGCATTGGTGAACGACCCCTTACAACAAGGCTAAATCGGCAAGTCGATTGTCAACTCAGGCATGAAGACCATTGACCTTCGCAGCGACACGGTGACCCTGCCGACTGATGAAATGGTAGAAGCAATCATGGCCGCGCACAAGGCGGGCCGTTTTGGCGATGATGTTTCCGGTGAGGATCAGGTGGTTAATGAGCTTCAGGAGAAGGCTGCTAGGATTCTCGGAAAAGAGGCGGCTTTGCTCGTGACCTCTGGGACTCAGGGCAACCTCGTTTCGTTGTTCGCCCAAACCAACAGAGGCGACGAAGTCGTTGTAGAAGATCAGTCTCACACGTTCGTCTTTGAGGGAGGAGCGATGGCATCTCTGGGCGGTCTCTACCCAATGCCTGTGAAGGGTGTGAGAGGATACATTACTCCAGAAACTCTTCGAGACTCTATTAAATCAGATGACCCCCATTACGCTCGAACCTCAATGGTCGTAGTCGAGAACACTCATAACTACGCCGGAGGAACCGTGATCAGACCAG
This sequence comes from uncultured archaeon, assembly GCA_964631415.1. Classification (GTDB taxonomy): domain Archaea; phylum Asgardarchaeota; class Thorarchaeia; order Thorarchaeales; family Thorarchaeaceae; genus OWC5. Next base: position 8,646 of record CAZVZC010000050.1, on the reverse strand, counting down.
ACCAAGTAAGCGCGCTGGCAAAGATGGCCCACGAACACGGCCTCAAGGTCCACTGTGATGGGGCACGCCTGTTCAATGCAGCGGTCGCACTCGATGTCCCCGCCAAGAACTTAGTGAAAGATGTGGACAGTGTGATGATATGTCTAAGCAAGGGGCTTTCTGCCCCGGTAGGTTCAATCGTGTCAGGAACTGAAGAGTTCATCCACCAAGCCCACAGAATCAGGAAGAAGATGGGCGGAGGAATGAGGCAGGCAGGAATAATCGCAGCTCCGGGCATCATAGCTTTGGAGAAGATGGTCACGCGTCTGAAGGAAGACCACTCAAATGCTCGATTGCTCTTCGAGAAACTGTCCAAGATTCCACGCATAGTCATGGAAGAGCCTCCAGAAACAAACATACTCTTCATCAGACTGGACAAGATGCACATCGATGCGATGAAGTTCTCGGAGGAGCTGAAGAAGCGCGGAGTTCTCGTCTATGGCGAATACGGCACACGGATTCGGTTCGTGACCCATAGGATGGTGAACCGCGAAGATATGATCAGAGCAGCTCAGGCGGTCGAGGATGTCGCCAAGTCAGTCTAGGTTGCAGATCAAATCTTGGACTTACAGTCAGCGATTATTCTAGTGATGTATTCTGTCCAGTTGGGTTCAAGTTCGAGAGCGCGTTGCGCGCAACGTATAGCTTCATTGTACTGCTTCAACTTCTGATGCAGCTGTGCTTTGTAGAACCACGCATGTGCATAGTCCTGGCGCAGCTCTATCGCTTTGGCATATGCGGACAAGGCATCCTCAAGTCTACCCATTTTTTCGTAGCTCTTCGCGAGCCTGTAAAGGTCGAAATGAGTCTGGGGTGTTTCCTTTGACACGTTACATACCTCCAAAACGATTCCTATTCGCATCTGACCAAGATAAATCTGATGCAAGACAGGCGTCCTATGTCCAAAAACCCGGAATACGCCACACAAGACTTGGCATCCAGACGATGTGCTTGTTACGGTCTTTGACACAGCTCCAGAAGGACGCCTGAAGTGGCCTTCGGATGTACGAATGCAATCTTCATATTATGTGCGCCTACGCGTGGCTCATCATCAATGAGCTTTGACCCCGCCATCTTGTGATCTGATAGTGATGCCTGAATGTCAGAAACCTTCACAGCAATATGGTGTAGCCCTGCTCCGCGCGCCTCAAGAAACTTGGCGAGAGGGCTGTCAGGCCCTGTGGGCTCCAGTAGCTCAATGCGACTCTCTCCAATCTTGAGAAAGGCCACACGTACTTTCTGCTCCGCCACCTCCTGAGTGTCCGTGTACTCTAGCCCCAGTATGTCCCTGTAATAGGGAAGGGCTTCCTTGATGCTCGTCACTGCAATCCCAATATGGTCTATCTTCTGTATCAAGTATCAACACCTCTCACATTATGTCTGGAGCCTTGTACTCTCCCCAGACTTGGCGGAGGACACCACAGATCTCACCTACCGTGGCAAATGCCTTCACCGCACTGATGATGAGCGGCATTAGGTTCACCTCGCTTTGTGCCGCCACCCTCAGGTTTCTCATCGCTTCCTTCCAGAGCTCGTGGTCGCGCTTCTCTCGCAGTTTCTTCAGCTGCGCCACCTGCTCCTTCTCGAAGTCAGGATTGACTCTCAGGTAGTCGAACTTCCGGTCCTCCTTCTCCGAGAACATGTTGACACCAACAACTACCCTCTTGCCCGCATCGACCCTCCTCTGATATTCGTAGGCACTGTCATGTATCTCGCGCTGCATGAAACCGGCCTCAATCGCCGCAATGGCCCCACCCATCAAGTCAATCTTCTCGATGTACTCCTGCGCTCTCCGCTCGGTTTCATCTGTTAGGGATTCAACATAGTACGAGCCGGCAAGAGGATCGATGGTGTCACCTGCTCCGGACTCATGAGCAATGATCTGCTGTGTGCGGAGGGCTATCTGGACTGACTGTTCAGTAGGCAGTGACAGCGCCTCATCCCTGGAGTTGGTATGGAGCGACTGAGTTCCTCCCAGTACGGCTTGGAGAGCTTGGAGAGTGACCCTCACAACATTGTTGTCAGGCTGCTGGGCTGTCAGTGTACAACCTGCCGTCTGAGTGTGAAACCTCATCTTGCACGACTCATCGTCCTTGGCCTTGAAACGGTCCCTCATTATCTTCGCCCAGAGACGCCGCGCTGCTCTGAACTTGGCAATCTCCTCAAAGAAGTCACTGTGTGAACCGAAGAAGAAGGACAGCCGAGACGCAAACGAATCGATGTCGAGTCCTGCCTTCACAGCCGCCTCGACATATGCAATGCCATTGGCAAGGGTGAAAGCCACCTCTTGCGCTGCAGTCGAACCAGCCTCTCTGATATGATACCCGCTGATGGAGATAGTATTCCAGAGAGGCATCTTCTCGGAGCAGAACCTGAAGGTGTCAGTGATAAGTCGCATAGAGGGCTCGGGTGGATATATGTAGGTCCCACGCGCGACGTACTCCTTCAGAATGTCGTTCTGAATGGTCCCCCTTAGCTTGTTCATCTGTACGCCCTGCTTCTCTGCCACGGCAATGTACATCGCGAGCAGCACAGCGGCAGGGGCATTGATGGTCATCGACGTGCTGACTTTGTCAAGTGGGATAGAGTCGAAGAGGACCTCCATGTCGGCAATCGTGTCTATGGCCACCCCGACCTTGCCCACCTCACCTTGCGCCATGGGGTGATCCGAGTCATAGCCAACCTGAGTCGGTAGATCAAACGCCACAGAGAGACCCGTCTGGCCTTGCTCAAGAAGAAAGCGAAATCGGCGGTTTGTTTCACGAGCCGTGCCGTAACCACTATACTGGCGCATCGTCCAGAACCGACCCCTGTACATCGTTGTCTGGACACCACGCGTGAATGGAAACTCTCCGGGGAATCCAAGCGATCTCTGGTAATCCTGACTGGCACTGTCGAGAGGTGTGTATAGGCGCTTGACTGGAACACCAGATAAGGTCTCGAACTTCAGTTCTCGCTCTGGGAACTTAGTCAATGTCTTGGACACAGAGCCCTCCTCCCATTGTTTGAGGGCCTTCGCGGTGTCATCGTTTCCGCTCACTTTCTGTTACTCTCCGTCCATAGTCGGCCAGGAACTGTGTGATAAGCCGCTCTGCAACTGAATACGGGTCATCGCTTCGGTCTGCGATCTTCTTTATCGCGTGCTCATACTCCGGCAAACCCTTCAGCTTCTCCATTAGCTCAGTGGTCAACTTGTGCTCCATTATGGTCTTCAGCTCTTCCCGACTCCTCTGCAGACCCTTCTCGGCGAGCAACCCAGTGTCCACGAGATGCCTGCGATGGGCATCAATAGTATCTACGAGGCCAGTGATTCCTTCTCCCGCCCGAGCATTGGTCATGAGAACCGGAGGACGCCAAGCACGATTTCGAGGGTCAGTGTCAAGCATCGCGTTGATCTCTGTCACTTTTCTCTCTGCACCTAGCATGTCAGACTTGTTGACCACGAATATGTCAGCAATTTCCATGATTCCCGCCTTGATTGCCTGGATGTCGTCGCCAGCACCCGGGACATCAACCACCAAGATGGTGTGGGCAATGTCGATGACTTCCACCTCTGACTGACCGGCACCAACGGTTTCAACGATGATAATGTCTTTTCCAAAGGCATCAATAGCACGGACAGCGTCAGAAGTCGCCCTCGCAAGTCCTCCTAGGTGGCCCCTCGTTCCCATGCTTCGGACGAAGACTTCCTTGTCCAGTGCGTGCTCCTGCATCCTAATCCGGTCACCCAACAGTGCTCCACCAGTAAACGGACTTGAGGGGTCAACACAGACAATCCCGACCGTCTTGTTTCTAGCTCGATATTCGGTTATCATGCGCGTGACGAGTGTGCTTTTACCTGAGCCGGGAGGACCAGTGATTCCGACAATGTGCGCACGACCTGTGTGCCTGTAGAGCTGGCTCAGAGCATTAGCGACCGACGGCTCCTCGTCTTCGATCAAGGAAATCAGGCGAGCTAGGTCTCTCCTATTGCCGCGAAGCACTCCCTCTACCAACTGTATGGCTGACAATGTGTCCGTCCTCGCAAGCCAGTCCTAGAGCTTGACATGAGCCTTGATGTAGTCGACAATCTCAGACAACGCTGTGCCGGGGCCGAAGACCTCGGCTATTCCGTGCTTCTTGAGTCCGGGTACGTCGTCCTCAGGGATGATGCCGCCGGCAATCACCAAGATATCATCAGCTCCCTCCTTGCGGAGAAGTTCGGTCACTCTGGGAAGAAGAGCGTTGTGAGCACCACTGAGAATGCTCAGACCTATCACATGAACACTCTCCTGTATTGCGGCTTCAACAATCATTTCAGGTGTCTGTCGAAGACCTGTGTACACCACTTCCATCCCTGCATCGCGAAGCGCTCTCGCGACAACCTTGGCTCCACGATCATGGCCATCAAGGCCGGGCTTGGCGACAAGTACGCGGATTCTCTTCGGCGAACTCAAGGGCCCACCTCAGGTTCGTGATATTCATGCAGGGCTTCAGAGTGGCGATATAAAGGCTTTCCATCTGCCGGCTCAATGAGAATCAAGGTCACTGATGAAACATGCAGGAGCCAGTTTCAGGAAACCCATGACGAGCACATAGGCGCTTACCTTAGCGTCGTCGTCGAGTCTGGATAGAGGAGCACGTACACGGCTTGGTTCATTGTCAGTATGCCGCGGTTGGCCCATTCCATGACTGTCTTCACGTTGTCTTCCGAAGACACCCTGGTGAGAGCAGCAATCGTTGCATCGCGAGACCCAGGATTGGCCAACAAGTCCTCAATCGTCCTCACAAGGATCATCTGCCGGACGTCAGGGGATGTTTCTGTGAGCCAAAACAGCACATTGTCGATTACTTTCCTTCCAACAGCGGAACCCTTTCCAGCCTTTGAGAGCGCACTGGAAATCCGAGTCCGCGACTTGGAGTCTTTGATGCCACGGAGCTCACTCTCGATGACTGCGACTATCGCCTCGGTGTTAGGATTTCGTCGGAGTATGTCGACCAAATCAGATCGAGCCCTCAGGGGGCCATTGGTCTCCGTGTCCTTCTTCAAGTCCAGCAACGACTCCTCTAGTCCTTGGCAGTCGCCGTTGTGAAACTTCAGACCCCTAATATGTGTGTTTGGTACATAATGAATATGCTGCCTTACAGGAAAGCGGCGAGTTCTGACATTGAGTTCACGACCAGCACAGGTGCAGTCTCGCTTCCGTACTTGGCCAAAGACTCCTCAAGCGAAACACCTCGCACATTGACCCAAACAGCCTTCATACCGACATGCCATGCACCAACAACGTCTGCATAGTACTCATCACCCACATAGAGTGTGTCGACAGGCTGCATCTTCAGTCCCCGCAGAGCGTGTTCAAAAGGTTCGCGCATTGGCTTGTACGCTTTGACATCAGCCGATTCTACAAGTACATCGAAGAATCGCGAGAACCCGAGCTTCTCTATGATGGCACGAACATGACCATCGAAGGAGTTCGTAATCACTCCCATCTTCACTTCGTTAGCCTTGAGACGCTCAAGCAGGGACTCAACACCAGGGTATGTCGTCGAGAGCTCTATGTGTAAACGCTTGAAGAAATCGGTACTCTCGTCAAGAAAAGAGCGACCCACTTTGACACCGAGCGATTTGAGACTTGACTGGATTGCACCCCTGACAATGTCATATGGACTCCTGTAAGGCGCACCCTTCAAAACCTTGTCAATGTCTGAGTAATACGTCCAGAGGAGTTCTCTGACAAAGGTCTCAAGCACCGCGGATGGTTCGGGCACACACCTAGAGAGTGTCCACTCACTCGCCTTCAGTTGGTACCTCTTCGTGTCCACAAGAGTCGAGTCGAGGTCGAATATGATGGCCTCGAACTCACTCAGATTGAAGTCTGTCAACGTTGTTACCTACTCGCCGCCCTTGGCAAGGTAGATTCCATTGGGGTCTAGGCGGTGCATTATATCGATCTGCTCCTGAGTGGGTTCCTTCGTCGTTGGAACACGGTCGGGAACTATGACATCGAACATGACATCGTCGAGTATGTCCTTGACCGTGAAACCAGGGTGCACCGACATCAGCCTGATCTTGAGTGTCTTTGGGTCGAAGTCGAATTGACACTTGTCGGTGATGACCACACTTGGCCCACCACCAACCATCGACCACTTCTTCCTTGAGCCGGGGCCCTCCAGATGACCGGGGCTCGTGAAGTAGTCCAACTTCTTCACGAACTTCCTCTTCTCATGGGTCATGATGATTATGAAACGCTTGGCTGATGAGGCGATGTCGTTGCCTCCGCCACTACCGGGTAGCTTGACTTTGGGCTTGTCGAATGAGCCTATGTACGTAGTGTTCAGGTTGCCATACTCGTCTATCTGTGCTGCACCTAGGAAACCTACATCCACTCTGCCTGCCTGCAGTATGAAGCCCAGTGTTTCAATGAGCCCTATCGATGCTGAGCAGCCGTAATAGTATCTCGAGTCAGCAACGGAGAGGGGAACATTTCGTGGTCGCGCATCTATGAACCCCGCCTCAGATATGAGGTTGGCGTTGGGCGCGTGAGTTTCCTTTGCCAGTAACGAGGCGAGGAGTGGAAGCCCGGTACCGCCAAAGACAGTCTCTCCGTCACGAACGTGAGTGGAAGCCACTGCCGCTAGAAACTCGATTTTGCTGCACTTGACCATACTAGAACCTCCTCAGTACCCCCATGGTTTCTTTGCCCTCAGACTCATCAGATGCTCCCAGCCCACATGGTTCAGATACTCGTAGTGGTTCTCCACATCAAGTATGAAGCTCTTCAGGTACTCCTGCCAGCCTTCCTCAGTCTTAGTCATCTTGTGGAACATCATGAGATGCTCAAGGTCATAGTCATAGTAGTTGTGGCACTGCACCGGATGGGCTATGAACGGAGCCACAACAACATGACTGACATACAGCGCAGGTATCTTCGTCTGATCGGGCCGCGACCGAACTTCGTCGACGTCAATCAGCTCCTCGGCAAGCACAATCAGCTTCTTGCCACAACGAGCCCCCTCAAGGTCCTCACCGACTATGCCGTCGATCTGAGCATTGCCTGTCCTGTCAACTCTCTGGACATGTACAATGCTGAAGTCGGGTTTCGCTGACGGGACCAGACATATCTTGTCCCCGGTGAAAGGGCAGTCTATCACCTTCAGCTTCTTGTCACCCCTGTATCTGGCGTACTGGACCATGTCTGTTCCCATGAGACTCCTTATCGGCATGAATGGGACATTAAGCGCCCCGCCCATGAATCGCATAGCCATCGCGAGGTTGCTATAGTCTTCGACCTGAGCCTTTCCCTCAGCCACTCTCCTCCGCATGTTGTTAGCAAGACCGAGGGCCTCGATCGCTGTGAATGCTATGTCAAATCGCGTGGCAACACCAGCACCCACCATTATCTCGAGGTCGACCTCCGAGCCACAAGTGTAAATGGTGAGGCCCCTCTTCTTCTGGCGTACGAGTTCACGAGCAAATGCGATTGGTGCCCGTTGCATCCCAAATCCGCCCCAAAAAAGCTCGGACCTGTCTGGAATCAGCCGGGCTGCTTCTTCAAGCGTTATGCGCTTGTCATCAATCTCCGTCCCTGTCAAATCCTATTGCCTCTGGGATACTCAATCGGGTCCTGAAGCTCGGAAAGATACCTTCCTTTTATCTTTGTTCTCGAATCAGCCGGAAAGCACCACGCAATAGCCTAAGCTTCTGATTCAGAGAAATCCGCACTTACTCCGTAAAGGGAGTAAGGCGAAGAATTGGAGTGTAGACCTAAAGAAAGCTATCACATTCACGGCCGTTTGGGAAGAAGAAATTCCTTGCTGCAATTCTGGCAGATAACACGGACCTGCCCTATCCTCAGTCCGTATACGTACTCGCCCTTGCAGTGTGGGCACTCAAGCGGCATCTCGTAGTCCACCCCTAACCCAGCCTCCACAGGCTTCGGTGGACGCACTTCTTCTATTGCGTTGAGAAGAGGCGTGCACACAAGGCCTGACATAGCAAAGATGAGTAGAACGCACATTAGTACGAGCAACATATCGCCGATGACAAAGAAGTAAATCATACCCCCGAGCAAGATCATCAACGGACACGAAGCCGCAATTAGACTTCCTTTTCCGCCACCCATCATGAACACCTCCAAGCGTACCACAACTGAAATCACGGCTTCTTGCAGACGGAGGCTTAAATCATCACCGGAAGGCAGAAGCCACAGTCCTGACGCCAGTTTCGCCAAGGGAGCCCAAGTTTTCAATGGTTGTGTTCAGAAAACCAAGTGTGACTGATGCGCCGCGGACTGCTTCCCTACGCTTTCCACTTTGCAGCTTCTGCACCCGAGATAGCACGAAGAAATCATCTTACTACTGTACAGCTACTAGGCGGTCCGGTTGTGATTGCGCGGAAGAACTCGTGGTCTTTTGTGGAGGGCGACTTGAAGTACGCCAATTCAGATATCGCCCACCCTCGTGTCAGGCTTCTATGCTTCTACCCCTCGATCGTCCGGGCAGGAGTTTCCAGAATCATCGGCTGCTTCTCTCCAGCACACCCAAGTCCTCCTGACACAAGAGAGTCCTCTCGTGGACGGGGTTTCAGCCCCTACTCAGTTATATCATCGAAGTGGAAGCTGATAA
>CAZVZC010000049.1:4952-11646 GCA_964631415.1 uncultured archaeon | reverse complement strand
CCTTCTGAATGCGAATCAGACATTCTACCACTGAACTACTGGCCCGCTTGTTCAAAGCTCATCGTACGGGCAGTTCTTAAAACCTTGTCTGCTCAAATCTCGATTCCGAACGCTTCGGAGAAATGCTCTACTCTCACGAACTCTCTAAGAAACTCACGTCCCTTCTCGGTGAGTACATACATCCGGCTGTCCTCGCTGTCCTGTGACTCCACCACGAGCGCCTTCGCGACCAGCTCATCAAGATATTGTGTGAGCCTGTCATGGGAGAGATTAGCACCGTAGAGGATCTTTGTAGGTCCCGCTCCGTTCTCGCCCTCACTCTGGATGGCACGCATCATGTCTGCGAGGATGCGCATCTTTGAACGGTAGGGTTTCTTTGACCTCATGCCTCTCGGCCCGCCTTGACCAACATGACCAAGAGCGCGATGAGTCCTAAGAACTGGAATACCTGACTAAGAGCGTAGCCTCGCACATCGTCCTGTGATGGTATTGCCGACACATGGCTCAGGAGCAGGAACGAGAAGCCAACAAGTACGTAGAGGGCGTATTTGGTCCTGACATTGAGATAGTTGACTGTCGACTGTAGGACCACAACCAGCAGTACTATGATTGCTATCATGTCAAGGTTCGGGTCAACGAGAACAGGGAGAGCCATTAACACGGGAAGGGCAGTCGGCTGGCCTCCAACAGTAGGTCGAGTGGAAACTGCAAACAGGATGTAGGCCATCACCTTCATGGCCCCATATGCTATAGTGACAACCACAATCAAGCTGTCGCCGCTGGGAAGGCCGCCTCCGTCCGCACTGAGCACGAAGAAATACCACGTCCCGACGACTCGTCCGAACATGGCTGCTGAGAGTACGAGAAACCCTGTCGATAGGTCTGACAGCCTCTTCTGACCAGTCAGCCTGTAGGCCTTGCTCGCGTAGTGACTCAGTGCAAGGGCGATTAAGCCTGCAATCGACTCCAGCAGGAGGTCTACCCTTATCAATGCGAGCAGGGTCTGCATAACTCTACACTCATATCTCCTGGACTCATCATCTCAGGTCATATTGACATTGGATGAATCGTCCTTGGCTTTTCTCTGAATTGGTGATGAAGGCAGAAGGGCATTCTGGCTCATGTATGATTCATACAGAACCATCCTTCATCGCCTCTTTATAATGAGTTGACGTACAGGAAACATGAGATGGAAGAAACTGACAGCTGCAGGCAGTCGATTGAAGACCTCGATCTCTGCCAAAAGAGGCGGGTCACACCCGCCCTTCCATCACCTCTTGTTTGTTGTTCACCACAGATATAATACGGACTTCTTTACACCATCATAAGAGCTGATATGCATGGACAGGTGTTCAGTCTGTGGGAAACCGATTCCGCCTGTTTTTGCGGAGAGGGCCCGTAGGGTTTCCGCTGGCGGTCCCCTCATGTGTCGGGCATGCACGATGAAGAAGATCAGGTCTGGCGAGATGCCCTCTCTCCAGTGCAAGAACTGCGACGGGCCTATTGAACCAGAGATTGCGCGAAGAATCATCGCGGCTAGGAGGAGAGGAATCCTTGCTCCAATGCTCTGTAGAAACTGCTACTTGGCTGCGAAGCTTCGTGCAGGAATCCCTGAGAAACGCCTCCACGGAGGTGCACCACTTGCAGTCGAAGAATGGGCCTGTGCAAAGTGTGGTGCATCCCTTGAGCCCGAAGAGGTGGACGAGATTAAACATGGACAGAGCATAGAATGCCCGTACTGTGGGAGCACAATCACCGTAGACTTGTTTAGGTGATGTATGACCTTAGCTTCGAACATGCGTGTCCCAATCGGGTATTGCAGTGGGCTCGGTCATCTGACGACTAGCGCTCTCTCCGTGAAATCAAGAAAGTGAAACCCATAGGTAGATCGCAGGTTGTCCACAGCAATGATCGGAGGAAACAGCTAAGATCGACCCAGAAGTGCACGGCACATCCGTTGGCAAGCCACATGGAGAGATGACTCACTTCTTCTCCGTCTTCTTGCTTCTCTTTGGTTTCTCCTTGAGCACCGCTTCGACCTTGCTCAGCCTGTCTTTCAGTTCCTTGTTCTCTCTCTCAAGCGACTCGACGCTCTTTCTCAGCGAGTCTATCTCAGTTGTGTCCTTCTTCTTGCTCAGAGCCCTGACTGCCTCTCTTGCGTATCGGACAAGTCGGCCCTCTATTTCGGTGTCCGCCACTCTCTCAAGTGCCGGTATCAGAGCAGCATCTCCATAGGTCTTGGCTGCGCGCAATGCATTCACACGCACACGGAACGACCTGTCCTGCAAGAGCTTCTCCAGGTCTGACATCACTTCCGGCTGTTCCTTCTTGTATCGTTTGCCAAGTCGGGCTAGGAGAGCTGGGACAATCCTCCTGATCTCATCAGGTATGCCCACCGGAGAGTACTTCCTTACAATATCAGTGACCTCTTCCTTCTCGGTTTCGACTAGGCCGTTTAGATATCCCTGCTGTACTAGGTAGTGCCAGCTTGGAGCCGCTGTTTCAAGACCTGCACTAAGGACCTCGACTGCCTTGTCATGCTGCGTCTTTCCTATCGAGGTCGCCGCGGCCGCCATGACAAAGTAGCTATCTTTGTCCTCAAGCATAGTCTTGAGTGTTTCAAATGCCCTGTCGCTCTGGTAGAACTGGCCCAGTGCTGTCGCAACTGCTGTCCGTGCTCTTGTGTTCTTCAGCCCGACTGCTTTCAGGAGTTCGTCTAAGGCCGATTCACTCTTCATGGACCCCAGGACCTTTGCCACCTCAAGCTGCACACCCCAGAAACTGTCTTCTCGGAGTGCTCTGCCCAATGCTTCTATAGCCCTTGGTGTTGCTTTCTTGGCAAGAGCCTGTGCAGCTCTGATTTTCTGAACGACATTGGTGCCATGATTCAGTTGCTCAATCCACATTGGCTCAGGTTTCTCGATTGTAGCATCCATCAGAACAGCATAGTCAGGGTCGACGACTATCTGCTTTGGTTTCTGCTTGACAGGGTAGTAGAACGAATGTATGCGTTCCTTGACCTGCACGGTGTATCTTGTTCGGCTGTCGTCACTACCAACGAACTCAACTGTGAGGGGGAACCTGAAGGTTTCAGGGGTCATGTTGTCACCCCTCTGAGTCTGCTCAATCTTAACCAGGGCGTGACCATTCTCCTCATCGTGAGAGCAGGTGATTTTGCACTCGGGGTAGCCTGCCTTGTACAGCCATTGCTCAAAGAACCATCCAAAGTCCTCTCCTGTCATCTCAGTGAACAAGCTCTCAAGATCGTGCGTGTACACTGAGGTGTACGAGTGGCGCGTCAGCCACTCGCCAAGAATCTTCCACCACTTGGCTTCCCCAACGAGATGTTTCAGCATGTAGAGTCTCCACGCGCCGCCTGGGTAGAGATGCCTGTCAAAGACATCGCCCCCTCGTTCCCATTCGTTCTGGACGATCGGTCGGCGGTAGTTCTCCTTGTCCTCGTCGAAGTATGACATCTGCTTGCCATACTGCTCGTAGAGGTACTCGTCATCGCCCTTGTCATGTCGTTTCCACTCGTTCTCCATCTGCGTGGCCCAGCCCTCGTTGAGCCATCCGTGAGACCAAGTGCGGCAGGTCACGAGATCTCCGCCCCACATGTGAGCGAGTTCGTGTGAAACCAACCCGTCCGACTCGAAATCTAGGTGCGCCTTCGCATCGTGCAGAGTCGCATCCGTCTGGGTCGTTGCGCTTGCGTTCTCCATACCACCAAAGATGAAGTTCGCAACTGCGACCTGTGCATACTTGTCCCACGGGAACTTTACGCCGAGCTTCTGTTCAAAGAACCTGATCATCTGTGGTGTCTTCCCAAAGGAGCGGTAGACTGTTTCCCGGTCCCACTTCGGGTGGGCGTAGTAGCTGACCTCAAGCCCATCGAGGCTCTCCTTGTACTCAACGAACTTAGACACGGCGACAGTCATCAGGTATGCGGGTATGGGTTTCTCATTCACCCAGTGGAATGTTTCTGTGTCATCATCGTTCTTTTTCCTCTCCTTCAATACCCCATTTGACATTGCATAGAATCCCTGAGGAACAGTCACGATGATTTCGACTGGGTGCTTATGGCTCGGGTTGTCGTAGATCGGGATGACGTAACGTGCATAGTCATCCTGCAACTGAGTCCATGCGCTGGTTTCGATGTCAGGAAACTCAGAACACGGGTTTGTGAAGTACAGGCCGCCCCTCGGATGGTCAATCGTGTAGCTGAACGTGAGTTCGTCCCTCTGGCCCTCTGTCAGACGATCTGCAAGATACACGACAAGGGTTTCGTCCTCTGGTCGCACGTCCCACTCGAGTTCGTTTTCCTTCGAGTCTCTTATCCCGCTGATGTTCAGTTCGGCTGCATGTAGGACGACTTGATTCAGTTCCGGCACTATGGACTTGATCTTCAGCTTGGAGATCGCATCGACATGCTCATGCTCAAGATCTATTTTCCAGTCGATAATCACACGCTCAATGTCGTAGTGGCGCGGCGGCGCCCATTGGGGCCGAGCAGTGGCAAAGGTGAATTGCTCTCTGTCTATGGAAAGGTACCTCTCAGCCCTGTGGAGATCGCCGCGCATGAGCGATTCTAGGTAATCATGGAAGTCAGTCATCTGATTCTCCACCTGTGTGGTTCAGTCTATTGCCTGCTAAGAAACCTTCAAGGTCGGAGCTGGGGGCGGTCCAGATTCTGATAAACTCTGCCTTTTCGGTGGCATTGGTTGTCTGCGTGTAGTCTTCGAGAGCATGTATTTCTATGTACACACGGCTCACCCAGACTGAATGTCTGTAATCACGTGTTTTGCCGCAATCACGGCCCTGAAACCGAAGTCCCTTGGAAAGCTTTTTATTGATAGGGCTCGGGGTATACTTGCTTCGCGTTATACGGTGTCAGGTCTGATGCTGTTGGCTAGTGCCGAGCAATGATGACCGGTGCATTCCAAGCGCGATCAAATAATGCGGGCCGGAGATAGACCGGTGCATGAGAGTACCGGAATTCCCTCGGGTCTAAGACATGCTCAACAGTGTGCAGGCTGTAAGGGTAAGGTCTATCAACTACCCCCGTAGGCCTGTACTTCATCAAGCAATAGCTCAAGTGTGCAAAACGTGCGTGAAGACTGAACACAGTTCGGTACACCTTGCCGGTCATGCACGAAATCAGGATTAGCTAACTCTAGTCGATCCTACTAGAGGGCACTGCTATCGACTTGGGGCTAAGACATGCAAGTGGAACGGATTCGCATCCGAGTCCGTCGCGGACGGCTCAATAGTGCCGTTAACCTACCCTGTGGAGGCGGACAACGCCGGGAAACTGGCGGTAATCCGCCGTAGGAGCATTGTTCTGGAAATGATATTGCTCTCAGAGGGAAGTTCTAGGCATGTGGAACTCTTCGCCGCAGGACGGGACGGCACCGGATCATACTAGTATGTGAGGTAACGGCTCACTTAGGTTATGACCCGAACGGGCGATGTAAGTCGTGGCCCGGAGAGGGGCACTGAGACAAGGGCCCCAGCCCCACGGGGTGCAGCAGTTACGAAACCTCAACAATGCGCGAAAGCGCGATTGGGCCAAGTCGAGTGATGGGGGATAACTCCATCTGTGGTGGATCTTTAGGGATGACCACTAGAAAGGAGAGGGCAAGGCTGGTGCCAGCCGCCGCGGTAAAACCAGCTCTTCGAGTGGTGCCCACAATTATTGAGCTTAAAGCGTCCGTAGCCGGCTTGGTAGGTCCCTGCTCAAATCCGGCCGCTCAACGGTCGGGCTGGTAGGGATACCGCCTTGCTGGGGGACGGGAAACGGCGACGGTATTCCACAGGTAAGGGTGAAATCTAATGATCTGTGGAGGACCACCAGTGGCGAAGGCGGTCGCCGAGAACGTGCCCGACGGTGAGGGACGAAACCCAGGGGAGCAAAGCGGATTAGATACCCGCGTAGTCCTGGGTGTAAACGATGCCCGTTAAGTGTTGCATTGGCCACGAGCCACTGCGGTGCTGAAGCGAAAGCGATAAACGGGCCGCTTGGGAAGTACGGCCGCAAGGCTGAATCTACGAGCCGCTTCCGACTCGTAGCAGTCAACTTAAAGGAATTGGCGGGGGAGCACCACAAGGGGTGGAGCTTGCGGTTTAATTGGACTCAACGCCGGAAAACTTACCCGGCCAGACAGCCGAATGAGAGCCAGACTGACGATCTTGCTCGACGAGCTGAGAGCTGGTGCATGGCCATCGCAAATTCGTGCCGTGAGGTATCAGCTTAAGTGCTGCAACGAATGAGATCCCTGCCACGTAGTTGCCAGCCGGGAGTAACAACCCCGTCGGGGCACACTACGGGGACCGCCAGCGAAAAGCTGGAGGAAGGTGGGGGCCACGGTAGGTCAGTATGCCGCGATATGGCCGGGGCCACACGCGTGCTACAATGGCAGTGACAATGCGCTACAACACCGAGAGGTGAAGTCAATCGCTAAACGCTGCCGTAGTTGGAATTGTGGGTTGGAACCCACCCACATGAACCTGGAATCCCTAGTATCCGCGTCTCACTACGGCGCGGAGAATACGTCCCTGCAGGACACTCGATTTCCACGTGTCCGGGGAATTCTTGCACACACCGCCCGTCGCTCCATGCGAGCGGCCTTGGGGTGAGGCAGCGCCCTAAGGGCGTTAACGAATCTTGAGGTCGCAAGTAGGGAGAAGTCGTAAC
>CAZVZC010000049.1:0-4852 GCA_964631415.1 uncultured archaeon | reverse complement strand
GCTCTTCGGAGTGGGAAGAGGTACGGGCCTTCGATGGGTCAGTGCATGGGGATCTACCCTTCTACACGCTGTTGAGCACCCTATCCTTTTGCAGTCATCCTGTTGTCCTAGTTAATATCAGGAATGTCTGTTTCGCGCGACCTGTTTCAGCATCTTCTTCAGTTCCAAGAGCATCTTCTCATAATCCACAATCCTCTTTTCGAGGCCTTCTCTCTTGTCGAAGAAGGAGTCGACTAGCTCTTCTGTTTCTATGACTAATGCATCGACGAGCGTATCCACGTCCCATTCGCCTTCGGGTATGGTCAGTGTGCCCGAACCCACCCTTTCTCCCGTGACGGTTGAGGAGAGACCGATGTGAATCTCATTTCCGTCCCTTTCCAAGGAGTACAGAAGTTTCTCTTTGTCGACGTGTAGGAACGTGCCTGGGGGGACAACCATGAGTCCGAGTTCGCTGGCTATCATCCTGCTCTCTCTGAAGACGATGCCTTTTCTTGTGCTGATGTCCGGGTTGAATTCGATGCTCACTCTGTACCTTGCTTTCTCGGTAAAGACTTCCTTTGAGGCTATGAGGCTGGCGATGTCTCGATCGGTGAGGCACTCTGTTGGCGGCCATTCCGAATGAACTGCAAGCGAATCACCTACCACGCGAATCCTCCAACATGCTCCGTGTGAGCTGCTCGCACCGCCTGCGACTGGACAAGCTCTCTTGTCATGCGAAATGACAAGTGACAGTTTCCTTGTCGGTCGTTTCACTAGCTCCTCACAGGTGAGAGGAAGTAGTGACTCAACTCGAACGTACGGTGTCTTTCTCTCGACATACGGTCTGAACAGCTGTAGTCTGTTGTACTCGATGTCCTCGTAAGAATCCCATGTAAGACACTGCTCCGGTCTTCTTGAGTTTCTGAGTGGGACGCCCTCCACGAGCGGCCGTCGAAGAAGCCGCAGCATGTCGCATGTCTGAGAGTATCTGTATTCGTCGACTGTCTTTCCGTTGGCCTCGAAGGATACGACATACTTGTCTGAGTCAATGGTCAGACTGCATCTAACAGGGACTATCTGCTCAAGACCGGCCGAAATCTTCTCAAGTTCGCGAAACACATTGTTTCTCAGGCTTGAGGGAAATACAAGCCCTTTGGGAGGGGTCTGCAATTCCTCCCATTCTATGGATTCGATTCTGACCCCTCTGATTCTGACGATTGCTTCTCTTGGCCTGTGAATCAACACGGCTCCGCCGAGCAAACGCCAATCCTCATCCTCCTTCAACCATATGCAGTCCACTCCATGTACCCGAGCTGCGACGACATCGTAGAGGTCTGCATTCTTCGCTGATTTAGCACTGGTCACGATGATGTCATGATTTGTTTCAGACCATGCTATAGAGCCTCTTGCCAAGAGGGGGTTCTGCCTCGTCCACAGCCCTGCGATGAAGTTCTGGGGGTCGTGTTCATCCTGAATGAACAGCCAAAAGCTTGCCTGTTCGTTGTCGAAAGAGGCGAGAAGCAGGCCGAAGCGGATGCTTGATTGTACAGGCTGCGGCATCCGTGACAATGTCTTAGCTCTCTTGCAGAGATTGGCCCAAATTGCTCTCAGATCAAACTTAGGCCTCAGAACCTTGTGCTGCGTTTCAGAATGAAATCCAAGCTGTAGCAGTTGCCAGGATCTGACGGTTTCCCACAAGTCTGCTATTTGATTCTCTGATAGCCCGGGGTATCTGCTGCTTATAGCAACTAGAATCAGGGTCAGATAGTTGCCATAGAGAGTTGGGACATGGGGCCTGTCTTGCACCAGTTTCTCGAGGCTCCGTTTCTCTGGCATGTGGAGCCCGTCCCCAAGCCTTCTCTCTCTCGCCCACGACAAGCTCTCCCAGACAACCCTCGACGCATCGCTCGATCTCAGATAGTCTGTAATTCTATTCAGCGTCATGAAATCCATGTCAGCGGGTTTCTCCGGGACCAAGTTCGACAGCTTGGAAACGAAGTCCTCCCACGCGGTATCTGCCATCAAATATGGCGCTCCATTTGTCAGGAACTGGATTGTCTTCTTCAGAAGTCTGATTTCGGCTCGCCCTGCTCTTGTTTCAGAGAAACTGGGAGCCCTCAGTGATTCCGCCCTAGGGGCGCTATACGCTTGTGCATTGGTCTTGGACTTCAGACGGTTTTGCCTGTAGCGTCTGGCATGGGTGATAATGGGCAGTGGCTCGGCCTTTGACATATACAATCTGCCAAACCCTGGACTGACTAGCGGAGTTCTGAACGTGGTTCTGGACAGGACGCTGGATGGCTTGGAAGGATATCCGAGTAGCGGCGTTGTCTGAATCAGAGCGCCCTGAATCAGGTTGTCCTTCCTTACGCTATCAAACCGCTCGGGTCGTAGTATGCGGAGCCACGGTACGAGGTCTACTGAGTCCTGGATTAGCTCCTCTCTCAAGGCCGTGTTCTGCATTATCTCCGATGCAGAAAGCGGGATTCTTCCTCTAGCGCGCATGCCAGATCGTTTTCCATTTCGAATCGATTTCCGTTTGCTCCAGAACCGTTCAGACCAGCCGCTGAGTGGTGGGACTTCCACTAGCTCTGCGTCCACGGAGCTACTTGTCAGCGTGATAATCACCCTGACATCATCGAGCATTGGCGTTGTCTGTGCTGATGTGTAGGGTCTGATTGGCAGGTTCCAGATTATGTCAGTCACATGTCTTCCATGAGGCGAGGAATGCCAAAACGGCAAAGCAGCACGCTTGTGGTACTTCCACGATGTTTCTTCTGCAGGTCTAGCTTTGCAGAACCACAATACAGTGCTACCATGTCTGTTCAGCTCTTCAACAAGGAATCGTTCCAGTTCGCGCAGAGCAATGCTGAGTCGCGGAGGTGTAGAGTCCTCAATCCACTCCCAGCCACTGACTGCAATAACCAAGCTTTCGTTATCTTCGGTTTTGACTGATAGGATTGACTCCAAGTCTGGGAGGGCTTGCCCAGCGAAAAGGTAGTCGTTCAAACACGATGACAGGTCCAGTATTTCGACCGAGTCGAAGAACATGCGAGTCGCTGTGTCTTGTTGTTCGAGCCTGAGCCGTTTCTCTGCCAGTGGCCTGTGACCAAATGCCCCGGCAAGGTCTAGCCATACTACTTTGCTTCTTTCTTCTCTCTCAACTAGCTTCTTCAAGAGCTGCATCCCGTGCCAGTATTCGGCTATTCGTGATGCAGTGAAACCGGACGTTGAACCAGAGCCAACACTAACGTAGACGATGTGCCTACTCTTCGTTTCTTCCACATCGGAAAACGGATCATATGCGCTGAGTCTGTCATCGAGTCGATCACGGGAACGGAAGACTTTGAGCTGGTCTGCAGTAGGTCCGTCTAAGATTAGTGCAATTCGAAGGTTCTCAGGAGCAGCGACTCTAACACAACACCGATTGGAGCTGGGTACTGTCTTCTGGGTTGTATTCCTATTCCGCAGTTCCTTGATCAGCAACGGCAGTATTTCCCGGCTCAGGTCAATATCAAAGGCCGAGTCCACTAGTATAATGCCTTTGAGGAGATCTTCACAAGAGTCATCTCCTGTTGCTTCTCTGTATCCGTCAATCAAGCCTCTTGCATACTGTTCGAGTTGCTTCGATTCGCTCGCGGAGGGTGTTTCACATACTACTTCCTCCCATTCCTTCTCAGTGAGTCCTCTCGCATTCAGGATGAAGTCCGGGACGGTCTTCTCCAACAGTGTTGTGGGTGGCTTCTTCGTTCCCTTGGCCTTGATATGCCAATTGAACGCGGTGCGGGTCTTGAGGTCGAACACACCAATCGGCTTCAGCACTGTTACGCCTCCTGGACGCATAGGGTTCAATACAGTGGTTCTCCTGAAGATGCAGAGGTCTGCACGACCGGGTCCCGCCGGCGTATCAAGAGGAAGTTCGCTCACAGTGAGAAACCCCTCTCTGGCATCAACAAAGCGCGAGCCGTCCAGAACCACTGACCTCACACTGTACGGTTGCACGTACCCGTCAGACACAAGTCCGTGGTATTTGATCCCTCTCCACCTCGCGGAATTCCTTATCATGTCCGAGAGGTACTGTTCATCTCTGCTTCGAAGTCGGGGTTTCTTCCCTCTCAGTAGATTCTCCAAATAAGCCGCCCATTCCAGCTTCCGTACCGCGTCGTCTGGGCTCAGAGCTGTATCCGGGTTTCGCAGTTCCAAGAGCTGGTTGTCGAAGAATCGCGCGCCATCACTCCTGTCAAGTTCCTGTGAGGCGGGTGACGTGGTGCTTCCGCCGCGTGTGCTCATACCGTAGACTGCTTCTAGCTCGGAAACGATTCCACGGAGTATCTGGTCAGCATTCGGTCTGCCGCTTTGTTCCCCGCCCTGTGTTCGCAAACGCTTGAATCCCCACCTCCCTGTGTCACCATCTGTGTATAGGTAATCACTGAAGGGCGAAAGTCTTCTGATTAGTAGCAGGATGTAGTTGTCAAAGTCAGTCAGTGGAACGTCCTTGATGAAGCTAGTCCGTGCCACTTCCCTGCAGTGTGACCTTATCATGTCCGCGAAATCAAGCTCCACGAGTCTGGGACCATGAGCAACAGGAATGGCTCCAGTCTTCTTGCCACCCGGCAGTCCCCAAATGATTCTCTTTCCTGTTCTCCCCAAGACTGCGGCCTGTTCAAATGGATACATGATCAGGAAGTAGTTACGTAGTATGGCACCCAGCATGTTGAGAAGGGCATTCAACGGACCTACCGGTTCTGAAGCCTCATTCTTGATTCGTTTGCGTTCCGTATTGCCGTAACGGGCAGTGGTTTCCCATATGTTCTGCAGCTCAAGGTCGCGAAGGTGTTTCTCTTCCCGAGCTATGATAGAGAAGTCAGGTGAA
>CAZVZC010000048.1:0-12243 GCA_964631415.1 uncultured archaeon | reverse complement strand
TGCTTGTAGTAGGACTGAGGCTTGACAATGAATCCATTTCTCTCAAGCAATAGACGGTCTGATGCTGTGAGGTATGAGAACTGGTTCAGATTGACTATGTTGGATAGACCAGTCCCGAGACTGTAGGCCGGCGCGTTGGGGACAAAACTCTCGTCATATGGGACATAGTCTGCAAAAGAGTTGGGGACGGTGACATTGATCGTAAAATACTGCGGGTTCAGGGGGTTATGGCCATTGGGCAAGTACCAGAACACACCTGCGAATGCACCAAGACCTGCGACAAGGCTGACCGCTATCAGAGAGGCGGACACACCTCCAGCAACCATCTTGCGCTTTGTCTGATGGTCAAGTTCCCTCACTATTGGCGCCGGAATCATGCATCATGGACTATCACAGTTGCACTTAGAGCCACGGAATAGAACATGGTGTTCAGGGATTAGAACAGGGAAGAGATTATCTGCAAAACGAGCAGCCGGCCTCTTGGTGGCGCGCGTGACGGGCGAAGAAAGAGACACTCATGAGTTGGAAGCAGAACTGAGAGGCAACACACTGAGAGTCTACTGGTACATGCTGCAACAGTCAAAGCCCGTTGGTGTGAGAGAAGTGCAGCGCGCGCTAGGCATGTCCAGTCCATCCGTAGCTAGCCACCATCTGTCCAAGCTTCTTGATCTTGACCTGATTGCCAAGCAGATCGACAACTCTTACGAACTAAAGCAGATAGTGAAGGTTGGGACCCTCCGTAACTTCGTTGCGTACAGAGGAGTTCTCCTACCAAGATACGCGTTCGTGGCATTCTTTTTCACCGCCTTCACCCTCGCCTACCTAGCCATTGCATTGTTCACCCCCGTAGGCCCGTTTGACAGATACGCAGCTATGGCGCTGGGCATTGTGGGCGCTCTATTCGGTTGGTTCGAGACATATCGCCTGTGGAGGATCAAACTCGTCTGACAGGAGGTGTTCGCTCATCAACACATGTGGAATCACAGAAAGGGTGCGGTGTTCGCTGGCAATGGCGTAAGCCGAAACAGGTATCAAGGGCGCGAGTCGGCACCCGTGCACATGCTGAAGGTTCTTGTCATCTATGATTCCGACACAGGGAACACTGAGAAAATGGCGACTCTCGTCGCCACCGGCGCTCGAGAGGTCAAGAATGTTGAGGTTGTCGTCAAGAAGGTTGACGCAGCGACCCATGAGGATCTCTTGGCCGCTCAGGCCATCATAATGGGCTCGCCAACGTATTATGGACAGATGTCGGGCAAACTCAAGTCATTCATCGACACGACTGCAACGATACACGGGAAGCTGAAAGGCAAGGTGGGTGGCGCGTTCACGAGCTCAGGGGGCACGGCTTCAGGTGCTGAAACCACTCTTCTCTCAATCTTGAATGCGATGCTAATTCACGGAATGGTGGTCGTTGGGAGAGATGATAACAAACACTACGGTGCAGCTGCCGTAGGAGCACCAAAGGACAAGGAAGTAGACGTGTGCAAGGAGCTGGGAAAGAGAATCGCCGAACTGGCCTTGAAAGTCCATGGTGCACGCAGCTAAAGCCAAGACAACTCCGGTGTTTAGGTCAGCGAGAAAAGGACTAGTGAGGTGCCGTCGGTTTTCTGTCGCGATATGCGAGGCCGAGCTTCCTCTTTCTTCCCGTTACCATGTATATCGCTCTCTCTGCTATCATGAGCGCGTGGTCGGAAGTACGCTCGAAGTATCTGCCCACCAATATATAGAACAGAGACATCCTGGTTATGTCCTGCCGCTGTCGAAGGTATCCCACGATCTCTTCAAACATGTCTTCTGTTTCTTTGTCTATTTGTGCCTCTAGCTCCTCTAGCTCTCCAATGCCAGATAGGTCACCTGTGAGCAATGCATTCATGGCAATGTCAACTGTCCTCCTGGCCATCTGTGCCATGCGCGGCAGTATCTGCAGTTCCTTGTAGTGTTGGAGACCTTGACTTAGGTGGACTATGTGAGCTATCTTGTATGCGTAGCGTCCTATCCTGTAAAAACTGTGTGCTACATGTAAGTACGCCGCAAGCTTCCTGAGGTCTCTAGCAACAGGCTGTCTGCGTGCGATGGTTTCGAAGACATGTGCCTCAACGTTGTCCGAGAGTTCCTCGATTGCCCTGCTCGCTTCCTTGACCCTAGATGCAAGAGATAGGTCCAGAGCCTCAAAAGCCTTCATCGAGTCCAAGACGGCGTCGGTGACCATTTCCTGTTCTCGCCGAAGCTTCTCTTCAATCTCTCCAATGTAGATCTCGATTTGGGTCTTCATCTAATCACCTACCCGATACGGCCAGTGATGAATGCTTCTGTCCTCTCATCAGCTGGTGCCTCAGCAATGCGGCTCGTCCTGTCGAACTCGACCAGCTCACCGAGATAGAGGAAGGCTGCTTGGTCAGACACCCTGAATGCCTGCTGCACATTGTGTGTGACCATTATGATCGTGTAGTCCTTCTTCAGCTCTACTATCAGGTTCTCAATCTTGGCCGCGCTTATGGGGTCCAGAGACGAAACTGGCTCATCCATGAGGAGCACGGGCGGATCGACTGACAGCGCTCTGGCGATGCAGAGTCTCTGCTGCTGACCCCCTGACAGGTTTGGTGCAGGTTCGTCAAGACAGTCTTTGACCTCATCCCAAAGAGCGGCTCTTCTGAGAGATGTCTCCACTATCTTCTCCAGCTGGTTTCCATCCTTTATACCGTGC
The DNA here is from genome assembly GCA_964631415.1 of uncultured archaeon. Classification (GTDB taxonomy): domain Archaea; phylum Asgardarchaeota; class Thorarchaeia; order Thorarchaeales; family Thorarchaeaceae; genus OWC5. The sequence goes on along the minus strand of CAZVZC010000048.1, from coordinate 9,536 downwards.
AGCCTTGGCCCGTACTTGACGTTGTCCCTGATGCTCATAGGGAAGGGGTTTGGCTGCTGGAAGACCATCCCGATCTTTCGTCTCAGCTCATATACATTCGCTTGGGGACCATAGATATCTTCTCCCTCAAGCAGGACCCTGCCCTTCATCCTGAAGTTGCCAATGATGTCGTTGAGCCTGTTGATCGTCCGAAGGAGCGTGCTCTTCCCACAGCCTGATGGACCCATGATAGCTGTCACTTCGTTGTCACTGAAGTGGCATGTGATGCCCTTCAGGACCTGCTTTGGTCCGAACCATGTGGATAGGTCGTGGATCTCAATCTGATGCTTCCAGGCTGTCATCATACAAGTCTCCTAGTCACTTTTCTCGACAGGTAGTTGGCAATCACGTCCACAGCCAAGACTATGATGAGCAGGGCAAGAGCAGTGGAGTGGGCCTTCACCTGAAGATACGGCCGGGGGTCACTGACATATGCCCAGATTGTGTACGGAAGTGATGCAACCCATGAAGCCGGACCCACAATCGAGGTCGGGACGCCGAGGCTGTTGCCCGATGTGAATATCAATGGGGCGGTCTCACCCATGACTCGTCCTATTGCCAGTAGCACCCCCGTCATGATGCCCGGAAAAGCTGCTCTTATCGTGACTCGCCAAGTTGTAGTCCACTTTGTAGCTCCCAAGGCAAGTGACGCCTCTCGCAACGAAACCGGGACCTGCCGCAACGCCTCCTGAGTCGTCCTTAGGACTGTAGGAATCATCATGAAGGCTAGAGTCAGCCCTCCTGATACAAGTCCCATTCCCACACCAAGGAAGACCACAACAAATGCGAACCCAAAGGCTCCGAATACAATGGACGGTATGCCGGCCAAGACATCAGATGCGAACTCAACCATGCTGCGTATTTTCCCTGGACGGGAGTACTCGTTGATGTATACTGCGCCCAACACACTCAGAGGAATGCCAACCGCACCTGCGACGAGCACGAGAAGGAATGTCCCGGCAAGTGCGTTGCGGATGCCTCCTGCCAGAGAGGGACCCGGGAGTGTCGTGAAGAAGTCCAGAGTAAGTCCGCCCAGTCCCACGATTGCCAGATGGACGACGACGAGGAAGAATGGAAGGACAACAATCAGCATTGCCACCGCAAACACAATCTTCAGAAGCAGGTCCTTCAGCTCACGCCTAGTTCTGACCAGCAACTGAGCCTTCACCCAGAGCAGCAGTCTCCTCTTGCCCTCGATCTCAGGCTGCATAGGAGTTGAAACGGGGGTTTCACTCACCTCATTGGAGGTTGCGGAAGCACGATTTCTTACCATTTGATCACACCCTAAACCAGACCTCTAGTCTTCATTCCCCATCTCACGAACCACTTGGCAATGACTGTGAAAGATATGGACATCATTAGCAGGACAAGTGCCACTGCAAAGAGCGCTGACCTCCAGAGTGGAAAGACGAAGGCATAGCCGAGCTGATTTGTGATTATGCTGGTCATGACATATGTGGGGTCGAAGAGTGAGTAGGGCACCTGCAGAGAGTTGCCTGTCACCATGAGCACAGCCATCGTCTCGCCCACCGCTCTTCCTAGCGACAGCACTATGGCGGCCCCTATGCCTGGTATTGCCGCAGAAACCACAATCTTTCGGGCTGTTTCCGTCTTAGTCGCACCAAGCGCCAGTGAGGCCTCTCGGTACGTCCTGGGGACAGACTGTAGTGCATCATCAGAAACTGCTACCACCGTGGGCAACAGCATTATGGCAAGAATGACGCTGCCGGCAAGAACACTGAGGCCATTAGTCGAACCTTGGAACCAGGGCATCCAAGATGTCAATGGGTTCGACTGTACCGCAGGTGCAAGTGAGTTCTTGATCCAAGGAACCATCACGACATAGGCCCACAGTCCATACACTATGGATGGTATTGCGGCCATCATCTCCACAATCATCCGTATCGATGTTCGGATCCTTAGTGGGCAGAACTCGCTCAGGAACACTGCAGCTCCAACACCCAATGGAACAGCCATTGCGATGGCTAGAAACGTGCAGACGAAGGACCCAACTATGAACACCGCAATACCGAAGAGGTCCCTGTTTGGGTCCCAGATGGGCTGCACAAGAATCGAAGGTCCTCCTCGAGGATCCAAGAAGACAGGTGTTGCTTCGTACCAGAGAAAGGCCAGAATCAGGATGATCAAAGTAGAACCTGCGAACGCTGGTACGAGAAGGACAAACCTGCCAACGAGATCCTGCGCCGCCGGTCCCCGGACCCTCCTGACAGTCCGAAGCCCACCCAAAACGTATGACCAAATCCTTCTGGGAAACCGGAGCAGGAGTGAGTTCCCTGAAGGTTCTTCTGAGGTCATCTTCTTCTCACCAAGCTCTGCTGTCGGCCTTCAGAAACACTGACTCGCATGTTGAAACCCCCATTATTCTAGTTGTCTGATAAAGGAACTCGGGGGAGAAGAACTGGTGTCTGCCAGCTCTCCCTTCGGTGGTGGAAGCCTACGCTGTTGGTGCTAGCGTGCCAAGGGCGTTCAGAGTGTATAGGGCTGCCGCCGTTCCGTTGATTGGCACGTATCCGACCCCAGATGCGTATCCTTGGCCCTGTGCAATAGCCCAGTCGAGGAACACAATGACGTACCAAGGCAGGTTCTCCTCGTTCACCAAGTAGTAGAGAAGCCTGGCTATCGGGTATGCATCCGGAGTGGGTGAGTTCATCAGATTTTGACCGGGATCAGCCAACTCGGAGGGGATGGCCTTCAGAGCATTCTCCAGTGACGGGGCCACCCACTGACCATTTCCATAGTTGTAGAGCTCAGCATCAGTCAGACCTTCCGTGAAGGCAAGACCCACATAGCCTATCGCCTTGACGTTTGCCTCAACTCCTGAAGCAACACCGAGATTACCAACAACTGCATTGATCCCCGCTGCCCACGTGATGGCCTCGTGGTCGCCCAGTGTCCAGGTGAAGTTCGCGTGAGGGTTCGGATTGCTGGTTGATGTCATCAGCCACTTGCCGAACGTTGCAGTCGTGCCACTTGCGTCAGATCTCACGAACACTTCTATCTCGCCGGCTGCTGCTACCTGTACGCCGAAGGTCGACTCAAACTCCTCCCATGTGGTGATGTTGCCCTGGAAAACAGCCGCAGCCATGTCTGAATCGAGTCTGAAGACAGAACCGTTGACCGAGGGATTGACGACAATGGCAAGTGCGTCAGCCGACACAGGCAGAATCTTCACGTTCGTGTTGTTGCCGCGGTAATCGGCAGACGGGTAAGAGCTAGATGCGCCGATATGTATCAAGCCTTCAGCCACTTGTGACTGCCCCAGCCCCGAACCACCTGATGCAGGATTGACCACGAAAGCGGGGAAGTCCTCCTGGAATCTAGTTGCCCATTCTTGGCTGAGCTGATAGAGTGTCGTGGAGCCAGCCGTAGTGACCGTGTAAGTTGCTTGGCCGCTAGGTGACATGACTACCAATACTGTGCCTGCACCTATGACGATGCCAATCAGCAAACAAACGAAAAGATTGGTCACATTCTTGTTCATGTTTTTATTCTCCTTTCTATTCAAAACGTCGCGACAAGCAACAGAAGATAAATGATGTGCATGCGTTTCAGCTGCCTGCAAATGTCGTATATGCTTCATATGCCAACGCTTATCAAGTCGGGCCTAGGAAACGGCCCATGTGACAATAACTCGAAAGCTGAACAAAGTCCGCAACTCATTCTATCTCTACTTGCCTCGGGAGTGGTGCGATCGGTTTGGTCTCACAGACACTGAGAACCCTGAAGTGAGAATCGATGAAACCGCAAGCGGCACACTCGAAATCCTGCCACCCCAGGTAGAGAAGCCGCTGACAGGTCCGATCAAGTTCGCTATGGACAACAGTGGTGGCGGGAGCATTCAGAGTCTCCTAGTCGGAGCCTACATTGTGGGGGTAGACTCCTTCGAAATCTCATTCGCAAAGCCAATCGACATGGCAGCGAGAGAGGAAACGAGTAAGCTGGTAAGGCGCCTGCCCGGGTTCGAGGTGCTAGAGGAGGACGAAAAGCGCCTACTCATAGGAGACACGAGCGAGAAACAGGTGATCAGCCCCATTCTCAAGCGACAGTTCTCCACAACGAAGTACATGCTCACAGGGCTTCTGAGAGCAATGAAGACAGGTGAACTCGGCGAGGCTAATACTATCGTGGACAGGGATGAGGATGTCGATCGTCATCGCTACTTCGTCGAGCGTCTGTGCCACCTTGCTTTACAGGACCCGACATATGCCAGGAAGATTGAGATCTCACCATCCGATGCACTGCACTTCAGCTTAGCGGCCAAATACATCGAGCGCATAGCTGACCACATATGCGGGGCGATGAAAGAACTCGTCAAGCTGGGCTCTGTGGATCTGGAGGTTCTTGGCCTCGGCGACGAGCTGTTCAACGTATACGATACCGCATCACGGGTCTTCTTTGTGGTAGAAACCCAGCAAGGAAACCACAGCTTTGACGCTAAGGTTGAGTCGGCGGACGCTCTGAAGTCTTTGAGCAATGCTGAAGACCTTGCAGATAGACTCGCAGCTCTCGAATCATCAATCGAGGACACGCCCTCCTCTCACAAGGCTGTCTTCATATACCACCTGATGAGAATCGCTTCCTATTGCGCGGACATCGGAGAGGTCGCTATCAACAGGACAATTGGAGCTCACGTCTAGTTCGAAGCGCCATCATCAGCCAAGCGTATCCACCGGCAATAATGGCTATCTTGCAGACTGCCATGAACACAACGTTAAATCGGTCTGTTCCCTAGCCATCGTATGCAACGCGTGCTTTTCATCTGTAGCGGGAATTCAGCCAGAAGCCAGATGGCCGAAGCAATTCTCAGACTACTGGGCAGCGGCAAATATGAGGCGCACAGCGCGGGGACATCAATCGCGCCTGAGGTCAATCCACTTGCCCTTGAGGTGCTGAGAGAACGCGGCGCTGACGTGCGGGGCCTGCATACCAAGAAGGTCGACACGTTTGTGGACCAGTCGTTCGACCTAGTTGTGACTGTCTGCGACAAGGCCAGACAGGTTTGCCCGTTCTTCCCGGGTGCGAAGCACACGGAGCATTGGTCAATCGAAGATCCAGCCACATTTCAGGGCAGTCGTGACGAGAAGCTACAGAAGTTCAGAGAGATACGGGATGAGATTGAGCGGCTCATTGGAAACCGCATCCTCGGATCTGCCGCACTCCGTTAGTGCAGAGAGGATCGAATCGGACGTCAGTGTGGGCCGCCGAGCATCTGCCGGAGATGCAGAAGAAACATAAGAGCAGGAATCCTGAAGCAGCTCCATGTCCCAGACTCTCAGCGAGGAATTGAGGAAGACCCTCATCGCCTGCCAGAGGCAGGAACTCACCGAACACATAATCTACGACAAGCTCGCAAGGTCGTCCAAGGACGAGAAGAACAAGAAGACCCTGAAGCAGCTCTCAGAGGACGAGCTTGGGCACTATAACATCTGGAAGGAGCTCACGAAAGCGGAGCCGAAGCAGAGTACCCTCAAGGTCTGGAAGTACATGCTGATCTCAAGGCTTCTCGGCCTGACCTTTGCAATGAAGCTCATGGAACGCGGGGAAGAAGGCGCAATGAAGTTCTACGAGAGTATCTCAGAGCAGGCGCCACAGGCCCTCGGGATTTTCAAGGACGAAACCGAACATGAGAAGGAGCTTCTCGATCTGATAAATGAGGAGAGGCTGAAATACGTCAGCTCAATGGTCCTCGGACTCAACGACGCGCTCGTCGAATTCACGGGTGCATTGGCGGGATTCACCTTCGCCCTTCAGAACGCCCACCTAGTCGGTGTGACCGGCTTGATAACAGGGATCGCCGCATCGCTATCAATGGGAACATCAGAGTACCTCTCAACAAAGTCGGAGGGAGGAGACAAGAGCCCGAAGAAGGCCTCCATGTACACGACACTCACCTATTTCATGACGGTGCTTGTCCTGATAATGCCCTTCATGCTCCTTGAGAACATCTACCTCTCCCTCGTCACATCTGTGCTCGGCGCGATTCTCATTCTTTTCGTCTTCACGTTCTACATCTCTGTCGCAAAGAACCTGCCTTTCAGGAAGAAGTTCCTAGAAACCGCCTCGATAAGCCTCGGCGTGGCCGGCCTGACTTTTGTGATAGGTCTGCTGGTGAGGTTATTCCTCGGGGTCGAAGTCTGAAGCATTGCACATTGATGGGCGCGGGGGGGAGAAACTAAGAGAGTTAATAGGTCCTTCAGGTGGCAAAAGCCCATGCGCCGCGGATTGCTTGTTCTGTTTCTTGTACTGATAGTCATAGTCGGTATCGGCATTGTCTTTCTGCGACCCAGCACGTTCGACCCTGGCGACAGGTATGCATCTGACAGGCTTGACTACATGGGCGTGATCTATGTCAACCGTTCGGACATCTGCAGCTACAACGAGGGGTATAGCGAAACGACTGACTGTCCTTGGGGCTTCATTCACAATGGCATAGACTACTTCTTCTATAACAATTCTCAGGTGATTGCTGCAGCGCCGGGTTACGTTGAGGAAGTCAGCTGGCGTGAAAACCCGGACACCACTCTGAACATGTACAACATCTACGTGGTAATCCGCTTCAATGCGACCGTGGTTGTCCGCTACGGCTTCGAGCCCTTCACTCATGTGGTCGGAGATCAGAACAGGCAACTCAGTATGTTGACCGTGCAGGAAGGAGATTGGGTTCAGAAAGGCGATCTGATAGGCCTCTTCTTGTTCGTCGAAGATGCTGCCCACATCCACTTTGGAGTCGTGACCGGCAACGAATGGATAGACCCTGAACCATTCTTCGGAACCTCTGACCACACAGAGATCCTGGGGCTCATTAACGACTATCATCCTGGATGGGAGTTGTCTTATCCCGCCCCATAGAGTACAGTGGGCCATTCGACACAACACAGACGACTTCTTAAGAGACCGGCCTCGTCGCAGCGGGGCCAAGGTCGGTAGGCAATCCGGGAGCGCAATCTGCCATGAACAATCCTCTGCTCAGAACCGCCGTACGGGTATGGCTGATGGAAACACTGGTATCAGGGTTCAACTTCTTCGTGCTCATGAATCTCATCTACGAGCCCATGTGGGGCACCCTCTTCGCACATCAGATCGGCATGTCCACTCGAATAGTGTACATCTTCATCTTTGCATACCTGCTACTGCGATACGTCGGAAAGTACAACACATTGGACCTGATTCATGTGGGCATTCTGTGGCTTGTGCTCGAGGAGCTGTTCGAATGGGTCGGCAGTTTCGCCATCGGGCGTTCGGTCGCGGAGATCCTGATTGGTTGGAATATACTTGCAGGCTACATGTGGCCTTACGTACTCATGGCCTACATGTTCTCAAACCTCATCGTTGGCTTGACACTGCACCCGGGCAAGACCTGATGATGGACCGGCACCACCGGAGGTTGGCTACCACCCAACAACTCATTTATGTGAGTGTGGGCGACCGTGCAGCCGGTACTGGAACATGTTAGACTTGATTGCATTCGGTATTCTCATGGTTTCACTTCTTGTGCTTGCGTACGCAGAGTATCGCAGAGATAGAAGACCAATCGGACGTGCAGCACCAAGCGCAGAACAAGCCCCGCCGACACCCCCGGCCGCTGCCGTGGAGAAGAAGCGTGAAGCCGAAGAGATACCGACGACCAGAATGCCGATGGAGGAAGAGAGAGTCAGATCGCGGATGCGCCCCTCAGCTATGGAGAAGGCATCGGTTATGGACCGCGACGAGTTTCGGGAAGAGATTGCCCGTCCCAGTGCGCCTCCGTCTGGTGCCGCTCCAAGCCCGGCTCCTCCCAGCGGCACGCGCGCGGCTGATGTGCTTGAGCGAAAGTCTTCGATATCATACTGGGAGCGAATGTGCCTGAAGGAGGAGTATGACCTCATAGTCACACTGCATGAAGCAGACATGATAATCGTCGGACCCGCTGGGTCAACGACAAAGGTGTCCGACACCACCTACCAGCTGCCCAAGACATCTCAGGTGAGAGTCGTCCCGGTCTGCAGCGGCTGCAACATCTCGCCCAGCTTCAGAGACATCAAGGTGGAAGAGGTCGAGAGCCAAACAAGGGCCGAGTTCAAAGTGCTCCCGTTGGCCACCGGGAAGTTTGATCTGACTGTGGAGTTCCAGCTGGTCGACCGTGATGGGTCTATCAGGCCTCTTGGAGTGGAAAAAGTCAAGGTCACAATTCAGGAGAAGCCCATTGAGCTGAACATTGCAGGACTGCATATGGGCGTGGGCAGAAAGGTGCCCACCATGATCTCCATGTGCGGCAGCGTGTTTGGCTTCTCTTCATTCGTCTTTGCCCGGTTCGGAGTCAACTTGGAGCAACAACTCCTCACATGGAGCGCGACAGTCAGCACAGGGTTTGCAGGAGCCATGATGATTCTCCTTGCGATTCTCTTGCTAGCGAGAGGGCTCAAGCCAGTGATGGCTGTGAAGAGCATCATACTCAAAGCCCGCTGAACATCGCAGAGCCAGCCGAGAAGGTCCTAGATGACAGTTTGGGAATTGGCTCGTGCAGCAGAAGCCGTGGAGCCTCGGCCCAACCAGGGCAGACGAAATGGTCGCGCGTGACTCCGAGGGAAAGCTGCGAGTCCGTGACTCACCGTGGTGTTGCCACGTGTTCGGATGTATCGTATGAGGTCGATGGCATGGTCTTTCCTTTCTCCAGAAGACCCACCACCTCATCCACAAAACTGTAGTACTGATTACCCCGGCAATGCTGAATCCTAGGTCGAGGTATGTCGACTTGGACGTCCCCCATGACTCGGCCTGGTCGAGAGGACATAACGATGACTCTATCTGCCATCAAAACAGCCTCCTCCACATTGTGGCTTACCATCACGAACGTGTTAGGAGGATCGGGGCTACGCCAGATTCTTAGGACCATCTCCCGCAGAGTCTTTGCCGTCAGTTCGTCCAATGAAGAGAATGGCTCATCCATCAGCAGAACGTCCGGGTGGAGCGCAAGAGCACGTGCGATGCCAACACGCTGCTTCATGCCACCAGAGAGGTCATGGGGGTATGTGTTCTCGAATCCGTCTAGTTCAACACCGTGCAGGTTTTCAAAGGCACGAGCACGACGTGCCTCCATATCGAGGCCCGCAATCTCCAAGGGCAGCATTACGTTCTCTAATGCTGTCTTCCAAGGCAACAACCCGAAGAGCTGAAAGACCATCGCAATCTTCGGAGTAGGCCTGATTACGGGTTCTCCTTTGAAGAGTATCTGGCCTGAGTCCGCATGTTCGAGTCCGGCGGCTATCCGAAGAAGTGTAGACTTGCCGCAACCTGACGGACCGACGATGCAGACGAACTCCTCCTCCACGGAGAACGAAACGTCATGCAGGACTTCGATCCCCGTCCTGTCCTTTGTGAAACTCTTGCCAACCGATTGGACATCGAGTATTGCCATGATTAGCCAACCACCTCGTGTTTCTCATGCCTTCTCATCAGGGGTCGCCAGACAAGGCCCTCCATGGAAAGAACGATGGCGG
>CAZVZC010000047.1:11436-12719 GCA_964631415.1 uncultured archaeon | reverse complement strand
AATATCTCTTGCTCACCGTGATCATAGCGATTCCTGGCACTACTGTATTCGTCATAGTGAAGTACTATCTGGTCTACCCCTCACTCGTTGACACTGGCTCGTATAGCCTCTATGATCTCAAGGGCATGACAGGGGTGGTCACAGAAACCGTGACCCCCAAGTCAGGCAAGATTCGAGTGGGTGGTGAAACATGGGACGCACGTTGCGGTGATGGCCAGATTCTTCCAGGGGCTCAGGTACGAATCCTGTCGCGAGAGAGTCTAAGAGTGGTAGTGAGTCCGGTGGAGTCTTGAACACAAGTAGTCTGTCTGGCTTCCAGTGGCTGTAATTATCGTCGCTCCGAACAATATCGTGTGGATGCGAGTCCCGAGCGCCTGTCCCAAAGGGTCAGTGTCCTGACCAAACGCTTTAGTGAGGGGCTGCACATTCAGGTGCAACTTGGAGCGCTGCGAAATGATAGTCACGGTGACCACAGTTGTTGTATTGGTCATTGGACTGCTTTCGCTTGGTCTCGCGCTATACGGTGGATACGTTTCTTCAGCGATTGTTGAGGGCTTCAAGGGTGACGAGGAGTTACGACAAACGTCCGAGCAGAGGTACTACCTCCTCGGCATGATTGGTATGATCGTCCTAGTCGCTCGTCTGTTCGATGTGCCTCTCTTCTTCTGGATGCTGCAGTCGCTTGTGCCATATTGCCCTGGGGCCATGTGTGCCTATGGAGTGGTCAATGCAGGTGCTCCATACTCTGTCATTGACGTTGCGCTGAAACTATTCCTGCCCTTCGTCTATGGCCTCTGGCTCCTTGTGGAGCTTGCCAACCGCAGCCAGCCGAGGCTGCCCTTTGCGCGTCAGTTGGCAAGGTCTTTCGTACTCGTGCTGCTACCACTAGTGATTCTAGACAGTGCGATGGACGTCCTGTTCGTCGCTTCTATCAAGCCAGTGTATGTTCCATGCTGTTCCAGCTTCTATGATGTGAATCCTCCCTTCTCACCTTCATACATCTTCGGATCGGGGTTCGGTGCTGCTCTAACGGCATTGACAGTCTCTGTTACAATCATACTCATCCTGATACAGTGGGTGCCTCGCGCCAGTGGCTTGATGGACATTCTGACTGTGGTCACATGTGGTCTAGCTGCTATCTTCTACGTGATCATGCTACATGACAGCTATGCTCCCCTGCTACTGGGCATACCGACCCACCATTGCCCCTACTGCCTCTTTCAAGAGTTTCCTGACACGGCTTTCTTCTCAGGGCTCTTTTGGCTAGGAGTTGCTTCCGCCGG
>CAZVZC010000047.1:0-11336 GCA_964631415.1 uncultured archaeon | reverse complement strand
GTCAGTTTGTCCCTCTCGACCATCTCTCTCAGGACAGAATGCAGCTCCTCAGCAGACTTCTCGTCGATTGATGCACTTGGCTCGTCCGCAATCAGTATCTCTGGCGAGTTCATGAGTGACCTCGCTATCGAAACGCGTTGTTGTTCGCCGCCACTCAATTCCGCCACTCTGAAGTCCAACCTATGCCTCATGCCCAACCCTGACAACCTCTCAGCTGCCAGTTTCTCTGCCTCAGAACGAGGGACATCCAAGCAGAGCATCGGGAGAGCAACGTTCTCCACAGAGGTGAGCTGTGGGATGAGATACTGAGCTTGGAAGATGAACCCAATCCGTTGGCGACGTGCTCTTGTTCTGAACACTTCTGAGAGGGTCGAAAAGTCTTGGTCACCATACAGGACCTTTCCCTTGGTTGGCCTTGTGAGCAGACCGACTAGACTCAAGAGTGTCGTCTTTCCAGAACCACTAGGGCCCCCGATGGCTGTGATTCTTGCTCTTTCAATCTCAATTGTGACATCCCGTACAGCATCAACTTGGCGTGGTCCACCAGAGCCATAGGTCTTCCACAAGTTCTCTGTCCTGACTGCAAATGTCATCCTAGACACCTCTCAGAACCGTGTCCGGCTCGGTGATCGCATTTCGCCATGAAGGCACGACCGTGGCGACCATGATGGGGACAATGGCTGCTGCAAATACCGTGAATATGGTGGCTGAAGAAACAGCTAAGGGGATGCCCCCATTCAGAAGGACAAGATTCCATCCTAGCAGATATCCGGCCAGAAGTGGTGCTCCCAAGACGAAGTCAAAGACTATCGCCAGCGAAATGCCGAAGTTGGCACCAAGAGCCCCCAGAGTCAGGCTTTCTACCATCCTGATTTCCAGAATGTCAACAGTGTCAAAGCCGAGAGCTTTCAAGAGACCCACTTCTCTCTTGGCCTCTTCCGAGCCTGCAGATGAGGCAGTGCAGACAAGCAACACAACTGTTAACAACACGCAGGCCCATAGGAGTGCAGCCACACCCGCACGGCCTCCATAGGTCCTCAGCATGTTGTTCTTCATCGCATCACGTGTCAGCACACGTGCCTGTGACAACGAGGTGTCGAGCTGGAACGCCACGCTGTTCAAGTCACTTCCGTAGCTGATCCACACAGCGACGTCCGTGCATGACGAATTGTCAACGCCTAGGACCATGCGAGCACTGCCGATGTCAGTCATAATCAGGTCGTAGCTTTGTATCTTCGAGTCTGCACTGAAGACACCGACTACCACGAACTCAATCAGACTGCCGTTGCATGTGATGAGCGATAGCACAGACCCTACATTGATTGTCACCGCTGCGCCAGATGCAGCCATCATGTCAATGATACCCTGTCCCACTACCATTTTCCTTGTGTCGTTCTCCATGATGAATCTGCCGCCGGCCAAGATGTCAGTACCGACTGCCGCGAATATGGTGGCATACTCCGTTGCGTTCACACCCATGACAGTGAGCAGTCTGCCGTCCCCTGCATCAGTGTATCCCCATACACGAGGAGTGACCAGTCTGACCCCTGTCGTTTCAGACACATTGTTGATCCACTCCAATGGTACCAGTACTTGGCGTCCTCCGACCAGTTTCTGAACAACAAGGTCCGGGCCCTCCCCAAGTGAGGCTTCAATGTCTATCACAACCCCTTCTCTGATAAACTCGACAGAGCAAAGCAAAGCTGTGGAGAACGTGAGGGCCAACAGTATCGCGGCAGTCCTCGTTCGATACTTGAATACGTTTCCCAGAGAGTAGCTGGCAAGGTTAACGTGTCTTCGTAGACCCGTATGATCTCCTCCCAAAGATGAAGACTATTAGGAGAGGTAGGGCGGCCACTGCAATGGCCGCAACGATTGCACTTCCCTCTGAAGCAGGCATAGACAACCTCCAAGGGATTGACCCCACCATCCAAGTACTGAGATTGTCATTGAAACCCCCTTGAAGCGGACTCCCTGCGTAGAGTGAGTACCCCCCGGGCACATCACCGATTGCACCAAACAGGCTCTCAAGTGCGGGCGCTCTGCTGTAGTAGGAGTCCTGCAAGATCCCTGGCCCCAGATCTGGGAAGAGCCATGCCTGCGAAGTTCTTGGGAATGCACTAACAGCGAATGCAGCTAGTACGTTGAATGAAACTGATAATAGCAGGGCAATGAGTATCATTCGCTTTCGCAAGGAGATCGCCTCTATGGGGGCCAGACGTAGGGGTTTGCTGTGATGTTGCCACCATGTAGCTGTAAGAAGTGGCTCTCACACAGTTCCGTATCCGAGAGGTCTTGACACACACAGACAATTGTGGGCGTGCCTGTCGTAGGACATAGATAGTCAGACTGAGCAATCCACACAATCATCTGGTCATCCCAGTCCATCAGCATCCCGCACATTGGACATCTGACTTGTATGTTGACGATGCTATCTGTTTGGCCAACCCCAATGAGATGATCAAACGCCAACAGCGATATGCTCACGCAGCAGTAGTACCTCTGGGTGCCATTCACGAGGAAGAAAGTGACCTCATGGCCAATGCGGTCGCGAATCTGCAGTCCGGTCCAATCACAGTAGTGAACGACCTGAAGTGTGCTAGTGAAGCCGTAGATGCCGAGGCATCCCACAGTGACGAAGGCCGCCTCCAGCATCCTGCGTTGTTCTAGGTTCACCAGCAACCCTCCGACAGACCGTTTCTCTTCATCCGTGAGCGAGAAGTCTGTATGTGCTGACAAGAGCAAGAAGCGCAATGGAAGCACCCAAGACTGTTTCCACATCACGCGTATTCCAGCATCTCATCTGACTTGCACAGACTGGCGCAAAGGTCCAAGGTGCAATAGCAACAACAACTCCGACCACAAGTATCACTAGGTTGATGATGGCTTCGATTCTCATGTTTGTCACCAGCTTCACGTCGCTATCTGGAGTTGAAAGGTCTGGGTGTTTGCAGAGTTGTGACCGGGTGTGTTGTCATAAGCTGTCACATACAAGTCCACTGTGTCACTTGCACTAACGGGGCCAAAGCTGGCAATCCACCTTCCGCCCGCTAGGCACAGGCACGCATAGAATACCATGTCCTGCTCGACCCACCCCGCCTCGTTGATTGACCATGACATCTTTGCAGAATACACTCCAGAGGTATCAATGCAGTAGGCACTGACGGTAATCATGTCGCCGCCCTTTGGTGAAACAGGCAGGATATCCACCTCATAGATGAGCGGCCCCTCAGCATCGTCGAACAGCGCCATGATGGTCACAGTCGATAGAGCGACCAAGACGAGTGCACCGAGTGCCGCAATCTTAGTCTGCATTCTCATGGGCAGTTTCAGCTCCGTTTTGAGGCAGTCTCAGAGCTTGGGCACTCTAGATACTAATCAGTCTTTCCCCGAACACTCCATCGGCAGGCGCCGTACGGCCGCGAGAGCTGTTTGTCACCAGCTGTATGTCCCACCGATTACCCGAGTATATATTAGATGACGCAGTAACAGGCCACATGGCTCTGGAGGATACACTTCTCGGGCTTGGGATAGGGCTTCTGATTGCGTTTACAGTATATATCATCCTGAACATGAAGCTGAAGTATCGAATATCCCGGGTGGAGGCCGAGTTTAGGAAGACCTGGGCAGAGCAAGAGGCGGGTATACGGAAGGACGCGACTGATCGCAGCCGCTATGTCCTGAAGGGCAAGATTGGAGAACACATAGTTCCTCTACTCCAGGAGAAGTTCAAGCATGAACTCTCAGACGCCCGCTTCATAGGATCGCCAATAGACTACGTGATCTTTGACGGCTACACAGCAATCAAGGACGGGAAGTCGGAGGGTTCGATTGAGGTGATTATTGCAGACATAAAGACCGGGGACGCTCAGCTCAACCGTACTGAACGGAAGATAAAGGAGGCCGTTCAAGCAGGGCGAGTCCGCTGGGAAACAATAGAGATGGACTCTTGATTCCTTCCGAATCTCCCGTGCGGAGTTCTCCTAAAGCCAAAAACAGCTGGGCTGTCCCGAACTTGGCGGGACTTGCACAAGAGTCCTCAGTCTGCTACTGGTGTCAAAGACAACGTGTGTTGACTAGGCCTATTCTGTTCGCTGGCCGAGAGGACCAGACAGACTCTCTATTGCTCGAGGCTCCGACAGTTCATTATGACCTACGATATGCTCCGAGAAACAGTCCTTCATCAGCACTCGGATGATGGCGTCGCTTATGACGTCCTCTTCGGGAAGGCCCGATAGCACGGCATCGCATATCCTTATGGTAGGGAGGGCCACAATCGCAGGTTCGGACTCAGTATCTTCTGACGAGTCGATGTCGATCTCTCGAATCACATCGTTTGACACGCCATACTGAGACATGATGCTGTTCAGCATTTCGGCGGCAGCATCACAGAAGAAGCAGTCCTCTCCCCTGTAGAGGATTATACAGCTGGATCTGCCGCAGGATATGATAGGGGAGTTGTAAGCCGAATGCAGACAATCCACGTTCAGATTAGCCTCCCATAGTCGATATTATATCATATTAGTGGTGATTAATAAGGATAATGTGCATTCTCCCAAGGAAGGCGCAAATGACGCATCGGGCTCGTTTACTCCCCCAATTCGGCAGTGTGGAGGGGACAGGCGAAACAGTACAGAGGTGGTTCCAGTTCGTCACGTTTTTCACATGGACCCTCCTTACCAGAATGGGGTAGCCTAGTCATGTCCAGTTGCAGCAGTGGTTTTTCTCGCTCAGAGATTGAGTCAAGAATAGGCAGTCTGCGTCGCAGATTGAATGAACAAGGCATCGATGGCGCTCTGCTCTTTTCGGCGACAGAGCTCTATTACTATTCAGGAATTGGACTTGAGGGGGCGGTATATGTCCCCGCGGATGGGACGCCCATTCACCTCGTAAAACGCAACGTTGCACTCGCCCGCCTACATTCGGCGATTCCAACAGTTCGGGACTTTGGGCGACAGTCGAAGTTCTTTGAAACACTAGGAATCAAATCAGAAACACGAATCGCCATAGAAGCGGATCTGTTGCCATTCTCCTTCGTGTCATTTCTCCAGTCCAAGGCAGGAGGGACTCAGCTTGTCGATGGCAGTCTCATATTCCGACAGCAGCGCTCTGTCAAGTCCGAGTCTGAGATTGAGTTGATCGAGAAGGCCGCAAGCATTGTAGATCGCTCTTTCGACTACTGCACACGCATAGCAGAGCCCAATATGACCGAAGTGGAGCTGGCATCACGATTGGACTGCTGGTTGCTTGAGAATGGCCATGGCGGCTTCATCACAACGCGGGCCTTTGGTTCCATAATGCCACAGTACTCCTACGTCGTTTCAAGCACTGCCTCAGCTCTCAACAGTTACTTCACACCTGTTTCAAGCGGGGGTCTGTCTCTGAAATATCCGTACGGGCCATCTCATCAGAGAATAGGACGCAGTTCCCCCTTCTTAGTGGATACCTGCGGCAACTGTCAAGGCTACATATCCGACACTACTCGAACATTCGTGCTTGGCCGATTCGACCCGGAAACCCGCAGTCAGATTGACTCGCTGAATCAGATTAGACTGCTCATCCAGCAGGAGCTCCGACCAGGTGTGAACCTGGGGTCTCTCTACGGCAGAGTGCTTGCACTGAGCACAGAACTGGGTATTCAAGAACACTTCATGGGGGATGGGTCTGATAAGGTGGCATTTGTCGGCCATGGTGTCGGACTGGAACTGGATGATCTCCCTGTGTTCTATTCGGAGGGACCCGATCTTGTATCAGGCAACGTGTTGGCTTGCGAGCCAAAGCTCGTCTTCTTGGGTAAGAAGCTGCTGGGCATTGAAGACACCTTTGCAGTCACAGAAACAGGCTGCAGACGACTATCGCGTGCGCGCGACAGCTACGAGATATAGATACCATTGACGAGACGGGTTCCCTAGTGCCTTCGAACAGAATGAGATTTCCGCGCAAATCGTGGGAACATGAGGACCAAGGATTTCAAGACGGACTACGGTTGTTTGAGCAGTGCTTCGCCAATTGTCTCACCAAACTGACTGGCCCTCTGGATCTCCTCCTCAACCAAAGGCCCAGTTCTGCTCCTGACCTCTGCTGACAGACCTGGGATGACCAGTCGGACGCCGGGAAGTTTCTGTCGTATCTTCTGTTCCAGCTTGGTGACTGCTATTCCCTTATTGCCGCCCATGTATGTGTCAAAGGCCGCTCCAGTCTTGCCGCTCAGGTTGACAATAGCTGCCCGGTCGATGAAACTCATGAGCCCACGGCTGGGCCCCTGCATATGGTTCGGACAGCCAAACAGAATCGTGTCGTACTTGGGGAGTTCATCTGGTTGTACCTCCCCGACTGCCACGACCTTGCACTCGAGGTCACCTACTTTTCGAATGCCTTCGGCAATCGCACTAGCCAAGCGCTTCGTGTTGCCGTACTTGCTTTCGTATACAATAAGTGCGGTCTTCATTTGCTCTCTCCATTCCATCCATAGTTGGTGCTTTTCTTAAGAACAATTCCCACGAAAGACGCAAGACCCTCACTACAGAGAACAGTACAGGGAAACACTGTGACTGACGCCAAGCGCCGTGAGTGTGCTTCTTCGGAAAGAAGTGCACCTACTTCAGCGGTACGAATGATGATGACTTGGTTGCACCAATGCCTGGGTTGCCATGGGAAACCTTCTTGGTTGAGGGGGCAAACTCTCCAAGGACGTGTCCAATCATCTGTGGGATTATCTTGACCCTAAGGAAATCCTTGCCATTGTGCACGGCCACAGTAAGATCGACCATCTCCGGGAGTATGACCATGTCACGACAGTGTGTCTTCACAATGACTTCCTTACCCTTCTTCTGAGCCTTCCTTGCATTCCTGAGCTTGATGAGGAGTTTCTTCTGTCTTGGAGGAAGCCCTCGCTTCAGGGTCCTTCTCCTACGTGATGGGAGAAGCTCTATCAGCTCATCCATGCTCATCTTGGCAAGGGCCTCAAGCTCATGTCCGCGATAGGTCGGAACGCCTTTCTGTGACATGTGATCACCATATTAGGTAGAGATGGCCGTGACCACTCAGATTGACGTCACCCATTGAAATGTTAACTTAAACGTTTCGTCAGGGTCGCGTAGTAGACACGTTTCAGGGTCTGCCATTGCCAGCGGCTTTGCTCACTGCATCACGCACCCATTCCATAGAACCTTCCAGACCGGGGTCTCTTATCAGAGCAAGCCTAGCGAGTTCGATGGATTTCTCCCATCTACCAAGTTCGTAGTTGATCTCTGCCATGTGGAGAATGGCCAGTGGGAGTCTCTTTTCGATATTCAGTGCCGCTTGAAAGCTAGCTAGAGCCTCCTCAAGCATGCCAAGATCTCTCAGACATACCCCCTTGTTGAACAGTGGCACCGGATCCTTTGGAGCTTGGGCTGCGGCATTGTCGAGTAGACCTAGGGCCTCCTTCGTGAGTGGACTGTCCCTTTCCGGTGTACCCTGCTGTTCAATGAGTGCTACAGCTAGGGACACCATCGCGTTAGTATGCCTCGGGTTCTTCGAAACGATCTGCCGTAGTGTGTCTACGGCTTCGCGGGAGTTTCCATCAGCCAGCATCTTTGCAGCTTGTTCGTACTCAATGTCTGTCTTATGCCTGAAGAAACGCATTCTGACTTCAGGTTGTCACGGAACTGACGATACTCTTAAGTCATCGCCTATGGGGACAACTGATTTGGTGAACATAGATGGGGCGCATCTTCGGCACCAATGGCATCAGGGGTGTCATCAACCAAAGCCTGACCGTGGACATGGCACTCAATCTCGGCAAGGCCGTCGGAACAATCGCGGGGCCGGGTCTGGTTGCCATTGCCCGAGACTCCCGAATGGGCGGCGAGATGTTCACGAGGGCAGTAACGTCCGCCCTTCTGGCCACTGGTTGTTCAGTGATGGATGTGGGCTTGGCGCCGACTCCAGCTTTGCAGTTCGTCGTGCCGAGACTCGGATGCGCAGCTGGCATAGTCATTACAGCTTCCCATAATCCCCCCGAGTTCAACGGAATCAAGGTCGTGGGGTCAGACGGGATAGAGGTTTCAAGGGAGATTGAAGCACGCATAGAGGACGTCTACTTCGGGAGGCAGTTTGCCATTGTGGGATGGAACAGGATAGGCACTGTCCAATCGTACGACTCTGCGATAGACCAATTCATAGATGCAGTGAAGTCCCATGTTGACGTCGAGGCGATTCAGAAGAGGAATCTCACGGTTGTGATTGATGGAGCGAACAGCGTGGGTTCCTTGGTCACGCCGCATCTCATGAGGGAGCTTGGGTGCAAGGTGATATCGCTCAACGCACAGCTGGATGGGACGTTTCCTGGTCGCAACCCGGAGCCTCTCCCTGAGAATCTCGAGTCTCTCCGCCGCGCAGTGGTCGCCATAGGGGCTGATGTTGGGATTGCACATGACGGCGATGCTGACAGGGCGACGTTTGTTGATGAGAAAGGTCAGGTTCTGTGGGGCGATCAGTCGTTTGCTCTAATAGCCGCCCGCGTGCTGCCCAAAAAGAGAGGGTCCACACTGGTGACGCCTGTGAGTAGTGGACGGCTGATTGAGGATGTTGCCCGAGAGGCTGGAGCCCGCATCGTCTGGACTGAAGTGGGAAGCGTCGTGGTTTCCCACAAGCTGAAAGAGATAGGTGCAGAGCTCGGAGGCGAGGAGAACGGGGGCGTCTTCTATCCTCCGCATCAGCCTGTTCGCGATGGGGCAATGACTGCAGCACAGACAGTTGAGATGCTGGCCTTGGAGGGCAAGGCGCTGTCTGAGCTGATCTCACAACTGCCCCACTATGCAAGCACGAAGACGAAGGTCTCTGTACCTCCAGAGAAGAGGAATCAGATTCTCGATGTGCTGCTCCGCCTCACGGAAGGCGAAAACAGAGTCACACTAGATGGAGTGAAGCTCCTCTACGACGAAGGTTGGGTGCTGATGAGGCCATCAGGTACCGAGCCCCTGTGGCGGTGTTTTGCAGAAGGGCGATCTCAAGACACGGCAGACAAGCTGTCCCAGAGGGGCGTGAAGTTGATTCTAGAAGCGGTAGAGAAGGTATGAGTTAGCAGACATACCGATTCCATGCCAATTCCGATTCAGGCTGTATCCAACCATAACAGAGTGGCTGCAATGTCACAGGCTCTTGCCATGCGACGGAAAATGAGGTGAGAGGGACCACAAGGTCCGCTCTCCTGTGGTAGTGACTTGGGTTATTCTCTTGAAGCACTCTACTTCTTCTTACCCTCGGGCTTCTTCTCCTCGGGTTTCTTCTCTTCAGGCTTCTTCTCCTCAGCCTTCTTTCCCTCAGCCACCTTCTCCTCTTCGAAGTCAAAGTCTTCGAGTGGCTCAGGAGCTGGTGTGGTGATCATTGTCCAACCAATCCACATCGCGATGACTGCAATCAGCACTGCGGCAAGCCAGACGGGGAGGATGATAAGGAACATCGGATTCGGGAGGAAGATGTCTCTCAGTAACCCGGCTCCAAAAGTAGCCAATACCCAGTCCTGAACAGCTTGCCCGAACCATGGGTTCTGCAGGATTACAAGACCCCATGTGTAGTAAATCAACACAAGGAATGCGAGGATGAATATGAGTATGCCAATGCCTTTCTCTTTGCCCATTAGCGTCCACTACCTTCTTAGTAGGAATTGGCTGGTTATCCGCTGAAGCTATCATAAAAGGATTACGTAAGGCCTGCTCTCGCACCTCCTTGGACGGGTTCTCCCACACGGAGGACCCTGTCGTCCGGTTGACTGTTCCTCGTACACATTGCTTATAATGGGGCAGATTACCGGGCGAGCCGAACAACGTGGGCACCTCGGAGTGTACGTTCATGAAAATCGTAGTCCCTGTCAAGCAAGTTCCTGAGGTCGCTGAGGTTCGTATCAACCCTGAAACCGGCACGCTCATCCGAGAAGGAGTGCCCAGCATTCTGAATCCATTCGACGAGTACGCAGTTGAGGCGGCGATACAGCTTAAGGAGAAGCTCGGCGGTGAGGTCACAGTCATAACGATGGGCCCCCCCCAAGCCAAGGACGTACTGCTGAAGGCGCTGGCCATGGGTGCAGACAAGGCTGTTTTCCTCACTGATAGAGCGTTCGCAGGTGCAGACACCTGGGCCACTGCCCGCACTCTATCCGAACAGATCAAGAAAATGGAGTATGACTTGGTCATCTGTGGAAAGCAAGCCATAGATGGTGATACCGCTCAGGTGGGTCCGGAGATTGCTGAGCTGCTTGGTATTCCTCAGGTCTGCTATGTACGCCACCTTGAAGTCGAGGAGGATGGTAAGTTCGTGGTCGTACATCGAGGGACTGATGAGGGCTACGAAGTGGTGAGAGTGAAGCTGCCTGCACTGCTGACCGCCACAAAGGGTCTGAACGAGCCCAGACTCCCTAACATCATGGGCATCATGAAGGCGAAGAAGAAGCCTCTCGAAGAAGTGAACGTGACGACGCTGGGTGTCAATCCAGACTCAATTGGACTCAAGGGTTCACCGACGACAGTCAGGAAAGTGTTCGCACCTGAGAGGAGGAAAGGCGGCATCAAGATAGAGGGAACCGACCCGAAGGCCGCAGCAAAGAGACTCGTTGAGTTTCTCGCATCAAAGGGGGCGATCTAGAGAATGGCACTGCTCTATGATAAGGAGAAATGCACTGGCTGCATGCTGTGCCCAAAGGTCTGCAACTTCGGTGCCATCGCCAAGGACGACAACAAGGTGCGGTTCGACTTTGACAAGTGTGTTCTCTGTGGCTCCTGTCAAGAGGTGTGCCCTGTCAATGCCATAAAGATCGAAAGAAAGGCCGTGGACAAGGACAAGATCGCTCAGTACAAGGACGTCTGGGTTGTATGTGAAACTGCTGAGGGAAGAGTCCGGAGTGTAGCCTATGAGCTGGTGACCAAGGCGCGTTTCCTTGCCGACAATCTCCACGAGAAGGTCGTGGCCGTGCTCATTGGATCAGAAACATCCAGCTACGCGGAGTCATTGATTCACCAAGGAGCTGACAAGGTTCTCGTAGTGGATGACAAGGCCTTTGCTGACTACACGACAGATGCGTACACCATTGCAGTCACGTCTTTGATCGCTCCTCGCAAGCCCGCAATCGTACTGTTTGGTGCGACAGGCAACGGAAGAGACCTCGCTCCTCGTGTGGCGGCTCGACTTGGTCTTGGACTCACTGCAGACTGTACTGGTCTTGAAATCGATGACAAGCGACAGCTTGTGCAGATTCGCCCTGCATTCGGAGGGAACATCATGGCTGAGATCCTCTGCCCGTACACGAGACCTCAGATGTCCACCGTCCGACCGAATGTCTTCAAGCCTAGCGAGCGCGA
>CAZVZC010000046.1:0-15151 GCA_964631415.1 uncultured archaeon | reverse complement strand
TTGAGCCTTCGCACAGTCTGTTCAGTCATTAGAGTACCGTTGGATGCGATTGTGCACAGCATACCGCTATCGTCAGCTCTTTTGATGAGATCGCAGAGATCACTGCGGACTAGTGGTTCGCCTCCCGAGAAGGTCAGTGTCACAACCCCCGCCTCGCTCATGTTATGAATCACCTTGAACGCATCAGATGTCGTGAGTTCTGGGTCGGAGCAGGCGGGCGACGAGTTTTGATGGCAATGGATGCAGTTCAGATTGCACCTGTTGGTGACGTTCCATACAATGGTTATTGGTGCACCGGTCGGCTGCGGAAACCTTGTTCCGAAGCTCGCGATTCCCTTCACGACACTGAGCATGCATTTGCGAACAGTTGAATCGCTCAGCAGGGACCTTGCCGTGTAGTGTCTGATGCCCAGCCTGAAGAACAGAAGACGAATCAGGGGCATCATGGGTTTCGACGTCAGTGAGCAGCTCTTACAGGAAAGACGTCGACCTCCTGAGTATATCTCGAAAGCCGAGAGCAGTCTTTCTTGTCCGCACTCCTTACATCTCCCGGCCAGACGCTGGGCAAGAATCCTCCAGAGAGGAGAAAGGAGTAGGGCTAAGTGGCGGGTATCTGACATTGTTTCTATCACTTGATCGGTCTTGGATATGTCACCTCGGGTTCCTAGTGTAGTAGTCAGAAGAGAGTTGTCTCTTCGTTTCCTCTAGGTTAGAACCGGGCCCATGCGGTTGCAGGAACGCTACTAATAAGACGTATTAGTTCGAAGAAGAAACAGGCCATTGTCAACCAAGATGCAGCATGGTGCAAGCATTCAAGGAACAGAGAGATGTGCTTCTTGCTTCGATGGACTGCCCGGATATTTCGGACAGCGACCTGCATGATGCAGCGGGATTGCTTAAGTTAAAGTGGGTTCAAAGCGAACAAGGATCCATCGTCTAGAGGAGGTAGCGCCGATGGAAGTCACCCATGGTGAGTCGGGCAAGGTCGCAGCCGTGGTCATAGTAGTTCTCGTAGTAGCGGCCGCTGCGACCCTGTACACGTTCTCGAATCTTTTGAATACCACGAATGATGACGGGACGGATAATCCGATAGAGGGCAGAGATGAACCCATTCATATCGTTGATGACACCGATTTCGCAGAGCAGGCAGAAGTGAAAGGGTGGCCTGGAAACGGAACTCAATCGGACCCCTATGTGATTGAGAACCTGAGCATCGTTTCATCCATCTACTGTATCGAGATTCGATCTGCGGAGGCATTCTTCGTCATCAGGAACTGTGCACTGCGAGCTACAGATACGAACGGACGCGCCTTGTATCTCTCTGAAGCCCACGAAGCAACAGTCAGTGGATGCCGGACTGAAGGCAGTCTGTCTGGCATTGAACTCTTCCAGTGTGAGAGATGCTCTGTTCAAGACTGCAAGGTCAAGTATTCCTGCTTTGGCATCAACGCTAGCATTTCACCGGAAACGCGAATTTCGGGCAACACCGTTGGCAACCGCACATTTGGAATCACTCTCTGTGGCAGCAATCTCACCGATATATGCAACAACACCGTGTACCATAATGAATGGGGAGTGATGGCATGGTCCTCCCACGGGTGCCATTTGGACGGCAACAATGTCACAGAGAACGGCAATGGCATCGAACTACAGATCGGTTGCGTCAACTGGACTGTAACGAGAAACGATGTGCTGTACAACTCAGGAATTGGACTGAAAGTATACTCGGATGCCAGCGGGACTATCGTGTATGACAACAACCTAGGCTGGAATGAAGGGAGTAATGCGTGGGATGACGGTGCGGATGACAGTTGGGACGATGGGGTCAGCCGGGGCAACTCTTGGAGTGATTACTCTGGAAGCGGCTCTTATGCGGTGCCGGGCTCAGCGAACAGCATAGATCATTATCCAAGCGTTCTGGTGTAGCCTTCTGCTTACGGACAAGACCCACCCTTTCCGTTGAGATGCTAAGGTGCGGCAAAGGCACAGGCGTACCCAAGTTTGCGGATGGGCAGGTTATCTGGAATCAAGAGTGCTCCGCCGCCATGAACACAATGCGGAAACAAGATTCCTGTACAGTGTTTCGGTTCGAAAGAAGATTGGCGCCGGGTCCGCCATTACGCAAGATTGAAAGCAAAGGGACGCGTGTTTAGACTGGGAAACTGAATGGAGGGCCCGCAATCGCAGGAGGAGGCTGCAAGAGCCGATAGTCTCACAGGTAAGCTTGGACCGGTGATGGACCTGTTCTGGATGCTTGGCGGGATCGTGTTCATCGTGCTGTCCTCGTCCATTCTCATAGGCCTCACCTTCGTAGTCTACTGGCTCCCGGATTCCCTTTTCTGTGTGATTCATCTACAGGTACACTACTTCATCAGCTTCTTGTTTTGTCTGGGCCTGACTGCTCTGCTCTTAGTGGCAGTCTACTGGATACTTCCAGTTAGAATGGACAAGATGCGTGACGCGTTAGTGCAGGGCGCGGGACTTGTTCTGCTCATCTATCCATTCATGATTATCAATACGACAGACCTTCATGACGAGCCAGTCACGGCGCTGGGCATAGAAACACCCTATTGGTTCCTCTACTCCATCTTTGGCCTGCTACTTCTGGTCCAACCAAGGATGAAACGGGTCAATCAGCTGAGAGAAGACCCTCATTCGGTTCTAACTGCTCTGGGACTATGCCTTGGCCTGCTGACCATGGCATTGACATTGTTCCTGATGTTGGCGAGAGTGATTGCTGGAATGTGCTTCGCCGTTCTAGCCACCTCATCATTGGTCGTGGTAGTCTTCACGAGCATGTATGCCATTCATCCTAGGAGGGCTGGATAGTTCGGGCGCTTTCTCTGGTAGGCTAATCATGACAACGCCCAGCACAACAAGGACAAGCCCAAGGATGAAGGTTATGTAGACTTGCTCGCCTAAGACCAGAACTGAGAACACCGTTCCAAAGACCGGGACTAGATTCAGGAAGATGCCAGCCCGGGTCGCGCCTAGACTCTTGATGCCACTGTAGTATATCACGAACCCCACAAACGTAGACCCCGCTCCAAGGTAGAGAGCGCAAAACCACACGGTCGAGTCGAGCGCAGTCATCGTGCTGAAGGACCCCTCTAGGAAGGAAGAGATTCCGAAGAGTGTGGCTCCAACGAGAACGGCCCCCGTGGTGAGTTTGAATGGGCTCGTGAATTTGACTCCACGTTTGACAAGAGAGGAATAGAAGCCCCACAGGAAGGCCCCCGCCAAGAGAACTAGGTCACCTAGGAAGTACTCAGGTCTGAAATCAACAAGAGCCTGAATACCGACCACGAATAGGACGCCGAGGAAGCTCACCGGAAATCCAAGGTACTTCCATCTGTTGCTGAATCGCTCGCCATGCATTAGAATGGCAAACAAGGCAATACTGGTCGGGCAGAAGCCGTCGATTATAGACCCCTGCACTGCAGTCGCCAAGCCCACACCGACAAACTCGAATGTTGCATAGACAAAGATCCCGAGTGCTCCAATAACGAGGATTAGTCTAGCGAGAGACCAGTTGACCGGTTTCTGGGGGACTTCGCGCTTGACCAGCAGAAGTATAGCTAGCAGGATACCTGCGATGGTAAACCGCAGGAAACCTGCTATGAATGGGGTCACAACCGAAACCAAGATTTTCTTGGCAACCCACCCTCCACCCCAGATGGCCATTGTGATTGTCAGGAGCGCATAGTAGACTGCAGGTCTTGGCACAGCTGGGGTTTACCTCGGCTTCCATGGGGCAATATGCAGCAATAAAAACCGACCTCTAGCTGCTCCACTGGGCAGCGCAGGTGTGCTCTCCGCTCGAAAACACGAGTTCGAAGAAAGAAAAGAAGGTTTGAAGGAGGGCTTTGCAGCCGCTCCTTCGGAAACTATTCGTGCTTAGATGCAGCGGTGGATGACTTCTGGGCCTGCTTCCTCAAACTCTTTCTTGGACACCCACATCTTCTGGAATGTCTTGAGTGATGCGAGGATGCTGCCGCCTATCCACACTGAGTACTGTCGCTCGGGTGGTGCGATGATCCGCACTTCGATGTTCTCTGGGACCAGCTCGGTGATCTCCTTGTGGAGTCGCTCCTTGAGTCCGGGGAACATTGTGGAACCACCGGACAGCACTATGTTTGCGTACAGGTCACGTCGCAGGTCCACATCACAGGCCTTGATTGACTCGACAATGTGGTCGTCGAGTGGGGAGGTGTCAAGACCGATCGCGCTTGGGTTGAAGAACAGCTCCGGTGCTTGGAACCTCTCAGCGCCTACAGTGATCACTTCACCGTCTGGCAGCATGTAGGGCTTGTCGACACCGGCCTTGTCAGCCACTGTCCTCTCGCGCTCGGGGTCGAGTGCGACGTAGCAGAGCTTCTCCTTGATGTCCCTCACAATCTCTTTCTCAGCACCGCTCACAAAGGAGTAACCCCTCTGCCTGAGCAGCCTGCGTAGGTACTCGGTGATGTCACGACCAGCTAGGTCAATCCTCCTGATGGCGTGTGTGATAGCGAAGCCCTCGTAAATGGGGACTATGTGTGTCACACCGTCGCCTGAGTCAATGACCAGACCGGTTGTCCTACCGGATGCGTACAGTGACAGGACTGCCTGAGTCGCAACATAGACTGCTGGGACTCCGAAGTTCTCGAACATCACCGATGCCATTCGTTCCCTGTTCTCACGTGGGTTGAATGGAGCCTCTGTGAGGAGCACCGGGTTCTCGCTTGGGTCCACCTTCAGGTAGTTGTAGAATGTGTACGACCAGATCTTCTCGATGGCGTCCCAGTCATCAATCACACCGTGCGTGATTGGATATACAAGACGCAGGACACCTCGCAGGTTGATGGCCTCTTCCCCGATGTAGTAGTCACGGGTGTAGTGATCGACATCAGTCATGATTGACTCGTAACGTGGATAGCCGATCAACGTAGGCCAGACACTTCGCGGTTGGTCCTCGCCAGCATACCCATTCTTGCTCAAGCCAGTGCCGTTGTCTATGACAACTGGCTTGGTTCCAGCGAACTCGTCTTCAGCCATTTTGTACTCGGTCCTCTTTTTCTTGCTTGTCGTTGTGTCAGAGTCTTTGGCATGGTGTCCGCAACCCTGTTCAAGCAGTAAGTCCCTGAGCCGCGTATTTAAGCCTTCACGGTATAAGGCACGAAAAATCGCCATTTCAGACAAAGAACTACATTACCTATGTATATCGTATATGCAGACCTCTCTTGTCGATAAGGGCGAGCGAGCTTGGCCCTCTGAGATGACCTCTAGGAGGGCGTGATGGGGCACTGTTGTCCTACTTGCGAGCAACGGACCGAATGATATTCCCTCCGTATGTCCTTCCGTTAGACAGAACCTTCTCTGGACAAACATACATACCATATATATGTCGTCAATGAAACATTCTTACTCGAACACACATGATGTTCTCCAACACGATTGACACCATCGTCAGAAGGGAGGTCGAGAGCGTCGTAGCTCGCAAGGTCATACTCGACCAGCTGGAGGGTGGAGCAAAGACAGGTGCCGAGCTGAGAGAGAGCATCAGAAAGAACATGGTTGCTGAGGCAGTCCAGTCGGGTGTGAGGAATGTCAAGCCCGAAGACTACAAGGTCACAGACCCCAAGCTCTACTTCAACACAAAGCAACTTGAGGATCTCGGGATAATCGTGAGCAGGAAGGACTCCCAACAACGCATATTCGAACTGCATCCGAGGGCTATCCAGTCTGTGAGAAGGGCACTGAAAGTTACTAGACCGAAGACTCTCTTCACATCTATTGCACACCCCGAAGAGGCCCGTCCTCTCGTCATGTGGCTCACCAAGGAGGCGACTTTCAACTTCGCATTCCTTCGCATGGTAGTTGAACAGGAACGCTTCGCAAGGGGAGTTTCCAAGAACGTCGACAGGTACGTGCCGGAAGGGATTGAGAAGAAGTGGCAGACTACTTGGCATGAGCTGCCAGTGAAGGTGGTGGGCTACGACGAGGGGCGCATACGGGGAGACCTCATGGCAACCTACTCGCATATTGAGAAGATAATCCTCGAAATACTGCCACAGACCGAGCCAATCGTGAACCTGTCTACAGGACCGCCATTGATTCTCATGGCTCTTAGTCTGCTTGCAATGCAGTACTCCCTCACAGCCATCTACGTCCAGCACTATGAGGCCGAGAGGACTGCCATAACTCATATCGTACCCGGAGAGGGCATGATATGAATTCTCACCATGAAAAACAGCTTGCATGGAACCCCGTAGGAATTGATGAAAAACTACAAGCGCTGCTGGAGATTGTCAGAAAGACCCAAGCGCTCACGCCGTATGAGAACACACGACTGCGGGGAAAGATTGATCGCTGGATACTCGGGCTGGACGGCGTAATCACCTCATTGTCCAAGGTTCATGAATCGCTGGCGCCGCGGCTCGAAGGCGTACTTGGGCTCCCGATAGTCGGAAATGAGTTGCTCTCCGTCGCGATGTTTCAGCCGAGCACCAGGAACCTGTTCCTTGAGATTGAAACACACTATCGGGCCACCGCAAGCGTGTCCGTCAAGCCAGAGGCATTCACTGACCTTGCGTCGCTGAGCGACATGGCCAGGGTTCTTGCGCTGGTAGGTGATGCTGCCATCTCTTTAGCTGTGCTTCACCATCTCTGGCGGCCGAGCCCCTCCAATGCAGGGCTTCTCACTCAACGCAAAGCGGAGCTCGTGAGCAATGAGCATCTTGCTTGGCTCTGCGATCAGTGGGGGCTCTATGAGCATCGTATTCACTTTGATCCACCCAGTTCCACGAAGTCGGAAATAGATCACATCAAGGGAACACTGCTTGAGTCAGTGTACGGAATCATCTACGTTGACTTCGGACTGAATGAGGTCAAGAAACTGATACATCATCTGGAGACTCCACCTGTGTGAGTGTGCACATCGCCCCATGGTGGAGTTCTAGTGCTCAAGTGTTACGTCTAGCACTCAGTCATGTCGAAGTCTGTCTGCGACTCTCTTGCCTTGGCAGCCGCTGGAAACTCTCTCTCGAACCGCTTCCGAACGTCATCTGCGATGTCTGGATCCGAGTAAACTCTAACAGAGGGTATTGTGAACCGCTGCTGACTGAGCGCCTGCACAAGGGGCTTTCCTTCATCGGCGTCCTTCAGGCTCACGATTTCAAGTTTTGAGTCCTCGCCACCGATGAGTAGCGGGATTGTGGACAGGAATCTAAAACCAAGCTCCGGGTTGACGATGTCTATGATTGCCTTGCCCGGGTCGTCATTCAGTTGGAGTTCGGCCTCAAGCAGCTTGTTGATGTCGACCTGCATCTCATGCAGCCGCTTTCTAGAGCCCGCCTCAAACGCGGCTATAGGCCGTGACATTGCCACCTTGAACAGCCGTCGGTACCTAATCCTCGCAGCATACTCACGGACGAAATCTGTTTTTGACTCTGCCAGCCAACGATAGAGGTCTCCATCCGTCATTCTGGTGAATAGACCAATGCACTCATTCTTGGTCAGGGCTTCTTCCTTCATCCTAAAGTATGTGGCCTTGGACGTGAGTGCTTCGGCAACCCTCACTGCATGATGAAGATACAAATCCGAGAACATCCAGTTGCGGCTGAGAATCAGCGCTTCAAGAGAATGGAGCGCTTTCAGCATGAAGGCCCTGATGTATCGACCTTCTGAGTCCTTTACGACGCGGTTTGTCAACATCACGCGTTCGGCAGGGAACACCCCGAGTTGGACACCACTGAAATGCGCATCACGAATCAGGTAGTCCGTCTTGTCCAAGTCTAGAGGAGAATCTAAGAAGTCTGACAGGAGCTGGAGGATTGGGTCAGTCGACCTCCGCTTGAGAACGTCAACGACCACCTTTGGCTCAATGCCACTCGCCTCCAAGATTTCAGTCAAGCCGCTGTGCATGATGAGGAACTGACCCAAGTCCGTGTGGCTGAGTCCGACCCAGCACTTGATGGGAAACTCAATTGTATGAGAAGTCGGCGGGTGCCCCACATCATGCAGTAATGCAGCTGCCCTGAAGATCTTCTGTTGATAGTCGCTGAGCAGTTCCGAGAAAGGCTTGAAGCAAGCGTGGCTAGGATCATCACAGTAATTGACGACACGGATGCACTTCTGGACCAAGTGATCTGTTCCCAGACAATGCTCAAACCTTGTGTGCGTTGCACCGGGATAGACTATGTGTGCAGGACCCAGCTGCTTGACAAACCGGAGCCTGAGCATCTCCCAACTCGAAACTAGGTCGAGCTCCCAAGGGTCCAGGAGTATTGCGCCATGGACCGGGTCTTGGATTGCCTTCTGACGCGTGTGCCTGTCACCAATAGCCACCAGACGCGCGTGTTCAGCGAGTATTCCATTGACTTTCCGCCATGTTTCATCCTTCTTCTGTCTAGCACGAGCCAGTTCAGACTCACGCATCCCCGTCAAACGAATGAGTCGTACCATCTCCGTGTCCACATTATCGTACACGGATTCCTCATTCTCGGAGCATCTCCTCTTGTTTGCGAGCATGGACCTGAAACCTACTCGCGCTATGCTTTCATGTCTACTTAAGGAGTGATGGAGCCAGGCCGGCCTGTGCTTGGCCGGACGGCCCGAGAGAGTTTGACTCTCTCACGCGCAATGATGTACTGGAGAGGATTGGCGTTGTTGTCCGGAATGTGACGACAGTACTCGTCTGGTCTACAATACCCCCATTGAGCCATCATCCTGCAGGACGAGGCTCTGCGCCTCCTGTAGAAAGGTGCCTCGATTAGGTCTGCACTGGTAAGAAAGCTGGCAACTGTTCTGATGCTGTTTTTCCGAAGTGCAAGTCTGATGCAGGGAGGAGATCGGTCATCAACCACAGCCTTGGCCATCGAGAACAGATGTGACCACAGTAGACAGTTCTTGGCTTTGTACAGTGACTCGCATCTGTCACAGTATTCTCCGTGAATCGACACTCGACAGAGATCATCTCTCGTGTCCTTGGTCAACCCTGACTGCTTCAGAAGATGGAACTTGACTTCTGCAAACCACTCGGGTGTGAATGACTGGAAGTCATCTATGAACGAGTGTAGTTCTCTTGCCACCCCCTCAGGGGTTTCATTCCAATCGCCGTGACTTAGAAACATGGGAGCCTTCTGCTCGTTCATATCGGACTCCAATTATTGTGGTCGACTCTCGGTCTTAAGCTCATCAGTAGACAGATGCACTCCCAATGACCAGCTGGCAGGTTCTACCGATGCTCATTGGAACAAGTCTTAAATGATGTAACTGCCCTTCACCCATTCCGCCGCAGCCCGCAGCCTGAGAGGTTGTCACCAGATGAATCTCGGGGTGATTTCAGACTTCATATTCAAGGAGGCCATAACGTCCTTGGAGGTGGCAACCATCGATGACAGTGATCGATGCGATCTCGTACTGTCAACAATAGAAGGAGACGTAAGGATTCTGAAACTTGAGTCTGGCAAGAAGATGAAACTGACTCAGGTGGTAAAGGCAAGTGGTCTTCCTCCTATCGTGACCCTCGCAATCGGCAGTGTCTTGGGCGGCAATATACCAGACCTCGTGGTTGGAGGCCTCGATAACACCATTCGTGTGATTTCCCTCTCGGACGGGAGTCTTGCAGTCAAGGACACCACTCAGCTGGGTACGCTTCCGACCGCAGTCTGTGTGACGAATGTCGTTGGTGATGAGGCTTCAGAAATCGTTGTTGCAACTAATGATCGAGCACTGAGATGCTACGGCTGGTTTGATGCATGCTTGGACAAACTGGCTCACAAGGTTGTAGACAGACCGGTCTTCTCAATGCAGCCTTTAAGAAGCAAGGATTTACCCTATAGCAGACTGGTCTTTGGGGACGACTCGGGCCACCTTTATGTCTATCAGTACGCTGACGACAGACTTCATGAAATATCGAGAATGGGTCTTGGCGGGGACGTACACCTAGTGGCAACTGGAAGTGTCACGGGTGGCAGGAATGACAACATCATCACGGTGTCTGACGGCATCAACCTAAATCTGCTTGCGATTGGCCAGAATGGACTGGAGGTTCGGGCCACCATGAAGGCTTCTTCACCTATCACCTCAGTGAGAATAGGCAGACTCCACAGGGACTCCAAGCAGGCACACATCATGGTCGGTCTGGGCGACTCTACAGTGATGCTTCTGTCTTATGACGGACATCAACTCACTCAGGAAGCATCAATCAAGACGAAGAAGAAGTCTGTCGAGTCGTTGGCTGCGTTTGGTGATGTGAACGGAGATGGCGAAGCCGAAATCGTGCAGGCTGTGGGCAACACCATCAGCCTGATCACAGCGACGGAGTAAAAGCCGCTTAGGCAATCTTCGGCATATACAGCTCATCCGGCTGGAGAACTCTTACTGACCTAAGGGGAACCTTCGCCTGAATCCTTGGGACAAACTCGCGTTCAATCCATCCCTTCACTGCGGCCCGCGCGGCGTCTATGGTTGGGCCCTCAGAATTGATGTCAACCCTGATGAAGAGGTTGTAGGGTTCACGCGGTGTCACGTCCTTCTTTACCATGACCCAGAACTCTCTCGACCCCACCGGTATGACCGCTCGACCCAAGATCTCTGACCATTGCCGACCTTCAAGCTTTCTGGAAACAATAGCCAAGTCCTTGAGTTCTTTTATCTCTTGGAGTGCCTCTAGGACCTTCTTACTGTCTGAAACAGGGTCGGGTTTCTCAAACTCCGCAACAAGATAGTGATCTGCCCTAAAGATGGTCATTGAGGTAAGGCTCCGGTGTCATTGTCGGGAGCCGAGGCACTGCGCTCGACTCTTAAGTATAATGGTGCTCCGTGCCCCAGCTGCTCCAGAGAATGGCATGTTGGGATGGGTGTAGATGAATCTAGCCGGGTATCTCTGACTTGTAGCTTGAATACCGATACCCAGCAGTGAGAAGCCCTATTAGGGTCGCGACGAACAAACCCCAAAGCAGTAGACCGAAGACTGAGAACACCGATAGTATGAGCAGGCGCTCTGATCGCCCTCCGAGCCCGATATCAAGGTCTTTTGCACCCAAGACCTCTGCTCTGGACCTAGCATAGCTCGTGAGCAGCCAACCAGACAAGCAGACACCGCTCCACAGGGGGACGCTCAATCCTAGGAAGTACTCATCAGAGTTTGCCGCCCCAATTGCCAGCAGAATCACTGCCTCTGACACTTTGTCGACAAATGAGTCTGTGAAGGCACCCTTGTTTGAAGCAGTGCCGCCCCCTCTGGCCACGGCGCCATCAACCCCGTCCAAGAATCCCACAGTGAAGACTAGGATTCCATAGACTATGGGGATGCGCAAGATCATCAGAAGAAGCCAGGCTAGAACCGCGACGAATAGAGACAGATAGGTGATGGTGTCAGGACGCACACCGGCTCTTACGAACAGGTGCGCAACGAAAAGGACAGGTCTCCTGAAGACCAACCTGACACGAAACCTACTCGGCGACATGATCGGAGCCCATCCCGTAGACACTCGTTCCAAATACGATCGAGTCTTTAATCTGAGTATTGTGAACCAAAGACCCCTTCGCGGAGAGCACTGATCGCTCCACCGAGCAGCGCTCGCCCACTTGAGACCCTGCATCCATAGTCACGAAAGGACCTACGATGGCGCCTTTGCCCACTCGACATCGTTGTGAAATGAGTACTGGACCCACCAGCTCAGCCCCTGCCTCCAGCACAATGGTATGTTTGTGGCGCATGTGCCGTCCGGCAGCAAGGCGTGACCCGTGTGGTACCAGCAACTGGCTACTGGAGCTGGCGGTCATCTGCTGCAGGAGGTAGTGATTGGCGTTTAGCAAGGACGAGATGTCATCAACATCGAACCATTCTTGTTCGGTCATGACGTAACGTATAGACAAACCATCTGAGATCATGCTGTTTACGACAGGCGGGACGCTGGTCGTTCCACGGGAAAGCGCGTTTCGGCAGATTTCACCAAAGGGTCTGCTGACAACCAACAGCATGGCACTACAGCCAATCCTTTCGGATGGCAGAACATGCTCACCAATTCCGCCAACCTGTCCATTCTCTTGGGCGAACACAGGTGTACCTGATTGCTTCCAGGGACCCAGTAGCAGAGTTATCGCACGTGAGCTGGGTCCGTGAAGGTGATTCGTCACGGTTCGGGATATTGACTCGGGTTCGACGACATAGTCAACTGCAGAAACTACATAGGTTTCATCCTCGACCTCTGACAGTGCAGTCACCAGTGTCTGAAGAGGCCCGCGAGAGTAGTCCGGGACGTCAACAGTCTGTATCCTGTCGGTGCCCGACAAGTTCTCAAGATGCTCTCGGACCATGTCGCCCTTCCAGCCAACGCCGACCGTGAAACTGGTCACTCCAGCAGCATGGAATGATGAGATGAGCCGCTCAACCAGCGTCTTGCCTGCAGCAGGAAGAAGCGCCTTCGGCACAGAGTCGGTGATAGGCTTCATCCTCGTGCCTCTGCCGGCGGCCAGTATCACTGCGCGGATTGAGAATTCCTCCTTTGGAGAAGGTGAAGCGCAACGGCCATATGTGTGTTTGCAGCAGCCCCATTCAGTGACCAGAGTGCCGACTGAAACCCTTAAACTCGACTCGGCGCAGGACTTCGACACCGCAGTTCAAAGAGCGGCCTCTATCATCAAGTCCGGAGGGCTCGTCGTCTATCCCACAGACACCAGCTATGGGCTGGCCTGTGATCCGACACAAGAGGATGCCATGACCAGACTCATTGCCGCAAAGAAACGGGATCCAGGCCTAGGTGTGCCGCTGTTGTTTGCAGACTATAATCAAGTCGAAACCTATCACGACTTCGGTGACCTCGAAAGAATCCTGGTCAGGCTATTCTGGCCCGGCGCACTCACACTCATTGTCACTGCAAGCCACCCAGTCCTTGCGAAGGTTTCCGGGAAAAGAAACTCTATAGCAGTCAGAGTTCCAGATCACCCTGTTCCAAGGGCTATCGCCAAGGAGGTCAAAGGGCCAATCGTTGGAACGAGCGCGAACCTCCACGGTGGGCCTAGCCCATTCGATGTCAGCGTGGCAATGGAAGAGCTCGGCAGCTCTGTAGACCTATACATCGACGGAGGCCCGTCAAAAAGCAGACTGAACTCGACAATAGTAGGAGTGGAGCCCGGTGCGCCTGGCAACATCAAGGTGTACCGAGAGGGAGACATCACGGTTGAGCGGTTGAACGAAATCCTGAAGGTTGATGCAGATGCTGTGCGTTTCTGGACCAAGCGAATCGTGTACGCAGACATGTGAGGGATTGTGACTGCAGAGGTTCAACCTACTTGTGGGGTGTCCACGTGAACGGGAGCACGCGGCGAGGTCCGAAGTGCAGTACTTCGTGGGAGACCTGCTCGATGACCAGGGGCTTGTCGCAACTGGCGCACCTGCATCGGGCCTTCTCACGTGCTCCACCACAATCGACCCGTTCCTTGTTGTTCACCGCCTGTCCAGCTTCGCCCTCGAGAACCCCTATCAATTCAGGTTTAGCATAAGATTCACGCCTGTCGAATGCTGTGTGCCATCAACCATTGGTGATATCATGGCTGCAACCGAGAAACTGAAGAACAAGATGGGCGAGAGTGAATCGTTCAGAGTGACAGTCAGACACCGACGTACTGCCCTTGACAGCATGAAGGTGGTGCGGAGTGTAGCAGGTCTGATTTCGCAGAGGGTAGACCTAAAGAACCCTGACAAGACCGTGTGGATTGAGATAATTGGTGACCTGACAGGAGTTTCTATACTCGTGCCCGAGAAAGACATCCTGTCAATAGCGACTTTGCAGGGCTGTAAGCACTGACTAACCTCCTGCATGGAAACCCGGACTCATGTGTCAATCGCGACCATCGAAACCCGGCTGGCAACACATCTGCAGAGCGCTGAATAGACTGCCTTTGGGTCGTCTGACTCGCTTATCGCCCGCAGTTCAACCTCGCCGACACTGAAATGCTGCATGATAATGCGACACCGCTCCTCATCGAGAACGAAAGGAGGGTCAATCTCAGTACCTGTTTGTCGTGCGATGCTGCGTACCACTTCTTGGACGACCTCCGGGCTTTCTCCAATCACTACGAGAGCAAGAGAGGACATTCCGTCGTGGACCCCCACGGCGTCAAGCGCAGGACCAATCTGCCTCTGTCCAGAAACATAGATGGCTATCTCAATGTCCAATCCTCTTGAAACTGCATAGCCCCCAAACCACGAATTCGTGGCATTCTGCGCGGCAGAGAGAACATGGAGCGCACACACAATGAGCGTTGGGTTGAGAAACTGGACTGCGAAGATGTGCGGACGTGTCTGTGAGGCAAGGCCGACTAGGGCGGTCTTGCCTAGGTGTTTGCTGTTCTTCAGATGTGCTATCCCCACATCGAGGGAGGAGTCCCCCCGCATCAGCTTCTCTAGCAGCATATGTCTAGCCCCAAGTGCGTCCAAGCGGCTACAGTCGCTTGATGAAGTAGTCAGTCACAGTTGGATCAAAGCCGACCTCGAACACGAGCTTCTCCCGGATGCGTTTCATGTCCATTGATGCATCTTCGGACTTGAACTTCTTCACTAGAGAAATGATAGATTCCCTGTTCTCCCAAGGATAGACCGTCCAAGCATCCACTTTCTGTACGTAGTAGTCAGGCGTGATCTTACATGCGGGTTTGAGTTGCAGAACAGCAGAACGAACCTCACCGGCTCCGAGTTTCTTTATGTAGTCAATTCCATGGACTAGACTCTCACCTGTGTCTGCGATCTCGTCAACCAGCAGGACCTTCTTGCCGTCTATTGGGACAGACAGTGGCTGGGTGACCTTGGGCTCCGGACCCTTTATGCCAATCTCACTGTAGTACTCGATGCGCACATTGAACATTGCACTTGTGTAAAGCACGTCGGACAGAATTCTTGCCGGAATCCAGCCGCCCCTGGCAATGCCGACTATCACGTTCGGCTTGAAACCGCTCTCAACAATACGTTCAGAGAGCTGGAGCGTCAGGTTGTAGACGTCCTGCCAACTGAGAATGATATATCGCATCTAGGATATCACCCATGAATGCTTTGAGCTGGACTGACCAGCCCCCCTAATTAAGGCGGCTCCATCATCTGACAACAAAATAAAAATCAAGGGGCCAGCTGAATCAGGACGTGTGGGTTCAATTGAAGCCAGACTCA
>CAZVZC010000045.1:0-15187 GCA_964631415.1 uncultured archaeon | reverse complement strand
TTCTTGGCGCCTTTGACTCCGTAGTTGGCAAGTTGCCCGGCAGTCTTGGACACGATGGCCCCTCCATTATGATTGGCGGACATCTGGATAGTGTCGGAGTATCTCCAGGGGCAAATGATGACGCAACAGGCGTGGCGACGGCCCTCGAACTCGCTCGCGTGCTCTCACAGTACGAATGGCCCCTCGACATCTACTTCTGCATGTGGAACGATGAAGAGAGCGGCCTGCATGGGAGCGAAGAGGTGGCGGCGATGTTCATGGAGAATGAAACCGACATCCTCGTGTACTTCAATGTGGACATGCTCCTGGTTGAGAACCCATATGCACCGCCTGACCAGAGAGCATGGTTGGTCTATCAGGCGAGCCCGGGGACGATATTTCAAGATGCGAGATACTGGGCAGAGTTGACAAGGTGCATGAGCAACAACTTCGGGAACTCAATCATCAGGCCGGTGCCTTCCAACTCGTTCCCATACTGGGGGCAATCTGACCACTATCCCTTCGTCCAAAGAGGGTACAAGAGGAACATATTCGCCCATGAGAGTGGCACTGCTTACGACGACGCCTACCATACCAGCAGTGACACGTGGGACAATCCTCTCTACAATTACACCGTGGCCGCACTAACCGTGGCGAGCATTGGCGCCAGTATCGCGTTTACTATGAGCCGAACACAAGGTCAGATCTCCCAGTCAAGGTTTTCGACAACGCTTTCGCCCGGCGAAACCCGTGAGTACCTTCTAGAAATGACACTTCCCACAGAGGTGGTCACAAGGGCGTCATGGTCAGGCGGAAATGGACTACTGTTCACTGCGCTGGATCCTCTTGGCTCAATGATTGCGACGAACAGTACGATTGCATCTGTCGCCAACAGAACAGGAGTTCTGGCCTTCAACACACAAGACCTCGGCCTACACAGACTCCTCATCAATAATACAGGGGGGAGTCCAGTTTCAATCGAAGTCGAGATTGCCTACGAAACCGACCTCGAAGGAAACGGCATCCCAGATAGTCAGGAGCCTTGGTTCAACGCGTTCCACGTTGATAGTGATAATGACGGTCTCACCAATGCAGAAGAGATGCGTCTGGGCCTTGACCGGTTCAATCCTGACGGGGATGGAGACGGGCTGGACGACGGCGACGAACAGAACACTTACCATACAAACCCTAGGTTGAGTGACAGCGACTTTGACGGGATGCCTGACGGTTGGGAGGTCGAACACTACCTGAATCCGGGGCGAAACGATGGTCATGAGGATCCTGACCATGACGGCCTAGTCAACCTCTTTGAGTACGGGAATGGCACACACCCGATGAACAATGATACCGATTCAGACGAAATGCTTGATGGGTGGGAAACTGACCACGGCCTCAATCCATTGGTCGACGACTCGTCACTCGATCCTGATGGTGATGGGCTGACCAACCTCCAAGAGTATCTCAGTGGCCACAATCCGAACGTGCCTGACTCGCTCCTGATTCAAGTGGTATACCCTAGCATAGTTGTGGGTGCTGCGATTGGCTTGGTAGTCATAGTAACATACTTCGCTTGGTCGAAGCTGGAATCATAGCCAGCATGCTTGTATCATGCTTTGAAATGAGCAGATGCCATGCTCCGGGAAAGATAGGTTTGGCTGCTGGGAGTCAGCGTGGCTTTCGATTCCGCATCCCCGCGCCCAGTGTCTGGCCCTCGCTCGAACCAAGACTCTAGGGATTCGACTGTGTTGTCTGGCTGTACGAATTGCTTCACTCACAGTAATTGGACAGAACTCGCCATGCCAGCCATTACAGCTACCCTGATGATACTGGGAGGCCTCCAACCTGTTGCGGCTGCAACCAGCACGTTCAGTGAGAACATGACGCGCACTCCAAGAACAATGTTTTTCTCCTGAATTCAGCGCCAAGAGCTCGAGCATAGAAGGAACATCGAATGGTGAAAAGAGTCGTCGTGATTGGCATGGGATACGTGGGCATCCCAATCGCCGCTCTTCTGGCAGACGTCGATGGCTTTGATGTGACTGGATTACAGAGACGGTCGAAGAGGTCGGGGTGGAAGATCGATAGGCTCAACGCAGGTGAATCGCCCTTCGAGGGAAATGAGCCGGGCCTCAGCGAACTGCTGTCAAGGGTGGTCAAGAAGGGCACTTTCAGAGTGACTGACGACAAGGATGTGCTTCGAACTGCTGATACCATCCTTGTTGATGTCCAGACGCCGACAGACAAGTCACACGTACCTCAGTACGAGTCGCTGAAGGAAGTCAGTGCCGACATCGGAGAGAGAATGAAGAAGGGCGCGCTGGTCATTGTGGAGTCGACTGTCGCCCCAGGAACCACCGAGAACTTAGTCAAACCCATCATAGAACATGAATCGGGCTACAAGTGTGGGAGCGACTTTGAATTGACCTTCTCGTATGAGCGCGTGATGCCGGGCAAGCTGATAAACAACATTGTGAACCTGCCTCGTGTGGTCGGAGGTGTGACACCCAAGGCTGCAGAACGGGCAAGGGAGATGTACTCGAAGATTGTGAAGGCACCGCTGCGGACAACTAGCGCGATTACGGCAGAACTGGCCAAGACTGTCGAGAACGCCTACCGGGATGTCAACATCGCATTCGCTAACGAGATGGCCCTTGTCTGTGAGAGTCTTGGAGTGGACGTGTACGAAGTCAGGGCCCTCGTGAATGAACTGGATAGCCGGCATATGCACATACCTGGCGCCGGTGTTGGCGGGCACTGCCTGCCGAAGGACACCTGGCTTCTCAGGTACGGAGTCCGAGAATACGGCTCAACTAGAGTTGAGCCCGAGTTCATCTCATTGGCCAGAAGGATCAACAATCACATGCCGATTCACATGGCAGAGCTTGTTGAGAACGTCTTGGAAACAAGGGGCAGAAGAATCCAGGAGTCGATTGTCACCATTCTTGGCATCGCATATCTGGAGGACTCTGACGACACTCGAAACACACCTGCAGCGACACTGCTCTCAGCTCTTACGAAGAAGGGCGCTACGGTGCGGCTGCACGATCCCTATGTCCGCGACTGGGAGTTCAGCAAGCATGAGATCATGCGCGACCTTGTCGAGGCGGCAACGGGCTCCGACTGCCTTGTTCTTGTAACAAAGCACCGGATGTACTCCACCTTGGACCTTGACTTGCTCAAGAAGGTCATGCGGACGCCCTCTATTGTTGATGGCAGGAACGCTCTCGACAGGAAGAGTATCGAGGATAAGGGCTTCGAGTACAGGTGTATTGGCAAGGGAGGCGTGAGGCCGAACAAGAAATGATGAGAATCCGTGGCACCTTTGCGCCTCAGTGAAGCGCTCCTTGGCAGGCCTCCTGCAAATCTGGGTAAGATGGAAATCAGCGGCGCAAGTGACAAGTCCAAGCAGCATTATTCTGTTCTATTGCGATGACTGCGACGGAGTTA
Organism: uncultured archaeon; assembly: GCA_964631415.1. GTDB lineage: Archaea > Asgardarchaeota > Thorarchaeia > Thorarchaeales > Thorarchaeaceae > OWC5. Next base: position 11,761 of record CAZVZC010000045.1, on the reverse strand, counting down.
CGACTGGGCGGATTCAGACGTCCCTTGGCGAAAAATCATAAGCCGACCCAAGGAGTCCAGGTAAAGAACAATTATTGGTGGGAATCTCAATCATGCCTCAGGACAGGAAGCAGCTTGCCTCTCTCAAATGTGTGCCCTGCCGTGGCGGAACGCCGCCACTGACAGATTCAAGAATTAACGAGATGATGCCAGCCGTACCCAGCTGGACAAGAATCAAACAAGAGGGGATTGACAAGATCCAGAAGTCTTTCAAGTTCAAAGGCTTCAAAACGGCAGTGGCATTCGTCAATCGCGTGGCAGACATCGCCGAGGAGCAGGGGCATCATCCAGACATCCTTATCGAGTGGAACAAGGTCACACTCACACTCTGGACGCATGCTATCAAAGGACTCTTCGACAATGACTTCATCATGGCGGCGAAGATCGACGAACTGAAGTAAGGACTCAAGTGGCAACAATACCTCAGAAAGAATGCATTGACCAATCAGTGTTCGAGCGGCCTTGACGCCAGAGCCCATTCTCCTTATTCGGTCAACAACCAACGTGTCATGGTATATGCACGGGCCCAGTTGACAGCTCCCAAAACTGAGGGTCGATGGCAAGTCTGCTGCGGCTCGCCGGAACCCGGGCAGGTGCGGGAAGGCATGACGCCCTCTGCCCTGCCTTAACTTGTTCAAGAGGACCCGCTAGAAACCGTCCGTCTCTTCAAGACAAGCAACACAACGACCAGGCCAGCACAGCCTCCGACTCCTATCAGGATGATTGCAACTAGACCTGTTGGTTGGTCGGTGGTTGGCAGCGGCGTGGTGGTGCCTCCACTTCCCGGATACTCCTGATCGTCAAGAGGGTCGGTCCCTGCCAACACCTCGGCACCGTCGTAGTAGGTATCGTTGTCGCTGTCATCATCCGTTGGGTCTGTGCCAATCTTGACCTCATAGGCATCGTTCAGGTTGTCACAATCCGTATCGATGCACTGGATATCTGTCCCATAGGCCATCTCATCGAGGTCGTCAAGTCCATCGTAGTCAGTGTCGCCGACAGTCACTCCAAGCTCATTGAGTATGGCTCGTATCTCATTGATGTCACCAATCACCGAGGCGTTCAGCGCCTGCAGCCATGCCGTGTTCTGGTTCGCTAGTGCAGCGATGAGCTCTAGTCTGGTTGCATTCTCACCCAGCTGATAGACAACATTGAGGAGCAAGCTCGCATTGCCTGCGACATAGGTGAACAGGGTCTGGATCGCGGTGTGATTCCCGTCGAGCCATGCGATGACCTGACTAAGATCAGTTGGTTCCATAGTACTTACCTGCTCAATGACATTCTGCAATAGTGTAGCATTCCCAGCTGACCACGTGAGCAGGTTCTGTATCAGTGTGGAGTTTGCATCTAGAGCGTTCACAGTCAGCATGAGCTGTGTTGCATTGCCGTCAAGGTGAGTGAATAGGTTCTCAATCGCAGTATGATTGCCGTCAAGCCAACCAATCACCTGCTGGAGCAAGGTCGCATTTGCATCCAGCTGCTGCATGACCGTATGCAAGCGCGTGGCATTCCCATTGCACCACAGAATGAGGTTCTGAATGAGAGTCACATTGCCATCCAAGTCTTCATAGATCGCATCGTACCATGCCTACGGCATGGCAGGATAGGACATCGGGTCCAATGGGTCTGATCCGTATAGGACTTCATACGTATCTATGAAGTTGTCGATGTCTGAGTCGATACAGAAGGGGTCAGTGCCATAGCCATACTCCTCCCAGTCTGAGAGACCATCTGAGTCGCTCTTAACAGAGAGTATTGATACGAAGCAGTCGTAACCGCCATTCCATGTCGAATCCCATGCAAGAAACGTTGGATAGTCCGGGGAGGCTTTTTTCCCTGTGATGTAAATGGAGCCATGCTCCAGTGCGATGCCATAGCTGGTCTCCATATCCATACCTCCGACATATGTGCTATAGACAAGCGATCGACCATCAGTAGCGAGTCCGGTGACAAAGCAGTCAGAGAAACCGTGCAGCGTCGAATCATATGGATCTAACAGCGGATAATCGGGGGACTCGGTGTGACCAGTGATGTAGGCATAGTGGTTCTCTACTGCAATGTCCCAACCGACGTCAGTGGTATTTCCTCCAATGAGTGTGCTATAGACAAGTGACTGACCATCAGGTGCAAACTTAGTCACAAAGCCATCATTGCCGCCATTGTATGACGAGTCATAAGCGTTGACCGTGGGAAAATCAGATGACTGCGTAGCTCCTGTCACGTAGGCATGACCGTTATATGCTGCAATCCCATGACCGCTGTCGCCGCTTGCACCTCCGAGGAAGGTACTAAAGACCAGAAGCTCGCCAGCTGTGGAAACCTTGGCAACAAAGCAGTCAGATGGTCCGTTGAATGTCGAATCGTAGGCGTTGACAGTTAGAAAGTCTGATGACTCAGTGAATCCAGTGACGTAGGCATAGTACTGATCCACGCTGATATCTTCTCCCCAGTCATCACCTATTCCTCCAAGATAGGTGCTATAGGCAAGGCTCGTGCCCTCACTATGTACACACGTGACGAAGCAGTCGATGGTGCCGTTCAAGGTAGTGTCAAGTGCCAAGGTTGATGTCGGAAAGTCTGAAGAGCTCGTTTGTCCTGCTATAAAGCAGTGTCCAAGCCAGCATCCTATTCCGCTGCTGGAGTCCTCACCCGAACCTCCTACGAAAGTGCTCCAGACGAGTGACTGTCCATCACAGTGAAGGAATGCCACAAAGCAGTCCCGGTTTCCGTTGTATGCCATATAATATCCGTTGATTGTTGGGAAGTCAGGCGACTCTGTATATCCAGTGAGCCAGATGAAACCATGCCAAACTGACAGTGCAGTCCCACAGTCTGAGCCATTACCCCCCAGGAAGGTACTGTAGACAAGTGACTGACCGTCAGGTGCAAGTTTTGTGATGAAGCAATCATAGTTGGTGCCAAATGTGGAGTTGTATGCATTTACTGTCGGAAAATCGGAAGAAACTGTCTTCCCGGTTATGTAGATATATCCATACTCTGCTTTGATATCATAACTGTGGTCGTAATCTGTCCCTCCGAGAAGGGTTGAATATGCAATAATGGTCGGGTCGATCACAAGTACCTGAGAGTGGTCATATTCCCCTAGCGTGAATCTGATCGTATCACTCGCATCAACGGAGAAAACACAGTCTATCTCAGTGTGCACAGTCGTACCTTGGAACACGGTCAACTGGGTATCAAGTATCTGTTGGCCGTCCCTAATCACACCTATCCAATCATCCCCCACATTGATGTGGTTTGCATCCGAGTATCTCAATCTGATGGGCTCAGGGTCAGCATTGGGGGACACGACGAACTCCTACTTGAGCCCCGAGTCCTGCAGTCTGTAGACAAGATCTATGCCCGGATAGATCTCATTGTACCTTAGCGCAGCGCAGTCCCTGAGACCGGTCTTCCACTGACTGCTCTCAGAGCCATAGAAGTAGTTCGTCACAGACCCAGTGGGCGTTTCACCCTCCGGGGCGACCAGACTGCTGCCTGGGAACTCCAAAGTGAAGAGAATATCATCGACTACATAGTGCACGACAGAGATTCCGAAATAGGCGACAGCACTCACACCTCTTCGACAGACGAAGTATAGGCCGTCTTCTTGAGATGACGTGGGCGCAAACGCCATCATATCGAGTTCCAAGTCACCTCTAGAATCAGGCTTATTCTGTGGACCTAGACCTTCTGATTCCGGAATTCATTCAGGACTCATCTGCGAGTCCATGGAGATAGAAACGCCGTGCGGCACAATCGAGGAAACCACATACAGAGGAGACATTATCATCACAATAATAACAAACAGAACCGTTACCTGTTGCTTCATCCATTGATTGCTCCCGAATTAAGCGTGTCTTCACAGCAAGAGTGTTGACGAGCGCCTGATGGTTAGCAGAACCTCCTTTTCACTCTTGGGAGATGATGAATCTTCACAAACAAACGCATCTCGCAGCGCCACTTGGTCTGCGCCAATCACTGCCGCTCCCGCTTCCAGCCATCTGCTGGCTCGAAGCAGAAGTCCATTACCACGTCGCTTCTATCCTTCCTGTCAGCCCGGACGATTGTCGCTGGCATGCAAAGGGCAGCGCAGTGAAGTTCATGCAGTTCACCGCAGAAGCCGCACCGATTCGACCTCGACCTACCAGCGGCATTTGTAAAACTGCATCGTTCCATTGATGATGTCAGTTTCTGGAACTGAAACAGGCCCGCCTGTGTGGCCCAAGGCTGCGGTGCTTATGCACGTCCAATCTAGATGATCAAGAGCACGGAAAACAGAACGAATGTACCACGGCTACAGAGAACTGTTCACCGCAGTGGCGACGGCGCTGCAGACAGCGTCGTGCTCCTTGTGGTCATCTACTTCAGGAGGAGGTAGGTGCAGAGATCTCTGCAGACGTTTGGTGAAAAACTACTGCGTGGGGCTTCTGAGGAGGTTGCGAACTGGATTCTTCCCACATCCGCGATGAGAGGGGTTATAACCGTAGGTTTACTATAGTGCATTACAGGTGGTAACAGATGAACAGAACAATGACAGGAGTTGTGATGTCCACTCAGCTTGCCCACTTCGGCAGTGGGGAGATTACGTACGGGTTCGTCACGGTGGAAGCGGATGACGGAAGGCTAGTGCAGGTCAAGATTGATGCCTACACAGACTGTGAATCTTTTGACGTAGGTGATCGAGTAGACCTGGAGGTTGCGCCACTGGGACAGACTGAGATACTGGTTGTCAGGAGAATTCACAGAATAGAGAGCGCAATGCATTCGGCACCTGAAGTCAGCATAGTGGAGCCGGCAACCGCATGACCCATGTCAATCCAACATGACCATGGGAACTTGTGATGACAGAAGTAGTTGGATTGTTGCATATGCTCCTGCCGGCTGAGAGAACCCAGCAATCACTGTATCTGAACCAAGATTGACGAAGTGCGAAGGCCGGGCAAGCGGATTAACCTGAGGTTTCGAACGCAGTCACAGAGTAACCAATGACCTGCGCTCTATCTCTTGTATTTCCTGACCTTCGATGTCCAATAGGCAGTCACGACCAGCCGGTCGCCATCGACAATCCTGAAGTGAACGCGCAGAATACGCCCGCAAAGTAGGCTTTGTGCAACGATTGTTTCACTATCGTTCGCAGGCTCACTGGCGGAGGTATCCAGCAACGCTTCTTCTACTTCCTTCTGAGTGATTCCTCTCTGTTTCATCCGCTCCAGGGCATGTCTTGTGAAAACGATCAAACGGCAGCGACCTCAGCCACAATCTCCTCTTCCCGGAGTGTTATCAGACGATTCAGATCGATGCCGCGTTTTGAGTAAGACAGGATTTCGATTCCGCAAACGCTACCTTCGGTATCGTAGTCGACTATCACTCCTTCTCGCAACTCTATGCTTTCAGAAACTGCAGAGCTCCTGAAGTGAAAGTAGACCGCATCTGCAACGGGGTCGTAATCGATTCTCATTGTCTGGCCATACCTCATGCCCGAGTTGACAGGTCACTTCATCGAATAATAAGGCCATACCCATAAATGCTCATCGTTCGAGTGGCTCCCGCTCGCTGGACTGCCCGCAGTGCCTCCATGGCAGACGAACTTCGAGAAAACACCCTGTTGCATCACTTGGCTGTTCTTAGGTACAGGACGAATGCCAAGTGAAACTGAGATAGCACCCCCAATGATCCCGGCAGAGCCTTCAAGGGTCTAATCCTCTCTGGCAATAGCTGTAGTACGCGGAGAACGCGACAACGTGTCAGAGGTCGTTGCCCTCAACGTCGAAGATTCGGGACTCCAAGCTCATACTATATTGACTGCAGTCTGGGACTATCGACCTCAGTGCAACTACTTGGCAGAGGGGTCATCCTGCATCATGCCCCACATATTGCCCTCGGGGTCCTTGAAGTAGACCAGCCAGCCCACGCCCGGAATAGCGTGCTTGGGCTGCACGATGCTACCTCCGTTCTTCTCCACCAGTTTGACGTACTTGTCTACGTCAGGCACGTCTATCGTGTTGATGACCGTGTCCTGTGGGCTCGTCCTCTTGCCGAAACCACCATCTATCCCTGGTTTGGCCTTGTCACCTGTTGTCACGAGCCAGTACTCCATGGGGCCTTTCCATTTCTCAATCTTCCAGCCAAACACACCCTGGTAGAACTTCTTTGCTCTCTCAGGGTTGTCTGCAACGAATTCGAAGTGCACTACTCTTGGCAATGATCTCTTACTCCGTTTCTCGGGACCGAGAGATTTCTTCTCGGTTCGCCGGTTCAGCTCGAGGTTCCGGGAACGGCACTGCAGACAGAATAAGCTATCGCCCCGATGTGGACTGAACGGGGGCTCGTTTCATTCGTCCTTTCGCCGCGACCTCGGACCGAGATAGACCACCGATATGATGATGGCGCCTGCGCCAAACCCAACGCCGCCCACGGTCAGTAACGTACCCCAGTCAACTGGTGCTAGCGTCGTCGTAGAGCCCGAGGGTCCCAACACATACACCGTGAAAGAGGAAACTGCTTCGTTGCCGTAGGAGTCTTCCACAGTGACTTGAAGAGGATAGCTGCCCGCATCCAGGACCCCTACGCTTGTCAGTAGGCCCGTTTCACTGATTGTGAAATTGGCCACATCATCGACTCTCCAACTCATGACACCCGAGAGGTCTGTCGCAGCAAGTTGGTATTCAACAGGTTCTCCCAAGAGCACAAACTGGTTTGCCGGTGCAATCACCCATGTCGGTGCCGTTGTGTCCTGGACTATCACGACGATGGTTATTGAAGCCGTGTTGCCGTACGCATCCTGAACCGAAACCGTAGCCGAATGTGGGCCAACAGATAGAGTGCCAATGCTGCGGACAATCCCTCCACTGTCCACGGTGAAGCTTGCTTCGTCGCTGCAAGACCATTCCAATGGTCCAGATGGATCCGTGGCATTCAGGCCGTAGACGAATTCATCGCCCAGCTCCAGCAGCTGGTCAGGAGGCTCTTCTGCCAACAGAGGTGGACTATGATCATAGACTTCTATTGAAAACTCAGCACTGATTGAGTTTCCAAGACTGTCTTTGGCTGTGACTTCAAGTGGGAACATTCCGACGCCAAGTGGTGTTGAGTTTGTGATGAATCCTGCACCACTGATGGAGAATCGAGAAGAGTCGTTCAGTATCCACTCGCTTATCCCTGCGGCTGAATCAGCAGACATACTGTAGTTCAGTGAGCTGGATATGTCGACAGCAATGTCGCTTGGTTCTTCGAGCCACATGACTTCCGGTATGACCAGGAGTCGGAGATGAATCTTCAGTGTCGAGTTGTACCCAACTGCGCATATGGCCACCCCTCCGTGATCCACTTCTGCAATTCCACAATCCTGATACGGGTCGACTGGTGATTGCCCGTAATGTCGGTTCAGGAGTAGTTCACCACTCGAGTCAATTCGCATGAATAGGATGCCGTAATACCCACCCAACCCGGGGTATCTGTAACTCCCAGTCACGACGAAACCGCCATTCTTGAGCTGGATCGCGTGCCCACATTGCTCCATTGTTGGTCCGCCGTACACCTTATTGTCAGTGAGGTTCCCGCCATCGTCAGTCCAGATCATCCATATGTCAGTGCTTCCACTACCTTCCCCATATGTCATTCCGGCCAGAACGAATCCACTATCGTTCAACTTCATGATTGCTGTCAGCCAGTCACCGTCAGCGGTCCCATATGTGCAGTTCCAAAGTTGGTTACCCAAGGAGTCAACTCTAAAGAGCCAGCCGTCGAATAGTATCCGACCAACAAAGGCATATCCGCCGTCATTACACTCAACGAGGTCAGTGACATAGACATAGGAATCGAGGGCGGTATTGTAGGTCTTTGACCAGACGGGGGCACCCATTTCGTCAAGACGAATCAGCATGGGCTTCACGTCATAGCTCCCCAAGGAGGGCTCAGTCTGACCCAGAACAAGGAATCCTCCCGTACTAGATTCCACAACCGCACGTCCCCATTCATACACTGCCGAGCCGAAGGTCCTGTTCCACATGTGATTGCCATTCTCATCGACTCGAATAACCCAGATGTCGTACATGCCCGCCCCATAACTGAATGTGTCACCAACCATTATGAAACCGCCGGCGCTCACCTCAATGGCATCATGCAGGTAATCTGGGTCGGAGCCGCCATACTGCACATTGACGATAGCCTGTCCAGTGGCATTGACACGGACCATTCCGAACTCGTGACTGTTCTCGTCGGTGTAAATATCTCCAAACAGTGCATACCCTCCATCGTCCAGCGGAATCACGACTCGACCATAGCTGCTGTCGCCAGAAGTGTAGGTCTTGTTCCACCAAGGATCACCTGTCAACACAGGTGACGATACCGCCGCAAGTTCAGTGTTCCCCACCGACTCGGCTCTTGGCGAGAGGACTCCTTCATTCGGCAAGACAATCGGACCACTGCACGCCGCACTTGGAGTCCCCAAGCAAAGAGGCAGAGAACCCAGAATGATGAAAGCTACAAGAAGGGGAACCCACTCCCCATAGGACATCCCGATGCGACCAACCAACGCAACCAACCTGTCTGAAGGTTGTTTGGTCTTATTCACATTAACATTTCGATTCCCAGGACATATGGCAACGTTGCAATGTGAATCAGCTTCTGCTACTACGGGGTGCGTGGTGGCAGATAGATCCGTTAGTACTTCCTACTCCTGTTTCTCAAGCATCGATTCGCCATAGGGTCTGAACTCCTTTCCGTTTCTTGAGGTTTCCAAGCCCATGGCTATTTTGGTGTCCGATATTCTTCTTATGTAAGAACGCCACTTGGTGCCTTCGAACTGCTTCGGTAGTGGCTCCATCACAATGTCGAATCGAATCTCGTTCTTGGTTCTTGCGTATTCTACTTCATTGTTGACGAACCCGTAGGAGAAGAATGTCTTGCGTCTGAACTTCCTTGTGAGACCGTCATAGAAGAGCACGCTGACGCTCTTGTTGAGCAACTGACCTTCGGACCGGTTTTCACCCGTTCCCATGATGAACATTGCGCCAAGCTCATACGAAAAGGTCGCGAAACCTTCGATCGTGCCTTTCTCATCAAACTGACCTTACTCTGCCTTGCTCTTCCAAGTACCGATGACAAGCCGCCATTCGTCAAGAGGAGAACCTGCACTCATATCATCGTCACCCGGCTGAAATCCAGTCAGACAGTGGCCTATATCCGTTTCCAGTGACAAGTGGGGTTGGCCAAGTGCTGGTCTTGGCGGCCGTACTATCGAAGTGGCAAGGGGACTAGTACTACGAAGGGCAGAGTGTACATCGTTTCTCCTAAGCATGTGGTTAATCTAGCAGAGGCATTTGCACTGGAATGCCAAATGGCCGGAGCGGCTGATGCTAAGAGAGCACCGCCATGATCGCGTCCAGTGTCATCACCTTCGCGAAACCCTTCCTGAGTGTCCTCAACTCTGGCTCCTGCATGTCAGGGTCATCTGTCGCAGTGATATCGCTGCCAAAGACAACTCTGAGACCTCTCTCGTATGCTTGCCTAGCTGTCGTGCCGCAGCAGTAGTTGGTGAGAGTCCCGCAGATTATCACGGTGTTTCTTCGCAGATTCTTCAGAATCGACTCAAGAGGCGTGTCGTAGAATGCACCATACGAAGGCTTGTGTATCACAACATCGGTGTCCTCAGGAGAAAGCTCGTGCCAGACTCTCCCCTCAACGAAATAGTGTGACATATCGACCTTGAGTTGAGCGTACCTGTTGGGCATGAATGCGCCGCTCATGGGCCTGTCGAAACGGTGATGGGTCTTCGACATCACCGTATAAATGACCGGTATGTTCATCTGCCTGCACCTTCGTATCAGTTTCTGTACCTTGCCAACGATACGCGTTGCCTCCGGGACCCAGAAGGGACTCCAATGTGGCCTGACGAACTCGTCCTGCATATCTATGACCAGCAGGACGCAGCTGTCTGGTTCGACCTCGAATGCCGCATCGCCATGTGCATAGGCGTCTCTCGCTATCGAGAGCACAAAGTCCTCTTCGAATTCAGCCATGGTGAAACCTACTCTATTGGTGGCTCTTAGTTGTTCGCATGGATGTTCACGATATTACGGAGCGACACTGCTGCGCTACTGACTGGTGACGAACGGCCTACTCCTCCAGATTCCTCATCTGCAACAGGTGTTTTTGCATTTATCTCTTGAAAACCCTTCAAAAAACGAGTTAGAGTTGTGCATTTTCTGCTTCTGAGGGAAGAGACACGGTAACAGATCTACTCAAATCATCCTTGCCGAAATTTACAGCTACCTTGTTGCTCTTTCTGTCTGAATAGTGTGCAGTTAATGAGGCAGCTTTTTCGATGGCATTCCTCGATTTTCGCCCTTGAAGAATTGCAACGGGGCTACCGCAACCAAGTACCTCAAACCGAAAATCAGCCGCAGATTTCATTCGAAGCAAGGCTCCGTTCTCTGTTTCGTTCCTTCCCACGATTATCTTGTTCTCCCCGAATCTGAAATGCCTACCCACTTTGAGGAGAGATATATCTCTCAGGGTGACTTTTTTCTTGTGATCGAAAAGGTCTTTCACTTTGGCTGCGAATTCTCTGTATGTAAGCAGGCAACCGCCTGAAGGACAAGAATAATCGGTGATGTTGAACTGTTTGACAAGTCCTATTTGTCTTTTTCTGGACCTTCCGCTGATGTCCAACAATCCTTCCCTTCTGACCAGCTCCCTTTTTTCAACCGAGGTTTCAGGCAAGAGTTTCGCAGATAGTGGTCTCAATATCTTCCCCTCCAAACCAGCCTCCTTTTCTATCAACCGGAGGGCTTTACGATGCTGAGACATGGGTCTCTGATCCAGAACTTCACCCGTAAAGATAAATGAAGCACCTATTTCTCTTGCATATTTCTTGGCATGCTTAAGCATGAGTATTCGGCAGTCGATACAGGGATTCATGTTTCTTCCATAGCCATGCTTTGGTCTTCTCACAACTCTCAAGTATTCCTCGCCAACACTCATTATCTTAAGCGGTATTCCCAACTGCTCTGCAATATTAGAAGCTCCACAACCACCTTTTCTGCACAGGCAAAATGGACTCACGAAATTCATGGCCACGACGTCGATGCCCTGGTCCAGAATCAGCCTTACAGAAAGGCTGCTATCAAGCCCGCCAGAGAGAAGCGCCAATGCCTTGATTCGTTTCATTTGTTTAGCAGGAGTCATCTTACATCGTCTCTTACTTTCTTGGTCAGGCTTCTTCCTGCCACGACGGCGCTCACTCATATACTAGTCATCCTTTGGAATAGTCATTCGATATATGGGCAATGCTCCGTTCAGTTACTGGTTTGTGCCTAATAGGACTCTCTCACAAGGGCTTGAGAAAATCTCGAGTTAAGAAGTTGTGCACTAGGCACCAAAGAAACGAAGCGTGAAGTGAATACTGTCCTTCTCTACAAGCTTGAGTTTTGCTGCTTCTTGGTCCAGCATGCTGTGTATGTATGAAATCCGAAACAGGAGCGGCTCATCCTCTATGTCAATGCTAAGGAAGACTCTGATTCTCTCAGACAATTTTCACACCTCGGTCTCTGGAAACTAATGTATGCTCTCGTTATTATTATAGCGGAGCATGAAGTGCAACAAAGACGTTTAGAGGCACACCCAAGTCGATGAATGCAGTGACTTAGAGCGAAACAATCAAGGCACTTGGGTGCAAATAGCGATTGAAGATATGGGGTCCTGTTTCGAATCCGGTCGG
>CAZVZC010000044.1:0-15827 GCA_964631415.1 uncultured archaeon | reverse complement strand
GGCTTGCGAAAACTAACTGGAGTGAAAGACCGTCCCTTCTTGAACAACATGATCAAACCATGTGTGTATACCCATGCAAAAATGGGTGCGGGTCTCTTCTATGAGGCCGCCGCAGGCGGAGCAGACATAATCAAGGACGACGAACTCCTAGCCAACCCAGACTACAACACTCTGGCCGAACGCGTGCCATTGTTCATGGAGGCCGCTGACAGGGCCAATGCAGAGAAGAACGAGAAGACCCTCTATACCGCAAACATAACAGACAGCATAACCCGACTGTTTGAAAATGCCGAGAAGGCACAGGAGTGGGGCGCAAACGCGCTGATGATCAACTTCCTCGCTGTGGGCTATTCCGCATTCCAAGCTGTCTGCGAAGATCCATCGACGAAGGTGCCTGTACTGGCACATATGGACATCGCTGGCGCGCTCTATGAGTCACCAATCACAGGCATTGCCTCGAACCTAGTCATCGGTAAGCTACCAAGGATCTGTGGTGCGGATATCACAGTCTTTCCCGCACCATATGGCAAAGCGCCAATACTCAAGGAGAGATACCTCGGTATGGCACATGAGATGGTGATGCCCCTGCTGCACATTGACCAGACAGCCCCAATGCCCAGTGGCGGCATATCTCCTGGCATGGTTGAGGAAGTGATGGACGACCTGGGTCCGGACATTGTGATCGGCTCTGGTGGAGGAATCCATGCGCACCCGAAGGGTCCACGTGCTGGTGCGACGGCCTTCAGACAGGCGATTGAAGCGAAGATGAAGGGCATTCCAGTGAGCCAGTATGCAAGTGAGCACGAGGAACTGAGAATCGCCATGGAGTCGTGGGGTGGCGGCAGGACCGGGTTCGAGCTGTAGTCTGAGCCTGCCACCGTGCGGGAACCGCCATGCCATACTAGAGGTGAATAACTGTGAGCGCAACAAAGAAAGTCGATGACCAGTTAGTCGATTGGCTTCTTGAGGAGGAAAACCCAAGCGTTCGGTTCTGGGCCCTCCAGCAGCTTCGAGGAAGGAAACGGACTGATGCAGAAGTCGTCGCGGCTCAGAATGCGGTCATGAAGTCCGAATGTGTCAAGGCTATTCTCAAGGCTCAGAAGCCCGAGGGACACTGGGAAAACAGGGAGAGCATGTATCTGCCGAAGTACACAGCAAGCACGCACAGTCTGCTGATTCTCGCAGAGCTCGGGGCCGAAGCGACTACTGCCATAAGACGCGGCGTGGAGTACATGTTCCTTTCCCAGCTCGACTCGGGTCATTTTCACTTCCATATGCCAAAGACCGAGAAAGGCAAGGCGAGCACGATGACAGACGGGTGTTGTCTGGATGGAAACATACTCTACTACCTACTCCACTTCGGCTATCTCGAGGATGCTCATACGAAACGACTCATCCAGTTCCTGGTCAATGACCATTCGAAGGACTACGGATGGCGGTGTCGGTCATATCCCATTGACAAAAACAGGGTCTTCCCTGTCAACTGCTACATGGGAGCCGTGAAAGCCCTGAAGGGCCTATCCATGATCCCCAAGAAAGACCGATCTGCTGAAGTCAGTGGTGTCATCCAAGCGGAAGTAGAATCTATCCTCTCTAGCCAAGTGTACAAGTACCTGCGTGGGCCAAAGGGTGAGAGGAAGGAAAAGGCAGGATGGAAGCGTTTCGGTTTTCCTCTGTTCTATCAATCGGACGTTCTTGAAGTGCTGGACGTACTGACTGGGCTGGGCGCACATGACGAAAGGATGTCCGATGCCGTTGAACTTGTAGAGAAGGCTCAAGGACCTCACGGAAAGTGGGCACTCAAGAACACCTTCAATGGCAAGATGCTGTGCAACATTGACACGAAGAACCAGCCATCGAAGTGGGTGACTCTCAGGGCCATGCGAGTTCTGAAGAGATGGCATCAGGAACATGGCTAGCCATGTGAAACGTGCTCGGCACATCTAGTATGTTGTGCACCTTAGTCCATCAGAGTTAATACTTAGGAAGCATCTAGTGAGAAATCGTTGCCTAGGAGGAACTGACAATGAGGCTCAAGCCTGTCACTCTTACAGAACAAGAGATTGAAGACATGATATCCGATATCACTGACGAGGAGGCCAAAGAGGCAGAGGAGCACTCGCTCACACCGCTGAAAGACAAGATCCTCTTTGAGGGTGAACCCGGTGGAGCTGTCGTGAAAGACACCAAGGGTAACGAGTACATAGACTGTACCTCTCAGGCATGGACTCTGAACATCGGCTTCTGTGACCCAGACATCGCGTTCGTTGTGGCCCGCCAGATGCAGCGTCTTTCACATGTCAGATACGGATTCCCAACTGTTCCCAGGTTGAAGCTGCTGAACGAGATCACGAAGCTGTTCAAGATGCCTCGGGCGAGCTTCAACAACATGGGCGGAGGCGCATCGGTTGAGGCCGCCATGAAAATAGCACTGTTGCGGAAAAAGGATGCGGACACATTCATCACGGCATGGCGTGCTTACCATGGTTCCTCGCTCGCGACCACGAGTGCCAGCGCATACATGCCTACAGCAACTCGTTTTCTCGGCTTCGGGAGAGAGCATTTTGTAAAGATCCCTTATCCATACTGCTACAGATGCTACCTTGGCCATGACAGGGAGAAAGAAGACTGCACAGGAGTATGCGCGGAGTTTGTCAAACAGACCATCATGCACGGCGCCACTGGTCCCGTAGCAGGGATAATCGTCGAGCCAATCATGGGACCCGGTGGACATATCGAAGCACATACCGAATACCTGAAGGCGCTCAAGGAGATCTGTGAACAGATAGATGCACTGCTCATTTTCGACGAGGCACAGACTGCCTTCGGTAGAGTAGGTGAGTGGTGTGCGTCTGACCTGCACAACATGCGTCCGGACGTCATGTGCTTGACCAAGGCAATTGCCGGCGGTGTCCCGATGGGTGCAACTCTTACACGTGGTGACATAGTGGGGTTCACTGAGTCTGAGGAACACTCGACGTTCGGTTCCAATCCAGTCATGTTTGCGGCATCTCTTGTCAACATCGAGATCATCAAGCGTAAGAACCTCCTACAAAGGAGCAAGCTGCTTGGTGAGAAAATCAAGAAAGGAATTCTCGAACTTCAGGAGAAATACCCAGTCATTGGTGACGTTCGATGTCCGGGACTATACAAGGGTATTGAGCTTGTTGAGGATCCCAAGTCGAAAAAACCAGGGGTCGAGATGGCATATTCATTCATTCAGGAAGGATGGAAGCGTGGGGTCATTTTCGACTACAACATGCCGAACCTCTCACCATGGGGCTATGACCTTCGCAATGTAATCAAGATCAAACCACCTCTCACAATCACGGAGGAACAGGTGGATAGGGTCCTTGAAGTGTTCGAGGAGTGCCTGCAGGAAGTCACGAAGTGAGATAGCGATCGCAGCTCTGGGTGACTCTGCGTGCTTCTACTCGACCTTCACCAGCCGTATCTCACCATAGTCACTGATGACTCTCATGTAGCCTCTGAGCATTTGATCTACGGAAGGGTCACCGGTGTCGACCTTCAGTGATTCACCCTCGATACCCCTAAGCTTCGAAACCGTGCATAGAACTCGTATATGATCTCTACCTGCTCTCTCAATCACTCTCGGGCTTATCTGCTGGTTCCCTCTGCCGAACAAGACTCCCTGATGACCTATTGGGGAAACAATGATCCACACGTTGCTGAACTCCTCTATGAGGTCCAATATCTTGGACTCATTCACGTCATTCTGAACGGTGCCATTCTGGTACAGGTCGACACCCAGAGTGGTCTTCTTCACTCCAAGGAGCCCTGCAAGCGTCTTGACAGTCGTTCCAGGACCTAGAATGAGAGTCGCTCCCTTTGGAAGCGTTTCGAGAACATACTTCGCAATGGCCTCTTGTGCCTCATGCTCATCTGTGGTCTCCGCACTGATCTGCTTGGAACCCTGAAATCGTGCCGGGACTGAGGGGCCCCTGAGATAGCCATACAGGCGCACAACAAACTTGTCCTGCCTGATGGCATCCTCGTCAGCGTCCATCACCTCAAACTCCGTAGTTCCCGTGTTGCCTTCGCGCATCACCCTGACGACCTCGGCTGCATCCCGCGGATTCACAACGAAGATGCCGCTGTACATCTTCACCCCCGATGGTACGCCTAGAACCATCAGATCAGAAAGGTCATCCTCGGTGACAGCATCAAGAATGTCGCGGGCAGTGCCATCCCCTCCCACGAAGACAACGAAACGTATACCCGATTTGTAGAGGGCCTTCACGCAACGCACTGTGTCTTCGGAGGCGGTTTCCGTTCCGATGGCCACATCAATCACATCATGCTTGATGCCTGCCTGCCGACAGACACCTGCACCCATTGGCCCAGGGCAGGCTGTCAGACTGACATCAGGAACTCTAGACGACTTCAGCGCCTCCAGGAACTCGCGCGCCCGCCGCGGAGCAATTGGTTTCGCTCCCCGTCTGATTGCTTCCTTGACCACACCGTCGGTCCCCTTGAGTCCCACTCGGCCGCCCATGCCGGCTATTGGGTTTACAAGCAGACCGATGTTCATCCAGATCACAACCTGTCGACGCCTAATGTCGAACATGGGCGCCTTATCAGTGTTCAGAAGCCTGCCCTCTATTTCAAAGCGCGTACGTCTGCCGCGGTCTGAAACCAGAATGCGACCCTAAACAGGACCTCCTCCAAGAGACGGGGCCTGTTGTCAGGGGTAGCATCTTCAGGCCACTTGTGGCGTCTATAGTCGTCAAACTTGTCGAACGTCTTGCCATACCGAGTCGTGAGAGGTGTTTCCACCTTTCTGTCGCAGACCGTGACAAGAGCTCGGACGAGAGTGGTGAAATCGAAGTCCAGACGAAGCAACCAGTCGCGAACTGCCTTGAAGAACCTCGTCTGGTCAGTCTTGTCCCAAGGCAGACTCTTGACAGCCTCTCGGTCCCGCGCGTCGACTCGGTCACTGTTGAAACTGCAGCTCTTGTCGTAGGTGCAACGGGCCCTCACAAGCATATCTTGCTTTGACAGCCATACAGCGAGTTCGTGATTGCCCTTCTTCGATAGTGCCACCTTGTGATCTCCAGCAGGAAAGATGACCTCGACAACGCCTGTTTCCCTCTGACGCAGTCCCTGCTTGAAGTAGAGATCAAGAGCCCACGCAATAGGAGGCAGGACGTTTGCTGCGTAGTACTCATCAGGCTTAGTCATTCTTCAAGACCCAGTTGGAGATGGTGCAACTTGCGTCTGGCCTCTACGGTGAACCTAAGAAGATGCTTCCGGTCCGCTCACTGCGTTTCCCAGTGACTGCCTTCCTCACGTTCCTCAACCAGAGTCTTTGCTAGCTCCTCGAATATGTCGATTATTCCCTCTCCGGTCTTTGCAGAAGCCTCGACATAGGGCATTCGTCGCTTGTCGGCGAACTCCCTGCCTTCTGCAGGCGTCACGACACGGTCTGGAAGGTCTGTCTTGTTGGCCACAAGGACAAGCGGTATGTCCTTGTTTATGGCCTTATGAAGCTCATCTAGCCACTCTTGTAGCACGATGAATGTGCGACGTCGGGTCACATCGAAGACGAGAACTCCTCCACTTGCACCTCGGTAGTACATCGGTCGAAGGATCTGGAAACGCGACTGACCAGCCACGTCCCATATCTGTAGCTTGACCGTGAGCCTCTGCCCCTCGCTCGCTTTGATGTCGATGTTCTTGACGGCGAACTGAGAGCCGATCGTGGTCTTGTAGTCAGTCCTGAAAAAGCCGTGCGAGAATCGGGTCACGATTGCAGTCTTGCCAACAGCACCTTCACCTAGCACAACTATCTTGTACAGTCGGTCATACGTACTGCTCATCTGAGTTTACCCCGGTTCTCTGTGCGGATACAGCCGCGGAAATAGTCTTGAAGGGTGGGGTTTGTAGCTTCTAATAACCATTTCGCGGGACAAGAGAGGAAAGCTCTGTGTGACTGTCATGCAGTGCGTGCTTCTGCCCAGCGCACGTACTTGGCTAGTAGCCTGTTGAACTCTTCAGGCTCTTCGAGCATGGGTATGTGATCTGCCCCCCTGACGAAGGCGATGTCTGCACGCGGGAGTTCATTCACAAGCTTCTGTGCAAGGCCAGGCGCAATCACATGGTCAATCTGGCCATGAATCACCAGACATGGCAGTTTGACCATGTCAAGCTTGTTGGAGATGTCGAACTTGTCACACGCCCTCAGGTCACGGAGCAGCATCTGGGGATTCTCCCTTCTCATCTCCTCGTCCAGTCGCTTAATCGCATAGGCCTCTGACAGGTCGCCAGTAAACCTGCTCTTCAAGATGAACAGTTCGGTTTCCACGCTCTCAATCGCCATACCGGGTGCCAGTTTCGCAAGATCAAGGTCTGCTGAGGTACTCACAAGAGCAATGGCCCGCGGCTGGCGGAACCCGGAATGCAGCACATAGGACATGACGACACCTCCGCCCATGGAATGCCCTATCAAAACAAAGCGTTTTACTCTCAGATAATCTATCAGCGCTGCAATCTCGTAGGTGTAGCCGTCCTCGATGCTCGCCTCACCCTCAACGTGGTCGGACGCGCCATGCCCCGACAGGTCAGGCATTACAACCCTATTTGTCGAGCAGAACTCATGTTTCTGCAGAGTCCAGATGATGTGTGACGAGCCGGCACCATGCACGAAGACAAGAGTGAGCCCTTTTCTCTTGTCTTTCCGCCTGTCGTGGTCCACATAATGCAGCTTCGAACCATGGTAGTCAAAGAAAGGCATAGACCCACGTCCTGATGATACTCCATCATCAGTGAATGTAGTCATATATCCCTATGCCGGCCACGATTGCGGGCAGATATGTAGGCAGCTTTTTCTTTCATGCTTCATGGAGGCTGGTCAGGGAGCCTGTCATGGGAAGACTGTTCGGAACCACGGGAGTTAGGAGAATTTACGGAACAGACTTTGATCTTGAGATGTCCCTGAATCTTGGCAAGACCTTGGGCACGTATCTAACAGGGGGAAGTGTTGTCTTGGCTGAGGACGTTCGAACTACGAGCCGCATGGTAGCTGATTCGTTGTCTGCTGGTCTTCTCTCAACAGGCACCATAGTGACCAGGGCTGGAATGCTGCCAACACCCACCCTCGCATATACGACGCTGAACCACGGGTTCGATGCCGGTGTCATGATCACGGCGTCACACAATCCGCCCGAGTACACGGGTGTGAAGTTCTGGTCCAAGAACAGCATGGGATACACGCCGGAGGAAGAATCGACTCTCGAAGGAATCTACAACTCGCGCAAGTTCAGGGTGGCAGCATGGGACCAACTCAGCAGTGAGAAGGCCGTGGAATCATTTGTGTCAGAACACATTCAAGCGGTGATATCAAGGTGCGATGCCGAGGCAATAAGGAAGAGGGCTGCAAAGGTCGTAGTCGATCCTGGCAATGGAGCCGCTTGTGTGTTGACACCATACTTACTGGTAAACCTTGGATGTAAGGTGATCACGATCAATGGCCAGCCAGATGGGCATTTCCCAGGTCGTGTTTCAGAGCCTGACGACGAAAACCTTGGAGACCTCAAGCGCATGGTCAAGGAAACGGATGCGGACTTGGGCGTGGCGCACGATGGTGACTCTGACAGGGTCGTATTCGTGACCGAAGCGGGACAGGTCGTGAGGGGTGACAGAACCATTGCTCTTCTTGCGGCTCAGGCACTGAAGGCGTCAGCCAACAAGACGATTGTGACCACAGTAGACAGCTCTCGAGTGCTTGATGAAACAGTGGAAAGAGCAGGAGGACGCACTATCAGGACTCCTGTTGGTGACATACAGGTGGCTATCAAGGTGAGAGAAACCGGAGCATTGCTTGGCGGCGAGGCGTGCGGTGTTTTCATCTTCCCTGAGTTTCATCTTGCCCCAGAACCATTCTTGGCCGCCTGCAGAGTGTTGGAGCTCATTGCTCACAAGGAACAGAGCTTCGGCGAGATCATACAAGCCATACCTGAGTACCCACTTTCCAAGACGAAGCTCGACTGCCGAAACGACTTGAAGACGCATGTCATGACGGCTCTTACAGAGAGTCTACCTGCAGTATTCAGCAATGTTGTGGATGTTGTCACTGTTGACGGACTCGGCGTATCGCTGAAACAGGGTTGGGTCTTGGTCAGACCGTCAGGTACGGAGCCAGTGATCAGAATCACATGTGAAGCCCCAACGCGCCAGAGAGTCCAGACCATTATGAGAAGGGCCAAGGCGGTCGTGACAGCAGAGATTCAGACGGCAGGCTAACAATCCTGTCGGCGATGGCAAAGTAACAAGCACACAGCCGACTAGCGGTCGATTGTGCCCTGCGCGGAGTCGAGGCCCAAGCCTGTGATACATTGCTCCATATGCGGGCAATCTTTATAGCAGAAACGTCCGATTGCGGCCTGAAAGAGTGGTCTGAGCCATGCCTAAAGAGAAAGACGAATTGGGAATCATGGAAGACTTCGAGTGGGCGCTAAAAGACCCTAGTGAAGAGAAGTTGCGTGAACTAGGAACGGTCGTCTCCACTGTCACCATGAAGCTTGTGGCCGCGATCGCCGATCTTCAGACTGCTTTGTCTGATGTCCAGACCAAGCTGGGGGCACTTGATTCCCGCGTCAGTCAACTCGACAGCAGGATGGCAAGCGCCAGAACGGCAGGACCGTCAGCTGGGTTCGAAATGGGAGCATCAGGCGCCGCCGCTTCTCCAGGCATTGCGAGGTCACCTGTAGCCAAGGCCCCAACTCCAGCGCCAGCCGCAGGAGGAGGCGGAGGTCTCATGGGTGAGCTCAAGTCATTGCTGACTGCAAGGAGAAGGAAGACAGACACCGGCCCCGAGGGCAGTGGGTAATTCGAAAAACTGCCTAAATGAGCGTCTTGACAGCATTCACGGTATAGAAAGGGCCTGCATGTGTCGGAAGCGATAGAGTGAAGGCTTCTGCTCTTTCGCAACCGGCTTGGATGCCGCGCAGACGAGTCCTCGCATCATAGAACCTCACGTAGAACGCGTCAGCCTTTGCCAGCTGTGACTCGTGTTCCTTGAGGGCACTCACTGCGGTGGCAAAGGACTCAGAAACGTCCATCAAGACATGAGGCTGCGAGTGCAGGCTGTTGATCTCCATGCCGTAGATCCTTCTCACCCGATGGGCGTTTTCAAAGGTTGTTGTATGCGACGCCCATTCAATGGCGTCCGCGACTAGTTGAGCACACTGAACATGATTCCGATTGTAGTCATCCGCAGAGTGTGTTATTACTGTTGATGGCCTGCTCTTCAGAATCACCTGAACTATCTCCTTTCCCAATGACCAGTCGATCGCGAAATCGTCGCGTACGCTCGTATAGACCTCCCTGACTCCTAATAGGCGGCAAGCTGCCCGTAGCTCTTTGTTTCGGGTGTCGTTCCCCGTCAGAGCAAGCACGTCCACATCGGCACCTTGATCGACGTGCCGCCTTATAGTGCCGCCAGCACCCAGGCATTCGTCATCAGGGTGCGCCACGATTACAAGGATGGAGTCTTGGGAAGAGCCAGTCATGAGTTCGCCGAGGAGCAGCTGTCTAATCAACGTTTGGACAGACCTCAGGCCGGCCTCACGTTGAGCTTACCAGTTCACTTAAAGGGACAGAAAAGTACGCGGCTATCGAGTGAAGTACCTTGAGGATTGGTGTCAACCTCTATCCTGGAGTCGGAGGCTCTGGTTCTCTAGCGACTCGACTGGGTGAGCATCTCGCCCAGAGAGGACATTCTATCCATTTCATCACATATCAGCGGCCCTTCGCTCTCACGTGGGAACAGCCCAGAGGAATCTACGTCGATCTTGTCGACAGGTTCGACTATCCACTATTCAGCGCAATAGGACCTCCGTACACGATGGCCTTGACTTCAAAGATCTTGAAGGTGAAGAAGGACGCGAATCTCGACCTGCTTCATACGCATTACGCGATTCCGCACGCCATGGCGGGATACATGGCGCGAGAGATATCCGGGTTGCCATACCTCGTGACTCTTCACGGATCAGATGTGCATACACTCGGGCTGGACCCGGCCTACAAGCCGGTGGTGAAGTTCACAGTAGAGAAGGCAAACGCAGTGACGGCTGTGTCTCAGTTTCTGCAGAAAACGGCGTACGAAGGGCTCGGGATTGAGAGGGAGATACACGTCGTGCCAAACTTCATTGACACAAAGCAGTTTCAGCCTCTTGACAACTGCAGGCTGACTGTGGAAGCCGGCTGTGTTGGCATGAGAAGGGGAGAGGATGCTGAAACCATCGACCCCGAAGAGAAGGTGCTACTACACATCTCCAACTTCAGGGAGGTCAAACGTGTGACTGACCTCGTTGAGATAATGCGGATTGTGGTCAATGAGATCCCCAACTCCCGACTCATAATCGTGGGGGATGGCCCAGAACGCATTGAAGTGGAGAGGAGAATCGAGAAACTCAACCTATGCAATAACGTGCATCTGCTTGGCGTCAGGACAAACATGCAGGAGATATTCTGCGGAACAGACGCGTTCCTCCTCAATTCCACTCTTGAGGGCATGCCGCTGGTCCTGCTTGAGGCCATGGCATGTAGCGTCCCAGTAGTCACGACTCCCGCCGGTGGCGTTCCAGAGCTCGTACGTCCTGGCGTCGACGGCATAGTGACAAAGGGGTTTGAGCACGATGAGTTTGCACAAGCGGTGATAGACATTCTTGAGAAAGACAGCCTCAGGAAGACTCTAGCAAAGGCAGGGCGGAAACGAGTCGTTGAGAGTTTCTCTTCAGAGAGAATAGTGCCAATGTATGAGAAGGTGTTCGAGGAGGCAGTTGCCACCTAAGGAGGTTCTTGATAGTATGGACCTCAGTATTGCAGAGGTCTACCAGGCATTTGTCTGGCAAGGCGAGAATACTGAACTGGCCAAGGATCTCTACGACACCCCGGTTGAGACTATTGGCGGCATCACCGACAGGGCGACAAGGCTCATCGCCGCCTACAAAACCGCGGCATGGCACAGTGCCGAACGCATTGAGTCCATCGCTAAGACTCTAACACATGTATGTGGCGAGATTGGATGCTACACTCCTAGAATCAGGGAGTCCATCGAGCGCTTGGGCGGTGGAGTCGTGGAGGCATCTCATCAGAGCGTCGTGATGGGTGGGCCCGCTTACATACTGAACAAGGCAGCCACAGCCAGACGTGTTGTCACACTGGCTCACGACAGGGGTCTGGAACTTTCACCCGTCTTCTTTCTCGCAGACTATGACACGGTCCAAGCTGAACTCACAAACATCAGAACGCCCGTTCCGGGTCAGGACGGGAACCTGATTAGTGTCCCAGTCCCCGATGGATACGAGCATTCCCCGGTGAGCAAACTGCCGCTGCCGGGATACGACTGGTATTCGAGGACTGAGGACAGCATTCGAGCTGGCTACAGACCACTGTTCAAGTCAATGGGGGCTCTGCATAGGAGTATGTTCGAGGAGCGGCTTGAGCAATGTCTAGCCCTGACTCGCTCCACCTACGTGAATTCAAGCACACTTGGCAACTGGGCACTGAGGATGCTTGCGAGACTGTTCAACATTGAACAGGATCTCGGGATACCGCTTGTGCCAGCGTCTGATCCCTCGGTAAGACAGCTGCTCGTGAAGGGAATGGAGCTCCTTCTCAGTCGAACAGCCCGGATGAGATTCCTCAAGGCACATAATGCGGCCTCAGAAGCCGCAAGAAAGGCGGGCTTCAAACCAGGGATGAGTCCAAGGGACTCACGGTACGTACCATTCTACTATGAATGCACGAATGTGGCATGTCATTCGAGTAGGACTGAGCTTCAGTATGAGGATCAGGGGTCAAAGGCACTAATCACAGGGAAATGCCCGTCTTGCGGCCAAGATGTTGAGATAGAAACCTCGGCTGACAGACCAGACCTCAAAGATTTCGCCACGAACATATCGCCCCGTGTGGATTCAAGGCAGATCATCGTCGACACAATGCTGCCTGTGCTGATACACATTGGAGGCATTGGAGAAACAGCGTACTATGCGCAAGTGATACCAGCCGCAAGAGCATTGTCAGTCCCATTCCCACTGTTTGTGCGGTATCCGCGTGTGTACTTCAACACACCGTGGAATGAACAACTGGCACAGAGTCTGAAGACACGTAGTATCCCGGTGCTTCATTCGCCAAGCCTGTTTGGTTTGGTCGGCAGAATTGGCAGGTCTGCAAGGAAGAGCAGAGCGGAAGATCTGAATGGTGCAGTATGGGAACTCATGCGCCTGATCCAAGACACTAGACGGGATTTGGACCAAGAACTCGCGAGAATCAAGGAGACAATTCCTAAGGCGGCAGGCGAGGAAGCAAAACGACTTCTGAACCTCAAGCTTGACCTGGAGCGCTATCTCAGCTGGGCCTTCGGCGAGTACGCAGAAGAGAAGGCAGGACAAGAAACAGCATGGTCCTGGATTGAATGGGCTGTGAACTCCGGCTTTCACGATCTGTTCGGCCCGTATGAGCGTGCATACGCTGGAGCTATGAAGAACGGTGCGACTTTGTTCGTGAACTTCACCGTTTCGGAGGAATCTCCGAGCTAGACGAGCCGGTCAAGACTTATCCTAGCTCTTTCGACAGAAGCTGGCCAAGCCGCTCGATGCCCTCACGTATGGTCTGAGGATCAGAATAAGAGAACCCTATCCGCATGGTGTTCGGCTCGGCAACACTCGCCCTCAGGTCGTTGCCGTCCTCCGTCAAGGTGTATCCAGTTATCGGGTAGAACGGCCCTCCAGGAACATACAGCACATCGTTTGGCATTGCCACTCTCTCCATGAACTCACTGCTGTTGAAGTCCTTCTTCTCACTCTGCCACCAGATGAAGAAACCACCTGTCGGGTCACTCCTTGTGCCCGCTGGGAACGACTCGTCAATCGCTTTTGTCATAGCATCACATCGTTCCTTGTACTTGGGGATGGCCACTCGCATAGCCTGATCTATGTGATTCCTGTAGTACTCGTCAAGTATGCGTTGCACAAGACTCGATGTGCATAGGTCTAGGTAGCCCTTGTCCTTGAGCACTTGCTCCCGCACGGTGTCAGGAAGAACTGAGTAGCCAACTCTGAGCACGGCCGCCTCCTTGCTGGTAGTCCCCAAATACGCAACGCGCCTGTTTTCCTTGTCAAGGGTCTTGATGGCCTTGGGATTCTTCTTGAACTGAATCTCAGCATAAGCCGAGTCCTCTATCAGGAGGATGTTGTGACTCTCACACAAGTCAAACAGGGCCTGGCGTCTCTTCATAGGGATAGTCGTGCCCTTCGGGTTGTCTGAATCGGGAACGACGTACAGAATGTCGGGGGTCTTGCCGAACTTCATCCGAGACACATGGATTGCCTTGTCAAAATACTCTGGGATGATCCCGTTCTGGTCTGTGGGGACAGTGATCACGCGGGCGCCGAGCTTCACAGCTGGGACGAGAAAGCCGAGATACGCGGGACAGGGTGTGATAATGACATCACCAGGGTCAATCAGCGTGTCTAGGAGTGCGTACAGAGCTTGCTGAGACCCGTTCGTGATAGACACGAGTTCCCACTGACGCTCGCAGTCAATCGGGATTCCCCTGACGTTACAGAGGCGACGGGCAAGGGTCTTGAGGAAGTAGGGTTGTCCCCCAGTGGGACCGTAGTTCAGGTCCTCAAGGGCCATGGCAGGATCCTTCTTGTACTTCTCTGCCAAGTCCGCCATAATCTGGCTAAAGACACCTGTCGGGACAATGCCCGGCTTTCCGCCGGCGAAGTAGTACTTCACCCTGTATTTCAGAAGCGCTCGTATCTGCGACTCCTCAATGAAGCTAGTCCAAGCCGCGAAAGCATAGCCTTCATTGTTCGCCATGGCAACTCACTCCCAAACACATGGTCATCACTCGCCACCCCAGCGGAGTCGTGAGGTCTATGCAGGAACCTCTGGCCGGCATGTTAGCCGGTCTTCTCCTTTATCCGTTTCTAACAACGAAATGCACATGATGCCGCTTTGTCGACCTCTATGTACACAAGTGTACACTTTTCAGCTGGCTAAGACCAACCCGAGTATTAACATCAACGAACACGTGACTCGTTCTATCTCATCTCAGTCACAAGAGCTTTGGCCGCTGCCGCAGGGTCTGGAGCCTCCACGATGGATCTCACCGCGATCACATACGAGGCACCGGCGGCAATAGCGTCTTTGGCACTTCCTCCTTGAGCGCCGACACCCGGAGAGATAATGGGAACGTCCTCACCTAGAATCTTCTTGACCTCGCGAATCTTGTCGGGGTATGTCGCACCCACAATGACACCATCCGCGTTCCATGCCTTGGCACGACGTGCGAAGATTGCATACATCGGCTCGTGTGTCTTCATCTTCTCGTCCGTGGCAACGTTCAGCCCATATCCTTCATTTGCTGCCGGGTGTGACATATAGCACAGAGTGATGACACCACGTTGCTGCTTACGCGCGACTTCGAAGACGGAGTCGAGACCGCCCTCCCAACCGACCATCGGGTTGGCAATCACCGCATCGAAACCTGCGTCGAAGTAGTAGCGCGCTATCTGCGCATTAGTGTTTCCGATGTCGTTTATCTTGGCATCCATTATTGCTGCGAGCCCGTTGTCATGAATCTTCTGAATCAAAACGGGAATCCTGTCGAACACCCCGAGAGGCAAGACAAGCTGATGATTGAATTTGAAGGCCACAGCATACTCTGCGGTGGCTGAGATAATTCTGAGCGCCTCCTTCTCCAGTCTGTCCTTCTCGGCGCGCGGATCGTTTCCTGGCGTGCGAGCCATATTCGCAGCTATATCAAGCCCCACTATCAGCCGACTCTTCCTCAGAAAAGCAGCAGCAGAGAGCTTGCGTTTGAGAACCTGCGTGCTCATTCTCGAGAACCTTCAGTCTGACGTTGATGATGCATACATATATCCGATTCGGAGGTCTGGGACCTCAGGGGTCCAAACGTGAGTCCGGATTGGATGATGACACGAGTGGTTGCTGTGGCTCTTGCCGCGTTCGGCCCAGTGTACTTCTTCCTGCTGGTAGCGGTCCTGCCATTTCAAATGGCGCCTTTCGGTGACCCTCTTTTGGACGGGCTATTCCACTACCTCGTATCACCTGCTGTGTTCTCAGCAGCGTGGGTAGGAATCATATACTATGAGCGTTATCGGATCGCCAATGCAGTACATCTCACTGGCGAAACCACTACAGCTGTCCCATTGAGATGGCGAGTGTTCTATGGGACCAATGCGGCGTTCGTCCTCACGTTCTTCATTCTCCCCCTAATCACAGCCCCATTGGCAGTCATCGCGGGCCTGTTCGTCGCAGGTCATGTGTTCTACAGGATTGGAATTGGCAAGCTGGGAGGAGGAAAGCCCGCAGCATTTCTCGGAGCAGTTGTGGCAATCGCTCTATGTGTGCTCCCCGTGATAGTCATGATACAGTTTGTGCCCAGCTATCTTCAGGTATGGGATGCGGTGTTGAGCGCATGGAGTGGATTCTGGTTCAGTGCTGTCTACGGTATAGCGCAATGCTTGGTGAACGCTCTGAGCTTTGGTGCTCCCGTCTACTTCGTCTACTTCGCGGCAGCACAGTATGACAAGGGGCTCTATGGTGAAACCTACACCAGAACGCCAGCAGTCTGGATTCGCATTGGAGAGATAGCGCTGTTCCTCGTCTTCACAGTCCTGTACCTGCCCCCAATTCTGACGCCATTTGGACTGTTGCCTTTCGCCAACATGCCATGGCTCTTCACTGGCTACATCAACTGGATGTCCCTGTTCATAGTCGTTCTCATGGTGGCTGTGAAAGCAAAGCTCAAGGTCAAAGACAGCAGCACC
>CAZVZC010000043.1:0-15872 GCA_964631415.1 uncultured archaeon | reverse complement strand
CTGGGGTCGAACAAGGCGGTTCATGACAAATGGCCATAAAGGCTGCAAGCGAGTACGGTTTTGTCAACTCCCGGGTCCGGGCCATTAAGTCCCGGTTCCTGACAGTTGGCGACTATGAACGGTTCTTGCAGTCCACCAGCTATGAGGAGTTCATGAAGCTCCTCGCAAACACGCACTACGGACCGATAATCAACAAGGAGTCCCCTCAGAAGACACCGGCGCCCGATGAGCTGGCAATCGTTCTCTCAAAGGACTTTGCTCAGGTCAGCTACAGTATTGCGCGATCGCTGACGGGCAGGGTCAGTGAATTCACGCAGGCCTATACGGGCATGTTTCTCGCCGAGAGTCTGAAATCAATAGTGCGCGGGCTTCACGTTGGGCTCGAGCGAGATGAGATACTGCGTTTCTCAGTTCCCACCTCTCCTGCACAGGTGGATCTGTTCTCCCAGCTCGTAGACACAGGCTCGGTCCAGAAGTTCGTTGACGCCATACCGTTTAGGGACATCAAGGTGGCATTGCTCACTAGACTCCCCGCTTTCGAGGACCTAGGCTCGACGGCCCCGCTTGAAGTAGCGCTTGAGGAGTGGTTCCTCAGAACCGTGGCAAAGGCTCTCAAAGGACTGTCGGCTGATGACAGACAAAGGGTCATAGGTTTCTTGGAAGCCAGAGTGATTCTCAGGAACGTCCTGACAATGCTGCGTGCCCTAGTGCTCAAGCTAGACTCCCGCACTATCGACTTGTCTCTGATCCGATTCACATCTAAGTCGAAAATGCTTACAGAGTCAATACGGATTCAGCCATCTTGGCGAGAAGTCCTCTCACAGCTTGAGAAGACAAAGTATGGACAGCTCGCAGGACGGCTCGCAAGGCTTTATGACGAAACACAAGACCTCGCTGATGTTGAGCTGGCGGTTGAGGACTACTTGGCCCAGCAGGTCCGACTGCTTATGAGCGCCTTTCCGTTTCACTCAGGAACCGTGCTAGGTTTCTTCACCTTGAAGTTCTACGAGATACGGAACATAAGGTCTATTGCGGTGGGGATCGAACGAGGCGAGTCAGCCGATATAATAAGACGCATGATTACGATATGGTGACGGAGGACAAAACCCAGTGACAATCTACGGATATACAACTAGCTTCATTATGCTTATGGCAGGGTTCGCCCTGCTTGCAACGGTGACTTCATTCTTGGCTCTGCAGATTAGCTCTGCAGCCCTGAGTGCTCTGAGCATAGCGCCGACGCCAGTACTCGAGCCACTACAGACTGAAGCAGGTGGCTTGGCAATCCTCGGGATTGCGATTGGTGCAGGTCTTGCCGTGGGTCTCGCCGGCGTTGGTGCAGCTTTAGGCATGGGCACAGCCGCTGCCGCATCTCTTGGAGCTATCACGGAGAAGCCTGAGACCTTTGGTAAGAGCATACTCTACGTGGTGTTCATCGAGGCAATCGCAATCTACGGACTGGTGATTGCCTTCCTACTACTCGGGTACATACCTCAGCTAATCGCGGGCTGAAACCTTGATGGAGCATGAGTGAGAGGCCGCGACTAGGAGGTGCTCTTCCGGGAGAGTCCTCCGTCAGGTCCAGTTCTACTCGCTCTCCTTCTGGAAGAGAACCCTAGCGGCCTCGTCCCTCATCCGGCTAGTCAGTCTCTCCATTCGTGCCTCGAACGTGTTGTCTACACACTTCGAACCATCGCTTGATCGGACAATGAGGCCGCCCGATGCCCTGACAGTGTCCTTGGCGACTGTCACAGTGACCTTCTGACCCATATTCTTTGATATCGCAGCAGCAACTTGTGCATAGTCAACAGTCACTTTCTGCTTTTCTGGAAGAACGATTTCGAGGTTCTGAGAGCCGAGTGCAGTGCCACCTTCGACAGCGAATCTCGTCAGGATATCGGTGCACTTCTTTCCTTCCATCTCCTTCTTCGCGACCTTGCCTGCTGATTCCAAGACATCCTTTACGGCCTTCTCTTTCGTTCCGAGGACTAGATACTTGGCTTTCAGCTTCATGCCTGCCTCGTGCTTTGCCAGTTCGGATTTCAGTTCCTTCTCAGCCTTGCTCCTGATATCTTCCGCAACCGATGCCGCCTTCTGTCTAGCGTCCTTCAGCCGGATCTCTCTCTGTTCCTCGGCTTCCTTGGTCATCTGGTCTATCTTTTCTGCCGTCTTTGCCTCAATCATCTGGACTATGCTCTCTACTCCCGTCATTGCACTACTCCCCCAGCAGTATCTTGGCAACAACTTGGATCGCAGCTGTCCGATGGTTACGTGCAGACTCCTCTATCCCGTTGATGACGGCCTCCAAGTCTTTCAGACTTCGGCGTTCTATCTCTTCTTTCTGTTTCGCAATGTCTGAACCGGAGAGTGCAGCTGTCTTCTTTGTCTGACTTTCAGCCTCTTGGAGAATCCGCTTGACCTCTGCTTCAGTCTGTTCCTTCATCTGTCTGACAGCAATTCCAGCTTCTTGGATCCTCTTAGTCGCTTTCTCTTCTGCTTCATGTATGATGTCTATCGCATCATTGGCTGCGCACATGATGGAACACTCCGGCCGTGACAAGCTGTGGTTTCCCGACGCAATCACCTGATAAAGGTTGACCATTCATTGTTAGTTGGGCAAAGTTGCACACAGAAGTCTTTGCCCTCCCAAGAATGGCATTGGGGGTAGTACTTCTTGAGGACGGTCTGTGCGGCTACGCTTCAGACATCGAGTCAGTCATGTGCTATTTAAGTTCGTATTCGAGAGAGTTCAAGACTATTGGAGATTCGGACAGCTTTCACACGCCCACCCAGCTATGTTTGCTTCTGCATAGCTTTTCTTTGTCGTCTGCGTTTCGGCCCAGAAGCACCAACCTTAAATCAGCGGCAACTGCGCGACAGTAAGTCGGTCCGTCCAAAGAGCAACGACCCGGCGTTTCCATGACCCAAGTTCCTTTCCTGCGGTGATGCCACAGATGCATCTGACAATGAGTCCTGCGAAGATGATGATTGCCAAGGTGGTGGCGCACAGAGACCTTGAACGACAAGTGATAATGGCGCTGGAGGAGTTCGGTCTCTTCGAGTTCATAGACGTGCGTCATCAGGTCGGTGTGACTGAACTGAAAAGGTCCAGGGACGAGGAGGCTGTGTTCGCCGGTCTGGACCGCTGCAACAGTTTCGTTTCGTTCTTGAAGCTCGATGTCCAGCATCACTCAGGCATGATGGACGATGTCAATGACACAAGTCTCTCGGACTCGTTGGAATACGTTGCCACAGTGATTAAGTCGGTGGAGCCTGAATCACTCGAGATTGAGAAGAGCATTGCCACTGTCAGGCTTGAACTGGACCGGCAGAGAAGCATCAGAGATGTTGCTGTTTCACTTGCTCCTCTAGGCCTCGACCTCAGCAGACTGACCACTACTGAATACACCTTCATAACAGCCGGCGTCGTGCCCGCAAATCGCGTGAGCCAGTTGGAGTGGAGCCTGAACGAGGTCACAGAAGGTGCCTATGCTTTTAGGTCGATTCCAGTGCGTAAGAACACATCAGTGGCGAGTGTCAGTGTCGGAGCTGACAAGAAGCCGGCAGTCTTGCGCATCTTCTCAGCATTGGGATTCGAGCCATTTGAGGTGCCCGAGAAGGCATCTGGGCTCCCGGAAGACATAGTGCGTGCAGCGGAGGAGAAGATGGTCGAACTCGAAACCGAGCTCAAGCAGCTGGAAACCAGAAGGAAGTCTGTTGCTCGCGAGTGGGGACCCAAGGTCATGGCCGCTTGGGAAACCCTCGATATCGAGCGTCGTCGTATAGAGATTAAGTCCTACTTTGCGTACACGGAACACTCGCTGAAGGTATGGGGCTGGATTCCCGAAGGGACTGAGGAACGTTTCGAGACCTTGCTGCAGGAGAGGGCGGGCTCGGCACTCGAGGTGAAGTTCGACCGCCCTGACTTTGCCGAAGAGGAATCTCCTACCTACCTTGACAACCCCTCATTCATGAAGACAACCGAGGGTGTTGTCACGGCATACGGTGTGCCATCCAAGCACGACTTGGATCCGACAAAGCTGATGTTCCTATCATTCCCTCTGATATTCGGTTTCATCTTTGCAGATGTCGGGCAGGGCTTTCTGATTCTATTGGTAGGTCTCATCGCATGGAGAGCAAAGAAAAAGCATCAGAACTGGGGGTCGACCCTCGGATATCTGCAGACAGGTGCTTCCGGTCTCATGATGATGGGCCTGTTTGCTATGCTTGGAGG
Source organism: uncultured archaeon (assembly GCA_964631415.1). GTDB lineage: Archaea > Asgardarchaeota > Thorarchaeia > Thorarchaeales > Thorarchaeaceae > OWC5. The sequence continues at coordinate 11,638 of CAZVZC010000043.1, read as the reverse complement.
ACTGCTCTTTGGGAGTTTCTTTGGAGCTGAAACGGTGATCGAGCCGATTTGGCCGCTCTTCGCCCACAGGCTGGCCACAGGCGAGGTCAACCCCTTTCGCTCGGCACACATGCTGAAGCTTTCGATTGAGATTGGCGCTATCCACATCACTCTAGGAATCTTGCTCAATCTCTACAACAAGCTGAAACACAAGTCATACGGTGAGGCCATGGTGGCTCTGTCCTACGTCTGGATGTACCTTGGTTTCATCAATCTGGTCTTTGGCGTGAGTTACAGCACAGTGGGACAGTGGTTCAGCACTACGGGAGCAGTGTACCTCTGGATCCCGATTGCTGGTATCGGATATGGCACAGGCAACAATGGCGTCTACCCAATGCTTCCAGTCAATCCACTTGTCTTCACGCTGCTCACATTCATCGTACCGTTTATTCTGATGGCTGTTTCATCTGCAAAGGGCGGAATGGACGGCATTGTCATATTCTTTGAGAACGCCATAGGTACAATAAGCCATACCGTCAGCTATGCTCGTATTTTCGCTCTCAACACAGTACACATCATACTTAGCGGCATCTTCATTTCTCTGAACTCCACCATCATCGTTCCATTCCCCGAGCTCTCAATCCTTGGCGTTGAGATTATACCTCCTGAGGTGTGGACTGAGACCGGCGGAGCATTGACACTGGTTCCAGCCTATCTTCCTGTGGTTGGGGCGGTATTGGGTTCAATAATCGTGGGAATGCTCGAGGGTCTCTTGGCCTTCATGCACGCACTTAGGCTCCACTTTGTAGAATGGTTCAGCAAGTTCTACCACGCCGGTGGTGTTGCCTTTGCTCCGTACCACGTAACGCGTCTTCACACGACCAGCATTGTGAGCGTTCCAGTCCAGGAGAGCTACGCTGTGAACTGAGTGTTGCTGACCGTGTCTTGAGCAGAGGCGGGTGGCCTTGGTCGCTAAGATTATAGTGAAACTTGCCTTACGGGCTTGAATCATGGTTTCTACTCTCTGGCTCCCGTTGGGCCCCAGGACCTGAAGGCGTTTCTCGGAAACCTTATAGGCGGAGCTGTAGATACTTAACCCAAAAAGGGTTAAGGCCCTTTCTGGAGACGAGGGCGTTGCTCTGGGCGTTTCGATACCCTACGAAGCAGCAGAATCTAATCTGGTTGAAAAGGAGACAAAACACCAGACCATCTGTCATTGCGAAGGAGCTTCATGTTTCTGCTCCATTCATAACCAAGTCTCAGAGAATAGCCGAACAGAGAATCGAGAACCTCCTGTCCAACGCTGCCTATGTCAACAGAATTAGGCTGACTCAGATGAGCCCGGCACATGGTTTCGCTTTGGGCTATTGTGCTGCATACAAGACAGACACTTACATCACCTATTCTCCCAAGATTGGCGTTCAGGTGTGGTACAGCCACTCTGGAAACTGCGCACACTGTGAAATGAACAACGAGTGTGAGAGCATCTTGAAGGAGCTGGCGGTGGAATGGGGTGTGTCGATTCCGGAGGGAAAGAAGCCAACTGACATTGCAGCTACACTCTTCGAAGAGATAAAGGAGCGGCTGGGGTGGAAATGAAAACAAGAAAGGACATGCTGTCAAGATTACTTGATGCATGTAGACTGCATCCTGTGCCTGAGGCAGAGGCGGCTTCAGCTATCAGTCCGGGGAAATACAAGATCAGGATTAGTCGCAGGATAAGGCTAGTAGCGCTTACGGTTCTGCTTGCCTGTTTCTTTGCATTCCCTCTTGGGTTTCCCACGGGGTCCGAATACGGAGTGACCATGACAATCCGGAATGGCTCACCAATCGAGGGCACCCCGGGTGTTTCGTTGGAGGTTTCAGCTCTAGAGGGCAGACTCCAAACAGTGCTCGTGAACTCTACCCCATTCGATACGTCCTCCGGCTCGTATTTTCCTTTCAGCATTGCACTGTATAATGTCACGCGATTGACATTCAACTTGACCGCTACTGGTGTAACAGATGGGGTCAACATGAGTATGTACATTCAACTCAGAGGGTTTGCTGGTTCATACGGTCCCGCGTACATGCCGTCAATTCTATTGTCGTCAGGTGAAACTCGTGTTCTAAGCTATTCACTTCCTCTTGACGAAGTGCGGGCTCAGACAGCCAGCTGGGTGATTAACGGATATTGCGTGCTTCCAGATATACTTGGCATCAAAGTAGAGGGTTTTGTAGTCGAAGTCTCTTCTTCGGTTAAGCTACAGCCGTTGTCCTTGGATGTCAGGAGTACCGACGGCATTGGCCTTTTTGTCAATCCTTACTTCAAGCATCTACAATCCGGAATACCATCAATTAACATAACGAGAGCTGACTCTGGTACCAACTGGGCCACAGTTTTGGTTTCCAGAGCAAACGAAACCCTGTTCTTGCCTGTTGGACACTACGTGGGAGTCGCGGGTTGTTCGTCATACCACATGATTACGAATACTCAACCTATCTCGGCGAATGTGACCGAAGATGAGGGTATCCGTATGATTCTTAGGCTCCCCTATGTGAAACTGCATCTTGAGTGGTCTGCCGATTTGCCAATCTGTCAGCTTAGTCTTGGCCAGGATGGTGCGTATTACGGATTCGATCCAATCCCAATGACTGCTGATTTCCTGTACTTTCCTAGGTATGCTCGTTTCCCGGTGACCCTTAGGATTGAATACTTGGGCTGGGTTTATGGCAGTGGCGGCCTCAATGTCGATTCTTCCGCCTCCAATGACTTAATCTTGAGGACCGATCTGTCATTCGTACAGGTCGGGAACGTTGCAGTCGAATCGAAAACGCTGATCTTGTTGATAGCAGCAGCAGTTGTCCTGCTGGCCCTTGTTGTTGAGTTGTTGCCGTCTTTCAAGGGAGTAACCAGACAGCGATTGCTGCAGAACGGACCGACCATCATGTTCATTGTGGGCTTGGCACTACCATTCTACTCATCTGTTTCCTATAATTGGCTGGGTGACGCGCCCGTTTCTGAGTGCGCCCTGTTTTTCCCAGCCCTACAATCAGCCTTGGTCTGGACTCCTGAAGGTGGAACTGCATTGATAAGATGTATTCCGGAGCTGTACGACGCCTGGATTTCAGGTGTCACACCACTCATACCTCTCACCCTGTGGATTCCGTTGGTTCTCGCCGTTCTTGCAATGACAACCGATAACAGAGGTTCGCCAGATCCTTTGTCGCTATACATCATCGCCGGCCCCGCACTATTGACTGCAATCGGAGTGTACAATCTGAGTCCGTACACGTCTGTGCCCATTGTTGGGGCCATCTTGGTCCTTGCGGCACCACTGACATGGTTTATCATTGCAGCATATGGCCGCAAGAAAACGCATGGGCGCGATAGCGGTCGCCATGCAGAAGTGCAAGGCGAGAACATGGGCGGATCGACCACACAGACATGAAACTAATCCTCACGACTTACGGGTTGGTCACTGTGTGATTCCACTCAGAGATGTCACAGATGGGCATTCATGTCTGGGATTACCCAAGCAGCTGCTCCAAACCCGGTATGTTTTGAACATAGGCCAATCTGTACTCAGAAGGTGACATCGAGAACACCACTGCTGAGTTGCAGAAAGACACGCACAGGTTTCAGAGAGACAATCCTCTGTCGCTTCCGGGCTGACAAGACTCCCGTGTCAAGTTTATCACACTAGCGGTCGACAATTCGTGTTTACGACGAGAGTGTCCATAGTTACCACGAGGATGTTTCACTGTCCCCCAGTGCCAAGATAGAGCGCAGTGAGCTCGCTGTCGCCCATGTAGGCCGGTGTTTGATCACTGTCGAGTTTCTGTCTGTTGTCCCAGACACCCCGCGCAACGAGATCTGTGGTTTTCGCCCTGTTGTCGACAGTCTGAGCAGCCTGAGCATCACCCATTTGCTGGAAGACCTGAGCAGCAACTGTATAGTTGCCAACAGCCTCTCGGAGCCTGTCGGTAGCCTCGGAGTAGTACACCATGGCCTTCGAGGCATCTCCCTTCTTTGACGAGAACTCAGCTAGAAAGTCACTCTTCGCACCAAGGATCCTCGACAGGTCACCTTTGAACTTCAGCACCACCGCCTGAAGCTGCTTCACTTGCTGGTCGACGTTGTTCTTGTGCCGAATCGCCTCACCCTTCACACTGTTCAGTTCGTTTGTAGCCGCCTCGAATGATGCCACTGTCTGCCTGATCCTCATGATTGTGTCATCATGAATCTTCACGGTGTTCTCAATGCCTTCTTCATCCTCGAACTCGGCCATCTCGTCTTCTAGTTTCTTGAACGCGCTGGCTCGGGCGATCTGTGCCCTGAACGCCCACTGTTCCGACTGCCTTGAGAAGATCTGCGCCTCGGATGCGTATGCGGTTGCGAGGGCGAGCTTTCCTAGGTCAGTGAGCTCTTCGGCTGGTTGAGTTTCACCAATGACCTTGTAATAGGTCGCAGCCTCTGCCGCATGAAGGTTCTCAAGAATGCGAGACAGAATGAACTTGACACCGTGTTGAATCTGTGAGCTCAACTGGAACTGAATGACGTATTTCAAGTGGTTCAGCATTGCCAAGGTCCTGTTCCGTAGATTGCCTACTTCCTCGTCCTCCGACTCCAGACTCAGCAGGATGCCAAGGCTGCTGAGGCCTTCACGAACTGCGTCGAGAGAACCAACGGGGTCTGATGCCAGCTTCGCACCTGCCTCGTCAAGCGACTTGCTAACTGTCTGAATCAGACCTGTCTTTCTCAAGTCCTTAGCGAAATCAATCTGGCTTGTTATGCTCTTGAGATCATCGATCTTCTTGCTGAGCAGCTGTTCCACGAATGAGAATATTCTCAGGTTTTCCTTGATAGCAGCAGTGAGTTCGCGGCTCTTGGCCATCTTTTCCGCTTTCTTCAGGTCCTTGAATATGTCGCCAAGTATGGCGATGGCCTCTTCCTTGTTGTTGACCTCAAGTAGGTCTGACAGGGTCTGCACTGAAGCCTCGGCTCTGCAGAACAGGGCTTGTGCCTTCTTCTGGTCCTTGTCACTCTTGGATTGCCCTGCATTGGCACGTAATGCCAGCACCTCATTGAAGCACTTCTCTGCTCTGCCAAAGGCTTCTGAAGACTGCTGATACAGCTTCGATGCGTCCGCAAGGTTACCTGCCCTCATCTGAGCATCAGCTATGTCATTATAGGTCATCGCTAGGTAGACTTCGCTCAGGCCGGCCGTGTTCTGCTTCCAAGATTTGATCATGGCCGTTCTCTGCTTGTCAGGAGTCTTGCTCTTATCGAAGTAGGGAATTGCTTCGTTGTAGAGATCCGTGGCCTGCTCGAATATGAAGGAGCTGAGTATGTCACGCCAGATGAGTTCGTCAAATGGGTTGAACGCCTGCCTGAACGTGCTCTCTTGCCCGATAAGCTCATTCAGGAACTCGTCGTAGAACTCTGCTTCTGACCTTTTGTTTCTACCAAGGATGTCTGCAAGCTCGGCCTCATCACGGGTGGACGACTCGGTCAGTAGTGAGTAGGCCTTGCTGCCCAGAGCTACTCTTCTGAGCTTCTGCGTACCGTCTGACTTCGACGGCACGGCCGAGAAGGGTTTCTCCAACATCGTATAGACTGCAGCCAAGTGTTTGGAAGCCGACTTCTGTTTCTCTTCATTCTCAACCTCGACGAAGGGCCCACTGGCCGCCGCTGCTTGATGGAGCCAAGACATCACTCGGGCCATCCACATGTCTGCCATGTTCTTTTGGGACTGGGCTTCGAGTTCCTTCAGCCCGGCGACAAGCTGGTCCTTTGTTTCTCCCTCAGCACTCTCGACCCTGTCTCTGAGGTACGAGATTTCGAAGTCCTCACCCATGATCTGATCGATGAATGCCGACATTTCATCATACAGTTGCGTGAAGGCATCATGCATTGCGATTCGCTTACTCTCAAGCCCCTCTGTGTCGTCGATGTCGTGAAGGGCGAACTCTCGCACAGCATCTTGCGCGGTTATGTTTAGTTCGAAGAGTCTACTGGCATGGACCACGACGTCCTCGCTCTCGACAAAGGAGGTTTCTTGCGGTTGGGATTTCTTTGCGCGACCTATCACGTTGGCCAATTACGGTGACCCCGGCAGTTATTCTCCTGCCTGAGTCCTTCTCTCCTATACTTAAGAATACTTGGGGGGACTGCACATCTGGCCGTCTAGAACGGCCTGTTTCGAGTATTACTCATCGGGTGCCCTGAACTTGATTCGACGACCGTCTCTGAACTTCACTAGGTGGCCGTCATCAACGAGCTTGTTGAGAACCTCACTCGTCCGCGAACGGGACTTCCCCCATCTTGTCGCCAGCTCAGTCGCAGTCAGACCTGCGTTCGCGTCTTCGAGGAGAGTGAGCAGCCTCTGCCAGCTGACGTCGTACTCAATGATACTGGCCTGGTTTGCAAAGACATTGTACTGACCGCTCTCGCTGGAAACTTGTATCCGCTCGGGCGTGGTCTGGATCTTCGCACTCAGCTGGTTGACGGTCTGTCTGAGCATAAGCACCGTCTTTCTGAGTTCCATTATCTCTTCCTTTAGCTGGAAGACTTCAGAGTCTCTCGTCAAGTTGCCCCTTCTCCTTAGACATGACCATAGTCGAATCGGAACTCGGCGTAGTTTCTGTGTTTCCTCTTCTTCTCAAAGATCTCTTTCGCCTGCTGCGCGTCCAGCTTGACCTCTATCGTAGGCTTGTAGTCTTCGAACTCCTCGCCATCATGGTCATGGACTTGAATCTCCGTTTCGTCTGACTCTTGATGGTCCTCATCGAGTAGGACTGCGCGTGCTTGCCCCGGCAGCACATTAGACAGCGACCCACCCTTAACAACATCATCAAACGGACTCCCGACCTTCACAGCTTCTGTGGTTTCCATGAGGTCGTACTCAGTCTTTCCGAGCTTGACGATATTCTGAAGGATGTCCTTCGTTTCCTTTGCGCAACGCGCTCTCTTATGCTGGTACGTCATATGACCAGGCTCCGTCGACAACAATCGACAGTAACAACTCGCCACTTACTGATATAAGGTTATGGTAGTGTGTCGGATTCTGCCATGGCTCTTGCGAATGTCATGTAGCCAGTGTGTCCAACCATCCAAGTTGTGGGCCTAGTCTTGTTCTCCCTGACCATAATCTCCCTCTGAAAGACCTCCAAGGTCTTGACCATACCCCACTCTCCGCTCTCGCCCAGAGCCTTACATGTCTTCATGACCTGCTCAATCGTGGGACTATAGCTGGCGAGGAAGTGGCTTGCTTTCAAGGCTCGATGGGCCTCCGTGACCGCCTCCCATGGTGTCGCGAGGTCCAATACCACTGCATCCACGTCCTTCTCCTCAATGCCACTCATGACGTCTTTCAAGTGCATCGTGATTCTATCCATCGACGCATGCCGCTCGAGGTTCTTCTTCGCCCCGTCGTACATGTCCTGACGGACCTCGTAGGTGTAGATGTGCCCCGTAGAGCCCACTGCATTCGCGAGCACATATGTGAGCGCTCCTGACCCAGTGCCCGACTCCACGACGATGCTCCCAGATCCGATCCCCGCCTCAAGAAGGATTGTCCCCGCGTCCTTTGGATAGATGATCTGTGTGTTCCGGCCAAGTGATATCTGGATGTCCGTGAGACTTGGTCTGTGTATCTGGAACCACTGGGCGGAATGACTCTGAACCTTAATCCCAAAGGGACGTCCAATGATGTCATCGAACTTGATGATCCCCTTGTTGGAGTGGAAGCTCTCTCCTGCTTTCACTTTCCTTATCCAGTTCCTCTTGGCATCGAGGAAGATCAAGACAAGGCTGCCATCTTGGATCGTCTCTTGCATAGCCCCTGAATCACACGTGGTGGTTTTGAGCATTGCCCATCGACGTTTTCCCGAGAACCTCTCTTAGAATATCACTTGAAGGCGCGCTCGTACAAACGTTTATTGGAGTTCAATTGCCTGCCCTTCTGGAGGGAGCCCCTTGGACAAACGTGACCCTAGTGACAGTCCCGATGACATCGCCGGAACCGGACGGGACCTTGAACGCAACGCTGCTGACAAGCCCGTAGACCTGATTCCAAAGACGGTCCTTGAGTATCGTCCGCGACCCACGACCCCGCTTGAGCTACTAGTGGATATGAGCGTCGGGGTCATACTTGGCAGGTCTGAGTCTTTTCACCGGAAGTATCGTTCGACGGGGATTGGTTTCATTGGTGCAGTCACAGAGTCCTCCGAGGATGTTCTGACCTCCCTGTTCGGCATGCCCGTGAATCTCGATCTTGTGAGTCCACATGTCATGCTCGTCGCAGGTAAGAGGGGCTCTGGCAAGAGCTATACGCTCGGTCTCATATCTGAGGAACTGGCGCGCGCGATGGCGCGCAAGGAGATTGAGGTTGCTGTCGTTGTCATTGACACAGTCGACGTGTTTAGACAGGTGATTGAACCCAACACCGAGCAAGCAGACCTGCTGAGAAAGTGGGGTCTTGATCCTCAGGGATTTCCTGCCGCCGTCTACATTCCACGCCGCGCATATTCTCACCTGCCTGATGAGGTCAAGACGAGGTCGCAGCTGTTTCCACTTGCAATCAGCCCGTCAGAGTTGTCGCTTTCCGACTGGGCCTACGTGCTTGAGAAGTCTGGAATCTTGAGCACGGCGATAGAGAACCTGATCAATGATGTGATTGACAGCCTGCGACGCGGGTATACGCGAGACACTGGAAAGGAAGAGCTTCCACGTTCTGACTTCAGCATACAGGATATGATTCACTGCGTCGACTCGAATGCAGGTCTTTCGGACCTTTACAAGCCCGCCACGAGGACTGCTCTTGTCCAGCGTCTCAGACGTGCTCAGCACTTGGGTGTCTTCCATCCTGGCGGCACCAGTGCCCAAGATCTTGCTGTGGCCGGGCGGATCACGATAGTCGATGTCGCTCCTCTTGGGTCAGATGCAGACGCAGTTCTAGCGATTCTGACGAATATGCTCAGTAGGCAGATACTCACCTATCGCATGGCATGGACTGATGAAGGAACGAGCGCTAGGGAAGAGCTTCCCCCAACATGGCTGATCGTGGATGAGGCCCAGACGCTGGTACCAAGGTCGGGCAGCACTCCAGCAAAGGACGCTATTGTCAGCTATGCGAAACTAGGACGGAGGTTTGGTTGCAGTCTCGTACTCTGTACTCAACAGCCATCGGCTGTCTCAGACGAGGCCATCTCTCAGGCCGATATTGTGATCTCCCACTCCCTGTCGCATGATGCTGACATCAAGGCTCTCCAGCAGAGAGCACCAGCAGTGATGCCCGAGGAGTTCAAGGACAAGGCATTCATCAGTGGTCTCCCGAGAGGGGTCGCTCTGGTGTTTGACCAATCCACAGAGAACAGGCGAGGTTTTGTCATGCAAGCCCGTCCTCGCATGTCCAAGCACGGAGGCACAGACAGACTCTCAGCTCTCCTCGAGGCGACAAAGCTCCTTCCCCCTGAAGCACCTGAGTCTGAGGTCGGAGCTCCGACTACTGGTGGTCGAGCATCTGAGGCCGAGGAGGACAGGCCTGCAGAGTTGCCAGAAGTACCCAGGCCTCCGCTGAAACTCAGCAGAGAGGACTGGAATGTTCTGGATGGCTGGATACGGGAATATGTGAAAGCACTGTTTGAACGACAGAAGCGCGAGTACGCAATCACTGAGGAATCCGCACCAAGGACTGGTGAGGTTCCGGCAGAAACTCTGGCGGTCGGTGCATCTGAGGATGGAGAGAAACCTCCGATTCCAGTTGAACCCACACGCCTCATTGAAGACTCTGACATTGCTGCAAGGAAGTTTGGCGCATTGTCCGCGTCCCTTCTTGAGAAAGCCATGGAACGCCAGGTCCTCTACGCAAAGCCCTCACATGAGTTCTTGTTCAAGAAAGACTCAGAGTACCGGGAAACAGTAACCATGCGGCGAACTGGCGTAGAGGGTGTTCGGTTTCTGCAGTCAGTGGTTGCAGCACTCGTGTCTTTAGGTCTGGCTATAGACTCGGTACGTCACACAGAGGGATTCACCTTTGTGCTTATGAGAAAAGATGCGATGAGGGCCTCCATCTCAGTAGGAGTGAGCGAAGAGTCTGCATGCGCGCCAGTGGTCATTGTAGGGCCTGACAAGAAGGCTGTGGCTTCTCTGTCTGCCAAGGTGCGGGCGTCCGTTCGTTGACGTGGGGCCTGCCACATGGGCGCCCATCGGGGCGCAATCTAGAGCATGTCCTCCAAATCTATGGTCTTATAAGCACACTCTGCCGAACAGCGCGTAGATGCCTATGGTGACGCAGAAGGAAATACGTCCACCGGTGAATCTCAAGATAGCAACCATGAAGGATCTTGCAAGGATGCTGGTTTCTTGGTCTCAGAGGGACAGACCTGCCAGCATGCTCTACTTCGAGCACCGAGGGAAGCACATCTATGGCACCCTCATCTCAAACCACGGATACTATGAGATGTATGGACTGCCGCTTTGGGTCTACACTGAGGGCGAAGCTCCGCCTCAAGGCAACTTCCTCATGTATAAGACCCGAGAAAAGGAAACTATCGAGTTCACAGAGTCTGTGGACTCGGATCCTATGACGATTCATCTGCCGATAATACGATTGACCGACAAACCGAGCATCATAGACATGTAGGAGTCCGGGAGTAGTTTTCATATTCATGGTGATTTGCTGAGCTTCTCTGCAAAGCACTTGACTCTCAAGAGCACATCTTCAGCAGTTCAGACTCCGGTAGTAGAAGCATTCCTCCTGAATACATGCTTAGTCGACCTAATCCAGGCAATGGTGGTCAGCATGAATAAGAAGCCTGAGAAAGCAATGTAGTTTCCGGCTAGTGTCCAGCCCCAACCGAAATGATCGAGCATTGAAAACGGTATGTTGAGAAACGTCGACGCGAGGCATGTCAGTGCTGCCCCGAAAATGACGATGCACCTCCTCCGAACTGCTAGCCCTCCAAGCAGGGGGACTGAGAGAAGGACTACAATCGGAAACAGCTCACCTGCGAATTCGCCCACAAGAGCGAAACCCGAGTAGTAGAAGGCCAGTCCAATGATAGGCAAATCATAGAGGTTCCTTCCGAGCCATTCTGAAACGCGAACGACTACTCCCACGTCAGAGGCGACAAGTGCTGGTAACGAAGCGATGAGAAAGAATGGACACATGGAGAATAATCGACCCCCTGTGGCTCCGCTTGACACACACTGTTCAAACCTGCCCTCTTAAGCTCTTACCACAGTCACTCCCTAATCTTCAGACAGCTAGACGTTGATTTCTCTCTCGCATCCTGAATTCCCGTCTTCACCGTACACTGGGTTCCTGTACATCTCAGTATATCTCTCTGGGTGAAGCCCTTGCAAAGCTTATCACTATGACTCCAGCAAAAATCAGGAAGGCGAGCCAGACTACCAGCGTCACCACCAAGAGATCTGTCTTGAAGAATATCTCAACAAGCAGGAAAAGCCCGACCACGAGGACATTGGATGGACCACCCATGGTGCTGCTGTCTTTGACCTTGAGCTTTGCTTTCACAGCCACCATGAGAACGACAATGAACAGGGACATCCAGTTGATGAAGTCAGTGAAGAGCCATGACATGTTGGCGAAAGGCAACAGTCCAAATGGCGTCGGAATCGGGGGCAGGTACAGGACTGTGAAGACGAGGAACA
>CAZVZC010000042.1:0-16218 GCA_964631415.1 uncultured archaeon | reverse complement strand
TCATGCCCCACAGAAGAAGCTGGCTTGCCCCTTCGCATCTGCAATAAAAGGATGTCTGACCTCTGTCCAGAGGCAGGACAGTCTTGGACATTCCCAAGTAGGAGCCTGAACAGCTCATGGCTGGACTGACCTCTGAGGCGGACACGGAAGACCTAGACTCAAGGAGTACGCGCCCAGTGCCGCTTCATAGTCCACGGAAGGGCCTGTATCGAACCCCGTCCGACTGAAACGACACATCAAGAATCACAGGACTATCAGCGAGGACGCTCACAGGACAAGCACGACTAACAATGTTCAAGTGTCAAAAGCGTGAATAGGTGCACATCGGTATGTCTGACTCACGCCATCTCTTGGATGTCGCAATGGAGGAAGTCGATTCCGGAGCCTACGACTCAGCGCTGACCAAGCTGAACGAAATCGTGTCGTCCGAGCCCGATAGCTCAGAGATTCACATTCAGGCTTTGTCATATATGGGGGAAGCATACCGAGAGAAGGGCTTGTACGAGCAATCAAGGAAGGCATTAGAGAAAGCGGAAAGGCTCGGCATTGAATATGGATTCAAGATCGCGACTGCAAAAGCAATACGGCTTCTAGGCAACACACTCCATGACATGGGCCTGATGGCACAGGCCGAGGAGCAATATCAGAGGGCTTTGACTGTCTTTCAAGAGGCAGGGGATTTCTTGGGCGTCGCAAGGTGCCTGAACAATCTTGGCGTGGTCAGAGCAGACCGCGGAGACCTTCCTAGTGCCTTAGAGCTCTACGAACGATCGCTGAAAATCCACACAGAGCTCAATGATAGCTTCGGCATTGGAGCCTGTCTAAACAACATAGGCGAGATACACAGACTCCGGGGGGACTACGGTCAGGCAGAGGATCTCTATCGTAGGTCACTGCAGGGCGACAGAAAAAGAGGCGACAAGTATGGCCAAGCCATCTGCTGGGGCAATCTGGGTGCAGTCGCCTTGGCTCGAAAGGACTTCAAGAGAGCTGAAACTAGGACCCAACGCGCAGTGGACATCCTAGATGAACTGGACACGCGTGATCTTGCATACGTCGAGATGAGAGGACTCATGGTTGGACTGATGTCTGCCACGGGCCGCTTCGACCAAGCACATCTCCACTTGGATGAGATATGGTCCGCTGCAGAAGCGCTGAACTCCGACAATGCGGACATGATATGTGAGTTCTACAGCGGGGTCCTGGCTCAACGACAATTGAACCTCTCTTTTGCTAGAACACACTTCAACAACTGCCTCGAACTCGCTAAGAGAGGGAGTACCTTCGAGTATGTGCTCTTCTCACTTATTCAACTGGTGGAACTCGAACTGCTTCACTACAGACTGACTCTTGAGGACACGTATCTGAAGGCGATGAAGCAGGACTTGGACCAAGCGCTGGAGCTGGCGGAACAACACAAGCTCTATGGTGCGCTCCTAGAGCTCCTCATCCTGCAGGGTCTCTTCAATGTTGAGAATCAGGAGTTCGCAAAAGGTTTCGATGACCTCTTGGCTGCCAGAAGACTATGTGAGGAGAAAGGCTTCGTTGCGCGGAGGATGAGTGTCGACCAACAGATAGACAAGATTCGTGCACGAATGGACTCTTCACAGGAGCACGCGCCTGAAACGATCGAACAGAAGATGAGGCGGTTCCAGGACTACATCGAGGACTGCGAGAGAATCGTGCTTGCCTCTAGATGAAGGAAACGTAATCAAAGACCTCTCTGCATAGTCATGCGAGAAAAGGGCTCTAGCGTTCACAAGAGTCACATGACGAGCCCTTATCGTAAGGCTCAATGCGTTTTGGTCAGCTTTGAGCGATGCCAAGAATCTCACTGACCCTCAACGACTCCTCTGCGTGTCTGTCAGACTCCACAAAGAAGTAGGAGTGGATAGAAGCGTTTCTCACCTCATTAGGGATAACGCGCGCAATCGCGGTCCTCGTTTCTTGAGTCATCTGGCCAAGCAGCTTTCGGACCATGTGCAGTAACCTGTTCGAGCAGGCTGACACCCATGATATTTCGGACCCCCAATCCGTAGCGTAACGGAACATTCGAGCACGATATGCGTCAGCGGCGGGCTGTGCTCTCACCAAGGCCACAAGTGCTATGCATATGATCTGTGAGCTCTCCCGGACGGCCGCGGATTCGCTCTCTTCGACGGATTCGATCGCATTGTCAACACTCACACAAAACCTCTTCTCAAGCTCGGTCTGTTCGTAGCCGTACATCTCATCATTGTTCTCAAGGACTAGGAAGTCGACACCACTCGTTCCTCTGCCTATTTCTTCAGATACTGAGGCCAACTCGAGAAAACTGGTCAAGAGGGGGCTAGCTGGGGGCTCGGGGGCCATGGGTATCAGTCTGAAACCATGGCCATAAGGATTGGTCGCTCGTATTGCAGTCCGGTTTCACTCAAGTGAAGGCGGAGGGCCCTCATTTTGAGAACTGGACCGTCATCCAGAACGCTTTTGTGTGACGGCTTCTAACGTGTCGGGCAGGAATAAAGAACGGATGGTGCCCTCATGAGCCAAAAGAAGATAGACTTCTTTTCAGAAGCATGGCTTCTCAAGTTCCAAGAGATACTGAATAAGAATGCGGCATACAAGGATGCAGCAAAAGACTGGGAAGGTGACTTTGTTTTCCAGATTGACGCGGATGGCAAGACCATCAAGCAGCCCTTGCGTGGCTACATCGACCTGTGGCACGGTGACTGCAGGAAGGTAAGAATGGCGAAACCGGATGAGCAGGCCGCTTTTGTCTATTCGGGAACGCTGGCAAACTGGAGGCTGCTTCTCGCAGGGCAGATAGACCCCATTAAGGGATTGATGCAACGCAAGTTCGCACTGAAGGGTGACATGGGCAAGGTCATGAGGTATACAAAGGCCGCAGCTGAGCTTGTTGCCACAGCGACCAAGATTCCAACGAAGTTCCCAGACGAGAAGTAGGGCCGTCACCTATTCGTGTGGCTCAGGCTTGCACAGTGTAGTTCCAAAGCCTTTAACAGGACCCCGGAACGAGCTTGACGCAAATGAGAAGGCGTCACCGTCACCAGTTTCAGTGCTCACGAAGTTCACCTGTGGAACGCCAGTGGTGAGTTCACTGCATACGTGAGATTGCAGCTCATGGGCCGCAGCAAGATGCGTTGGTAGCTCGAAGCGCACTGCAGATATGAGATGAACCATAGTTTGAGTTCAAGACTGCCAATCATTTCGGTGAACAAAAGGTTGATTTGCCTTCTCGGAAACAGAACTGCTGAGGGGGATGTATCAACGAAAACCGAACGTATTTGCTACTATCTCAAAATCATTGTTTCAGTCGAGCTACTCATGTCTTTGATAGCGTGGACGCTAGTCACCAACTTGGACCCCCTCTGGATGCGGCTTCTAGCGTTTCCCTACCTCCCCATCCTAGACCTCATCACGATTGTCGTCTGGCTGGCGTGCAGGAAACTTCGAGATCGATCGACTCAGGACAGGACATGAACCGAGCATGGATTCCGGAAATGCCTAGATGACAACCACTTAGTACACAACGAGGCAGATAGAGGAGAGAATGCAGGATGAGAATCACAAAGGCAGAAGCTCTGACAGGATTGACAGCGGTCTGTTTCTTGACTCTTATCGTTCATGTGTCAGACTTAAATCTGGGCGTCTGAATCGGCTAGGTCATGAAATGCATCCACACGGAGCTGTGCGACATCCTCGGCATCCAGCACCCAATACTGCAAGGAGGCATGGGCCCGTATAAGACTGAAGCACTGGCAACTGCAGTGTCCAACGCCGGTGCTCTGGGAGTCATAAGCAGCATTGGGATGGCGGCCACAATGATACCGGACGCTGCTCCGATAGATGCGGTCAGGCTGTTTGGAACAGACCCACCTGAGGTAATCCTTCAGAAGTCGATTGAGGCAGTGGCAAAGGGAACTCGTGGATCTGGAGGAGTGTTCGGAGTCAATGTACCGGTCGCCTCGGAGTTCACTGTGGCTTCAGAGATGTTTGTGAAGCAGACCATCGAGGCTCGAGAGAACGACTCTGACATCGAGAAGCGGCTCAGGGTGATCATCACTTCTGCAGGAAACCCCAAACCATGGGCGAGAATCAAGGAACACGGTCTCCTCTGGTTTCACGTAGTCCCGTCTGTATACCATGCACGCAAGGCGGAGGCAGCCGGAGCAGATGTCATTATAGCGTCAGGTCATGAAGGAGGAGCACATGTTTCGTGGGAGCCCGTCCACTCGATGGTCCTTGTGCCGGCTGTCGCGCGTGCGGTCAAGACTCCTGTTGTCGCAGCAGGCGGCTTCTGTGATGGCAAAACTCTCGCAGCAGCCCTCTGTCTGGGTGCAAAAGGGATTCAGATGGGAACAAGGTTCATCGCGACGAAGGAGAGTGACTTCGAGCCGACTTGGAAGCAGGCAATCATCGATCGAGAGGAACGTCACACACTTGTAGGCAGAGGCCTCTTCGGTCCTATGAGATTCCTTCGAAACAAGAGGGCAGAACAGATAGTCCAGCAGACGCTCCGCGACTTGCCGGGTTTCTACCTCGGAGAACCTCTTGACTCCAATGAGGACATACTCCATCTAGAACGAGCCGGCTTTGATGACCTTATAGATGGGAAACCTGAAACTGCGCTCATGTTCGGAGGCGAAGTGGTCGGCAGGGTCAAAGACCTTCCGAGTGTAAAGAGCCTCGTCACCGAGATTGTGGCTGAGGCAGTAAAGGTGCTTGAAGCGGCGCCCGGCGTTGTCAAAGGCAAGAAGTGACAGGTCGCGGTAACCCTCAACCACTGTGTGCCATTGACCGAAGTGGTGTACTAGATATAAGCAGGTTCGCCGAATGCCAGACACAAAGACTGTCAAAAGAGACAATCCGTGTTCTCTGTTGGAAAAGGTGGTCGGTGTCCAATGGTTTGGTGGTTTGCAGTTCCTAGGGTTGTTTTTGGCGAAGATGCACTGAGTGAACTCGAACAGCTTGTCGGCTCCCATGCTTTCATAGTGACTGACAAGATCGTTGCCAAGTTTGGCTATCCAGAGAAGATAGACAAAATCCTCAGTGCTCGTCAGTGGTCAGTCGCAGTATGGGACAACGCGGAACCGGACCCGAGAGTCTCGACGGTAAAGGAGGCGGCGGAGGCAATGAGGAGATACGGCGCTGACACAATCATAGCTGTGGGTGGAGGGAGCGTTATGGACACCGCAAAAGCAGCCTGGGTCCTCTATGAACATCCAGATATTCTTCTTGAGGCAGTCACACCACTCCAACCACTCGACCTGCGGCACAAGGCAAAGCTGGTGTGCATTCCCACCACGGCAGGGACAGGTTCCGAGGCCACAAAAGCAATAGTGATTAGAGAAGACGAAACAGGTAGGAAATTCGCCACAAACAACCCGGAGATGTGTCCGGACTTGGCGATACTTGAGCCTGCATTTGTCAAGGGACTTCCGAAAGATCTCACAGCTTACACGGGCATGGACGCGCTCACTCATGCTGTGGAGGCATATGTTTCTGTTTGGAAGAACGACTTCTCGGATGCCTGCACGCTTCAAGCGGTCAAGATGGTCTTTGAGTGGTTGCCAAAGTCTGTGCAGAACCTTGACGACCTTCAGGCAAGGGAGAAGATGCTGGTCGCAGCTGACCTTGCAGGGATGTCATTCAGCAACTCGCAAGTTGCACTGGGTCACTCACTCGGTCACAGCTTAGGTTCAGTGCTCAGAGTACAACATGGTCTTGCGGTCGGCCTGTCCCTACCTATCACAATTGAATACAACTGCAAGGGCAATCCCACTGCTGCAATGCAGTATGCCGAGCTCGGTTCCCTGCTGGGGGTGAAGAGAACTGATGCTGAACTGGCCGCGAGAGCATTCGCCAAAAAGATCAGGCAGTTGCAGAAGACCGTTGGATTCCCACTCAGCCTGAAACAGGCGGGGGTTTCTAAGGAGAGCTTCGAGAAGGGACTCGACAAGCTTGTGCAATACGCTATGATGGACTCCAGCATAACCATGAACCCGCGTGATACAGACAGTGATCGCATCCGCAAGATGTACGAGTACATGTATCTGGGAAAGCCTATCGATTTCTGAAGGAGGGTGAATGATGAAAGGTTACAGAGGCAAGATTCTACAGGTGAACCTGACCTCAGGGTCTGTATCCACAGCGCCGCTCGATTCTGAGATGGCTCGAAGCTTCATCGGAGGTGCGGGTCTTGCATGCAGGATGCTCTACAACATGGTCGATGCGAAGACAGACCCGCTCGGACCAAGTAACCCACTGATACTCATGACCGGCCCATTCTGCGGTACAATGGTACCAACCGGGAGCAAGGCGTCAGCCTGTGCAAAATCACCACTCACCGGTCTGTGGGCTCACAGCACCTTTGGAGGGCACTTGGGAGCAGACATCAAGTTCGCCGGCTATGACGGTATTGTCATCACCGGTCAGTCGAAGAAGCCTGTGTACCTACTTGTGAATGATTCCAGGGCCGAGATCAAAGACGCTGCTCATCTCTGGGGCAGCGATACCGAGAAGACCTGGGAGACCCTGAAGACAGAAACCGGATTCAAGAATGCAGGTGTTGCCAGGATAGGGATTGCAGGCGAGAACTTGGTCAAATTCGCAAGCGTAATAGTAGACCACTTCAGGGCGGCCGGGAGAACCGGATTGGGTGCCTTGATGGGGTCCAAGAAGCTGAAGGCAATCGTTGTCAACGGCTCTGACAGGAAGATACCCGTGGCTGAGGAAGAGAAGCTTGGGGAACGCTGTAAGGAGCTGAACGTTGACAAGAAGAACGCACCGACCTTCATCATGTACTCTGAACTTGGAACGGCAGGCTTCGTAGACATGGCCTCAGCCATGTATGGTTCGTTCCCAATGGGCTACTACTCAGTGTCAGACTTTGACACCTACAACATCAGCGGCACAACAGTGAAGGAGAAGATTCTTGTCGGGAAGACAGCCTGTTTCCGTTGTCCAATCGGATGCGGCCGAGTGATTGAGATCAAGGAAGGCAAGTACGCAACGGGGCGCTTCGCGGGGCCGGAACTCGAAGTAACAGGGACGATGGGTTCTCTCCTGCTCAACAACAACGTAGAGGCACTCGCATATGCGAACAAACAGCTTGACCTTCTAGGGATAGATACTATCTCTGGCGGCAACACAATTGCATTTGCGTACTACCTGTTCAAGCAGGGCAAGATCACAGCTAAGGACTTGGACGGCATAAAGCCCGAATGGGGAGAGATAGACTCCGCTATGGCCCTGCTCCACAAGATAGCCAAGAGGGAAGGTGTGGGGAACCTCATGGCAGAAGGAAGCCTAGCTTTCGGCAGAAAATTCGGTGTGGCCAACTTGGCAGCACAGGTCAATGGTCTTGAGCTCCCTCAACATGACGTCCGAGGCTTCTCAGGCATGGCTACTACATACATGACCTCCCCCAGAGGAGCTTGTCACATGACTGCAGACATGTACAACGTGCAGATGGGCCTAGGTGACGAAGGGTTTGAAATAGACAGCAGAGACAGGTTCGCAAACGAAGCTGATCTAGTTGCCAAACAGCAGGACTTCAGATGTGTCACCAACTCTGCACTCATGTGCAACTTCTATCCCGTATCTTCAAATGAACTGGCAGAACTGCTGACACTCGTCACAGGTTGGACCTACACAGTCGAGGATGTCAAGCGAGCTGGCGAAAGGATATTCACTCTGATGCGTCTCATGAATCTCAAGCTCGGTTACGATCCCAAGAATGAGAAGCTGCCGGACATCGTGCTCCAACCCCTACAGGGACCGACTGAGGGTCACGTGCCAGACGTTGAAGCCCAGCTCAAGAAGTGGTATCAGTATCGCGGCTGGGACCGACGCACGGGCATGCCGTCGAAGGGAAGACTGCAAGAGCTAGGACTGGCCAATCTCTCGTGAAGCCATCATAACTTCAGACTGGGAAGTAACTTCAGCAAGGTCTTGAGCAGTCTATAGAAGACGGCGACATCGGCGATTCGCAGCTTCTCATCTGGACTATGAGCTCCAGTGACAGTGGGACCTATCGACACCATCTGAATACCGGGTATGCGGGCACCAATGATGCCGCATTCGAGACCGGCATGGATAGCCACAACTTCGACCTTCTGCTTCGCTACCGATTCGTAGTGCTGCTTCACATACTGGAGGAAGGGACTAGAGGGGAGGGGTTTCCATCCAGGATAAGCAGGCTGCTTGGTGACAGTCCAGCCGGCTAGCATGGCGATGTCAGTCAGTGAGTCACGCAGGGCCTCCAACTCCGCATCAACACTGCTTCGAGTAGAGAGGTGAAACAGGATTCTGAAGCCCTCGGTCCTGACGATGGCGAAATTGCTTGATGTTTCTACAAGCCCGGGTACATCTGGCGAGAAACGCAGAGGACCATATGGGATGGCGTTACCTGTCGACACAATGCGCGAGGACTCGTCAGGCGAAAATGTTGCCCCGGGGTCAGACTTGGTCCATTCGATCTTCATGTTTGGCTCCAGAGGAGTTGCGCCGGCCACAGTGCTCCTGTAGTAGGCAAGCAATGCAGTTCTCTCTCCAGCTAGGAGTTGCTCCACCTGAGCCGCCTTGTTAGCCGGAACGCCAAACTTGGCCTCAGCATCTCTTGCGATGGCATTGTGCTTGGAGCCACCGTTCCAGAAACAGAGACTAAGCCCAACTTCCCTGCTGACGAGAGATAGAAGGCGGGCCATGACTTTGTTGGCATTCGCTCGCGGGAGATTGATATCCATGCCTGAATGTCCACCCTGAAGGCCAGACACAGTGATTGTCAGAAACTGCTGGTCCTTCCTTGGGCGATCGGTCAGCGAGAGGTCTTTCGTGAACAACATGTCACCGCCACCGGCTGACCCAATCGTGATGTAGCCCATTCGCTCTGAGTCTAGATTGATCATCATTTTGCTCTGAATGCCCATACTCTTGGTGTCTAAGGCAAATGCGCCAGTCAGCCCTGTTTCCTCGTCGACAGTGAAGAGCAGTTCAAGCGGACCATGAGCCAAGTCTTTGCTCCGGTCTGCGATAAGCGCCAAAGCAAGCGCGACACCGATTCCGTTGTCCGCTCCCAGAGTTGTGCCGTCGGCACTCACCCATTCACCATCCTTGTCGATTCGGACTGGGATGGCGTTGTTCTGGAAGTCAAATCCTCCCGAGCGACTCGTTTCACATACCATGTCCATGTGGCCCTGTAGTAGGATAGGCGGACAGGCTTCCATGCCGCGTGTCGCTGGAACTCGGATGAGGATGTTGCCAGTGGCATCTTCATTCACAGTCAATTGTGCGGATGTTGCCTTTGACTGATCTGTGACCCACCTCGTGATGGCTGTTCTGATCTTTGCTTCCTTCTTTGATTCCCGCGGCGTTCGCGTTAGTAGAGCCTCAAAGATCTGCCAGACGACATTGGGCTCGAGTTTCTCCAGCACCATCTCTTCTCTTCCTCACGTCAAGGGGTATGACATTATGACGTTGCTCAAAGACCCGGCCTTAAACCTGTCCCCGAGTAAGCAGGTTTTTGTATAGGCTAGCACCAAAGTGATGAACCGAGGAGAGACTTATGGTATTCGATCCTAGTTGGACATTGTTCCTGAGGAGTCTAATGCCGTGGGCACAGGGATTCTTCACGGCCATCACAGAACTGGGCTCTGACATGTTCTACGTCGCTCTGATTCTGACGGGTTTCTGGGCTTACAAGAAGAGGGAGGCCATCAGTGTTGTCTTTGTCCTGCTTGTTTCCGTATTGACGAACTACTGGATCAAGCTGGCTATAGCACACCCGAGACCGGACTCCTTCTACTGGCTCGAGGGTGCTGATGCCACCAACTACAGCACACCAAGCGGACATGCTCAGAACTCGGTCATGCTCTTCGGCTTCATCTCTGCAAAGGCCAAGAAGTGGTGGATGTACGTGGTTTCAATCGTCCTTACACTCCTGATTGGAATCTCGCGTGTATACATCGGAGTTCATTACCTTGAGGACGTATTCCTAGGGTGGGGACTAGGCTTTGCTCTCTTGGTGCTGCTACTATTAACTGAAAAGCGCCTCACCCAGTTCTTCGCCAGATACAAGACTGAACACCTCTATCTCCTCCTGTTTCTGTTCGGCCTCGTGGCAACAGCAATCAGTACGTATCTTCTGCCACAGCCTCCTATCGACAACTTCGGATCATTAGGAGGACTGGTAATGGGTGTCGCGATTGGGCTACTCCTCGAGAGGAGATATGTCAACTTCACAGTGGAACCGCCCGGTGGGCAGAAGTGGCGACTCGTGGTTCGTGTTGTCGTAGGACTCCTGTTGGTGTTCGCCGTCATGATTGGGCTCGCAGGTGTTCTTCCCACAGATGACGTCTGGCTCCGAGCAGCTAGATATGCTATTGTCGCTATCATTGGTGCCTTTGTGTGGCCGCTGATCTTCAAGAAAGCGAAGCTCTGAGCTTCGGGCGGCGGCTGAGCGGGCCGACATCACATAGCGTCGTGACAAGCCCGCTCTCCCACCAAGCACTCATTTCCTCAGCTTCTTGTACTCCTGAGTCACTAGGTCCCAAAGCAGCTCAGGCTCGTCACTAGCTATCGTCGTACCCTTGTTAGCCAGAAAGCACCATCCAAAGATGGAGTCCACACCAAGCTTGACATACTCTGGGACCAGCGACGCAACGGCCTTCTCTTGGCCGCTTGGCAGCCTGAACATCTGTAGCCAGAGCTGACTCCGCTTCCGGTACTTCTTTGCCGTAGCTATGGTCCTCTTGGCCACTTCCAGCGCCCAAGGTCGCTCTTCACCGAACACAGAGAAGTATGGGTCGGTGCTGAACATATCCACTTCGCGAATCGAAGCGATTTGGTCCCAGTTAGGCGTTCCCAAGGACTCCATCGTTTGTGGAATGACGCACACACAGGTCTCTGCACTCTTCCTTGCCTGTTTCACTGTCTTGCATATGTCTACCAGGAAATCATGCATGGTCTGCTCTCTGAACGCACGAACACTCTGATTATACTCAGTCGGCATAGGTGCCCCCATCTGCTCTTGATACTTGGTCTGACACACATCGCATGTGCAGGTGAACTCAGACATATCGAATACGGGGTAAAAGTGAGGCTCGTCGATGAAGACGCCATCTGTCTTTGTTTGTGAAACCACCTCGCGGACTCTAGTAAGGAAGTAGTCGCGAAACTCCTTCCGGTTGATGCACGCAGCAGGGACTGACATCTTCGACTCGGCAGTGATCTGCCTGTTGGAGTGATTCTGATGGAGGAACATCGATGGTGGCTCTCCACCAAAGACTCCGCCGAAGGCCCAGAAGTTGAGCCAGACGCGGAGTCCCACATTCTTCGCTTCTTCTATGATCTCAACGAGATTGGGATACCAATACTCGATGTCGTCCTCCGATGCTGCAATAAGAACGGAGTTGCAGTTTCTCGCCAACATGTCCTCGAAGTCAGCCCTTGCATGCTTCGGCTGTTTTGAGTGATGCCATGCGAACCCAAGTTCCACCATAAGTCTGACCACCATTGAACGAAGTCGTGCTGGGACCAGCATGTGTACTCGAGGCGCCCCGATAAATGAATAGTGCGCCTATGAAGGTGCTGCGAATCTCTCGGCAGATTCAATAACTGCGTGACCACACACAGAGTCGTCGTGAAGACCATGACATCAAGATTCAGCACTCCTCTTCTAAGCCCACTTTATCCGAAGCCCACATATCATTATGTGGGCTCGAAGATGCTCTTGGCCCTCTTCAACACATCTGACGAGAGCCTTCAGAAACTCCTTCCCAGCTTTTTCCGGCCATCAGACATGAAGCTTGCAGGACTCATGTTTGCAGAACAACCGTGCAAAGAAACCGGGACATTCATGGAGTCCGCTCTCCTCGTTCAGTGCGTGTTCGACAATCATTTGACTGGGCAGGAGGAGGTCGGCGTCTACTTCGCTCATGACTACGTGGATACCGATGTCGCTCTTGCAGCAGGGCGCGAGGTTTGGGGCTATCCCCGCAAGTTGGCGAAGATCTCAATGAAATGGACCGGCGATCGGCTTGTCGCGACCACGAGTAGAGGAGGAAAACCACTCCTCAAGGCAACATGCACATTCACAGAAGAGGGTGAGTGGATAGACAGCGGCCCGAACCTGAATGTGAAGATGATTCCAAGCGCAGATGGAGAGGGGTTTGACGTTGCGGCGGTTTCTGCTGCCTACTTGACTTACGATGTCAAGAAAGGACGGTCTGGGACTCCCGAGATCGAGATCAGCAGTGGACCTCATGATGATCTTGGCGGGATAGACATCGAGAGCATAATGATTGGACTTTACTTCGATACCGACATCACTGTGCCTCCCGGCAAGACTGTCATGACGCTGCCTCAGAGTGAAACTTGATCTTACAGGTACTTGGAAGACTCGATTTGGGCTAGCTTCACTCCAGCACCGTGTGCAAAGGCCCTCATGATTTGGAGACATGCTAGGCAGAAGACAGGCAGTATCAGGTAAGAGTAGAGAGGATGAATCAACATCCCGGCGAGGAGTATTGCGAACACTCCAGTATAACCCAGAAGGTTGGGAATGAGCTGGGCACGGAGAATCGACCAACCACGAATGGGCATCTGGACAGAGGACCCTCTTTGCCTGAGTATCATTCGCTCGGCCTTGAAGTCACCACCGATAGCGGCGGCGTTCGCAGCGATGCCGCCAGATGCAATGTTGATGAACAATATGCTCAAGACAAGGGCAGGCACGTAAATCCAGACTGAAGGTGAGATAACCACTATGATGAGCGAAATCAGAAGGCTCGCAGCAACCGCGAATGGCACGGCACTGTATATCTTGCCCTTGATGTAGTCTTCCATGTTGGCCGCCGCCAGCTGCAGGTTCATCAGGTTCTTGCCCTCGTAGACAATCTCGTAGCCTGCGAAGTACACGCCGTATGAAGTGGCAAAGGGAATGAGAGCAGCCACGAACAGGAAGGGCGTCAGCATGGCATAGCTGCCACCCGTAGGGACAGCCAGTATCACTATCCATATGGCAATCCTAGCTGGGCCGATGAGATACTGGGACAACACACGACCCTCCCTCCTGATCGACGTGATATTGTACCATATTGACACGCTGATCGTAGAATTAGACCCCAACACGGGTATGGACTGCGGAGCCCATCGTGCGCGCCGAATGGGTACATCCTTCTTTGAGCTCCTCTTAGAACCAACCATGAGCCACCCACTGTAATGGGCAATTTCGCTCACATACGAGTTAGCGTAGAGCATCACGGCGGCCAAGAAGACGTACGCCAGTCCCAAAACGTAGTCCTGTATGCTTGGCGAAACCCCCACGAGCAATCCCAGGGATATCGAGCTTGCGGCATACCCCGGAGTCAGGTCAGATGAGAAGCCAAGGGACCCTGCCAATGCAAAGATCCATTCGAACAGCTGGGAACCGGAGTCGCCGGAGTATATTTGATAGTACCATAATGAGCTGACTATGATAGCTCCGGCGCTCAGTACGAAGTAGCCGACCTGCTTGAGCGTGCGTCGGCCCGCGAAGAGTCGCGAGAAGATAAGGCCAAGCAGACCTCCCAGCCCGACCCCGATAGACACAAGGACGAGCACAGCCCAGACGAACGCCACCGCTGAAAGCAAAGCGAGGGCTTCTGATGACGCCGCTGAGAGTCCCAAGAATATGGGTACACCTAGAACCAACCAGAACATAGAATTGTAGAAGACGACAATCACAGTCTTCTCCAGGAAGATACTTCGCATCGTAACTGGAAAGACAAGCAGATATTCCATTTTCGCGCTGTTGCCCACCGTCGTGGCAGACACCATGATGGAGCTTAGGAATGCGAACAACAGAATAGCATTGAAGATGGTAGCGCCCAATCCGGGATTAGTCTGCACGGCATCGACAACGAAGGGCCAGACAAAACCACTGAATATGGAAACAATGTAATATACCACCAGACCGAAGACCAAGACGCCGATCACATACAGGGCATTCCGATGCGAACCCTTCCTCTCAGTCCTGCTTCCCTTCACACGTTTGACCCTGAAAGACTCCCTTAAATCCAGCCTCAGAAGTAGAAGCAGGTCGGACTGTTTCAAGATGACTCACCGGATCCGCTCAAGTACTCAGCAATCAGCTTCATGTCGGGCCCACCTGTGAGACTCAGGAATATCTCCTCCAGACTACTTTGGCCCTTTGCTTGGTTTCTGAGCTCATCCATCGTACCCTCCGCGATCATCCCTCCAGCCTTGATGATCCCAATACGATTGCACATCTGTTCTGCGATCTCGAGGACGTGCGTACTCATCAGGATTGTTGCCCCACGCGAACGCAGCCCATTGAGCATCTCCTTTATTGTTGCCGCGCCTCTGGGGTCGATGCCTGCCTGAACCTCATCTAGTATGAGGACTTTGGGTTTGTGTATCAGCGCCGCAACCAGACTAGTTTTGCGTGCCATACCTTTGGAGTATGTTTCTATCAGGTCATCACTCGCATCACGGATATCGAGCAGAGTCAAGAGCTCCTCAATCTCATGCTCACGTTGACTGTCGCGGGGAATTCGCCAGATGTCACTCACATAGTTGATGTACTCCCAGCCTGTCAGTCTCTCAGGCAGAACAGGTTCCTCGGGAACATAGCCCATGACCCGCTTCGCGTCGACTACTTCCTTAGTGATGTCGTGCCCCATGATCAGGGCCGTACCAGAGGTCGGCCTCAGTAGACCTAGGAGCATCTTCATCGTTGTTGACTTACCTGAACCGTTCGGTCCCAAGAGCCCGAAGATTTCACCCGGGTTCACACGGAAGGACAGCTCTTTAACGGCCGTGAACTCGCTGAAGACCTTAGTCAGACCCAGAACCTCAATCATCTCAATCGCGACCATCCGACAGAAACTCTAGATTTATGCCTTGGCATCGAAGCTCAAGAACTGCCAATCAGAGATGTTATTAATAGCACTGCTTGAGCCAGGCTTATGACTCTAGAGAGCTGGCGGTTGTTGGATTTAGGTCCCATGGACCCGCTTGACACCCAGATCATCTATGACATGATAGCCCAAGCCATCACAGAGAAGAAGGCAGACAACACACTCGTCATCTGCTGGCCGGCAAGGCCTATTGTGTGCCTTGGATACTTCCAAGAGATTGAGAAAGACATCGACATCGATTTCTGCCGAAGGAATGGGATTCCTGTGACACGCAGGGTCATTGGCGGTGGAGGTGTCTATCTGGACAACGGGCAGATGTTCTATCAGCTCATCGGAAGGTCAGACAGTCCCACGACCCCGAGGGGCATTGATGCTTACTATCGCAAGTTCCTCCAGGCACCTGTGCAGGTTTACAGGAATCTTGGTATCAATGCAGAGTTCAAGCCTGTCAACGACATTCAAGTGGGTGGAAAGAAGATCTCAGGTAACGGAGCGGGGGATGTCGGTGATGCCAGAATACTCACAGGCAACCTCATTCTCGATTTCAACTTCGATATGATGGTGAAGGTCCTCAAGGTACCTGACGAGAAGTTTAGAGACAAGGTTGCCAAGAGTCTGAGAGAGCGAATGACCACCGCCATCCTGGAAACTGGACACATGCCGGACCGAGATGAGATCAGACAGGACTTGCTGCGGACGTTCGAGAAGACCCTAGACATCGAACTCAAGAAGGGGAGTCTCTCGGCGTGGGAGAAGAAACGGATGACCAGTCTGCGCTCCAAGTACCTTTCTGATGAGTGGCTACACTTGCGCGGCGGTGGGCGACTTGTGGATGCCAAGATCGTTAGAATCTCTGCTACGGCATCTGTCGGCACGGCCAATCACAAGGCGCCGGGCGGCCTCATACGCGTGACTCTCGAGGAGTTCGATGACCGAATCAAAGACATAGTCATCAGCGGTGACTTCTTCCTGGTCCCTTCGGACTCAATCGTCGCAATTGAGAAAGCACTTGTCGGTGCCAAGACGACAGGAGCCGAGATCACAGAGCGGCTACGTAGAGTCTACACCGACAAGAGAATCGACTCGCCCGGGGTGACGCCTGAAGACTTCGAAACTGCGGTGAAGCTAGCAATCGGGCCCAAGTAGCATGTGTTCATCAAGCGAAAACGGCTGAAACGCATCTTGGTCGGTCCCTAGGCCACTATGGAGGCTTTCGGAGTCACATCATGTGACTCTGTACAGTGACCCCTGAAAGTGGCTTCGCTATATATACTCAGTCTGAGCAGCATAACTC
>CAZVZC010000041.1:0-16775 GCA_964631415.1 uncultured archaeon | reverse complement strand
TGCCTCGACACATTCCAGTCTCAAGGAGTGCGACCCCAGTGCCGTTTCTGGGAGGGCAAAGACTCCTGTGTCCAACTTTGTCCAACTAACAATGAACGGTGACCGAGCTTGCCTACGAGAACTTCGAGGCGCTATCGCCTGAATCTGTGATTTTAGTGGGGTACGCAATAGCCACTGGTGGAGCCATCGAACGTATCTTCGACGCCCCACTCGCCCGCGGTCCAGACATACGTGCAGTGATTGTCTATTCCACTGCAGGCGGTCTGATAGGAGCTCAGCGTCTGAAACAACTCGCTGAACGCATGCATGTTCCTATCTATCTCTTCTTCTCGAACGCGATATTCGGTGTCGAGTCAAATGGCACAGACATGCCTTGGCTTCATCCGGGTACCATACTCTCTCCTGAGATCAGAGCCAAGGCCGAGGCTGCCTATGGTGCTGACATAGGACGCCGTTGGTGTTGTGTCTGGGACTGGGGCGATTGCGCCAAGCAACCGCTAAAGCATCTTGAGATGTTGCTGGGACGCTGTGACGAGGAACTGTCCACCGATGTGACACAGAAATCCAAGAGAGTGCTTGAGAAGGTACGACGGGAAACTCAGAGTGTTCTTGAGGAATGGGAGAAACCACTGCAGCTCTGACGTATTCTGCCAGCGGTGCAGAACACGTTGTTTAAGTCATGACTAGTAGTAGTTGGATGGGGCAAACAGATGGCGCTGACTGATGAACAGAGGGAGAGATACTCCCGGACTCTTGCTCTCCGTGACTTCGGAGAGAAAGAAATGGCGTCTGTCTTGAAAACCACGGTGTCTGTGGTCGGGGCCGGCGGACTAGGCAGCCCGGCACTCCGCCTTCTTGTCGCCATGGGCTTTGGCAAGGTCCGTATCATAGACCGCGACATAGTGGAGCTGTCCAACATTCAACGACAGACTGTATACAATACAAGTGATATCGGCCGACCAAAGGCCGACGCAGCCGCCTCTAACCTTGCGCTCATGAACCCCGATGTGGAGTTTGAACCGATCACGGTATCCATTGACACGAACAACGCTCAGAAACTGTTGAAGGGATCGGACGTCATACTCGACGGTCTGGACACTGTTCAGTCAAGACGGGCTGTCAACTCTGCAAGTGTCAGGTTGAAGATTCCCTATGTGTTCGCAGGTGCAATCGAGTACTATGCCAACATCACAACATTCCTCCCGGGACAGACTGGGTGTCTGCAGTGCATGATGGGTGATGTTCAAGACAACCCTGACAACACCTGTCAAACGGTGGGTGTTTCACCGATGCTGTTGCCGATGGCAGCCTCTGTAGAGGTTCAAGAGGCAGTCCTGATAGCAGTGAATCGGCATCCTCGTCTGGCCGGACGGCTGATGGCAATTGACATGAACGACTTGGCCTTTGACTTCTTTGACATAGGGCGCGTGGAAGGGTGTCCCATATGTTCAGCCCCAACAAAAAGAGCGGCAGAGAAACACGACTCTCCAGCTGTCACTATGCTCTGTTCGGGGAGCTTCAACGTATCCCCTGTGGGACCCACAGCTATTGACACCTCTGCTGTGGCAAGACGCGTGAGAGGGAAGCACAAGACAGTCGAGCGACCGGGGTTTGTGAGAGTCGAAACAGATGCCGGTGCGCAGATCACCATCATGCAGAGTGGAAATGCCATCATCAAAGGTGTCAGTACGGCAAGCCAGGCTCTGCAGCTGTATCAGGAGATGCTGAGCGGACTCTGATGTAGAGAACGGTATGCCTTCGCTCGGTGAGTTTGCAGACGTACTTCGCTCCACGAAACCCCGTCGGTACTCTTTTTTGAGGTAGATTCGTTGGAACACGTGTTCCGAAAGCCGTGAGAGCTCACTCTGGGTCTGTTGGGCTGTTGTCTGTCTTGGTCTCCTGATTAGAGGTGAGTCTGCGGGCTTGATCCACTTGCACGAGAGTCACACTGATGCCTAGCACCGCCAATCCCACCCAGTCCAAGATAGTAGGCATCTCGCCGAGAAACCAGACCGCGAGCAGAGCGATCTGTGGCATCATAGTGCTGTTGATGATCGACATGTCGACAGCTCGAAGCGTCTGCATGGCTCCATTCCACAGCGTAAAGGCAAAGGCTGTATTCACCACACTCAACCACACTACATAGATTATCGATATGGGGGTCAATGACACAATGCCTTCAACGGCAAGTCCCGCAACTAGGAGCAGAATCGAACCGACCGCCATACTTAGTCCCGTGACTATGAGTGGTGGTGAGTCACGTGCTCTGTTTATCGACCTGCCCATTATCGACGACACGGCGTTGGCAATGACTGCTACTATTACAACCGTTAACCCAATTGCCTGTGAAGCATCAAATTCGACGGGATACACGTAGATCATAGCCCCAAGTACACCAAGAAGAATCAGTGCGACTTGGCGACGCGAGGGTACTTCCCTCAAGAGAGAACTGCCAAGCAATAGCACGAGTATGGGTGTGAGGTTCAGCATCATGGAAACAGTGATAGCATCAAGGACTCCAAGTCCGACATACTGAGCCCCCTGAGTGATTGCGATGAATATCGTACCATATGCTGCTATCGACCCCCACCATCGCCTGTTCCTGCTCTTGAGGAAGGTCCGGTGTTTTGGCTTTGCGAGTATCGCACCCAAGAGAATCGCTGAGGCGCCTGAGTATCTCAGACTGGAGAAAATCAACGGCGGGACGTCCTGAAGTCCGAACTTGATAAGAACCCATGAGGAGGACCAGAGGACTGTGACCAGGAGCGCCTCCATCACTGCGAATGTATGACTGCTCTGCAGCGACTTTGAAGGCATGACAGCCGCCTCGTCATTCCCGACTGTGGACCTGTTCTGGCTCATTGGTCGCATAGCACCGCTCCGGCCGCAGGATTAATGCACGGCATGTAGAAGTTCACTAGGAGATGGACAGTGCGGGAAATCTGAATGCAGTCTTAAATAGCTCTTGACCGGGTTTTCATTTGGCATCGAGTGACGGACCCCGGCCTTGATGAGTGCACCCCGATGTCCTTTTTGGGACCATGAAACCACCTCTGTCAATCGTCATTCGGCCTGCAATCTGTGGGCATATTATGAACCCGTCAGAGTCATTCAGGACAGAAATCACTTAAGAAAAGAAGCGCAGTCGGTTCGGTCTGCAGGCAGTTCCACTTGTGCTATGTCACTGCCTCCAGACTGAACCGGTTAGACTAGGTGGTTCTATTTCTCCAACAGTGTGCTGAACACGTTGTGGTGGTCCTCTTCATCTTCAAGTATGTCTTCGAAGAGTTCCCTTGTGACATGATCCTTCTCGGCAAACGCTTTCTCAATGATCTGTCTATAGAGCGTGATGGCTTCTTCTTCGGCCTTCTTGTCTATTGCAATCATCTCTTCAGCTGCCTTGCCAACAGTTATCGTAGCGGGTACGGTCGTGGGCTCGAAACCCAAGTAGTCGACTCGGTCGGCGATGCTCTCGGCATGCTTCATCTCTTGAATTGCTATCTTCTTCAGCTCATCTGCTATAGGGAGATGGTTGAAGCCGTATATCCGCACGTGCTGCCACATGTATTGGATGCTTACCTGTATCTCTCTTGAGATTCCCTTGTTCATTAGGTCAATCAGTTCCTTCGACGCCATAATTGTCATCCTCGGACCAGACTGTGTCCAGCACACCGTGGAGTACAGGTCCCTTATTAATTGCACAATAGTGACAATTCTGAACACACGAGCACAGACAGTGCATGAGTGCGTGAGATCACCGAACACGCAAAAGCAACGTTATATGCGAAACCAAGGTTCTTCTCCAGTATTCCGAGTTGAGTGAAATGCCTCCCGCCGAGATTATTGATGTGATTCTCAACAGACAGGCGGACCGGCTAAGAGATGTGATTGAAGAGGATCTCGCTGGCAACGGTGTCCTTGACCTTGTTGGTCGTCTTCGGAAACTATCGCTAACACAACAGTTTCGATTGCGGTGGGGTCTATGCAGGCATACAGTATTCGACGCCCTCAACATCTCTGACCTACAAGGACTGGATAGAAATCCTATCGACATCATCGAGGAGATGGGGCGTCTTAAGATTAATCGAGGAATTGTGTCCGCTAGGGCGATTGCAGTCCGTCTTCTTCGTGAACAGGTTTCCAATGGGAATACGTTCTTCTTGGATGTAGGCTCTCTTGAGAAATCATCTGCGGCTGTTCTGATTCCAGACATTCTCGAATCCAGACGCGTTGAGATCGAGCGCACTTGCAGGGGCTCGATTGATACCTGCTCACTCGCTTCCACATACTATGGCTTCGCGTTCATGACCTCTACCATTAGGGACAGGTTACCCCACACAGGATTCGAGAGGTTTCTAAGCGAGCTAGGGATTGATGGTACTAACATACCGTGCGAAACAAGCTGCGATCTCGATCCGGCCCAGGTTTCCTTCACGAACACATCAGAACAGGGTGCAGAGCTGCTGAGGGCCATTCTTACGCTCACCGGTAGGAACTCGACTGAGCGTGCTGTTGCAGCCGAGAAGCTGGGGAAGATTGGTGACCCGAGAGCTGAGCCCTACCTAGGTGCGGCCGTGAAGGACCAGTATTCCTGGGTGCGAAAGACGGCCGTCACTGCACTTGGTCAGATTGCATTGCCAAGGAGTGGGCAAGTGCTCGTTGAAGCACTGAATGATTTCGATTCCTGTGTCCAGACCGAAGCCGTACAGAGTCTGGCCAAAATCGGGCATGATGCAGTCCCTGTCCTCATTGATCTGCTTTCTCATGCACGTGAAATTGGGTATGCAGATGCGCTTCAGGCTGCGGAAGTATCTCACCCTAGGTCGTTAGATAGTCTTGAGGCGGCACTGACTCAGAGAGCAAGAGTGGCAAGGAAACTGGCTGCTGAAGCCCTTGGGCTGATTGGGGACGGTCGAGCAATCCCTGCTCTCACTCGCGCAAGTCTTGACTTGGACGAGGAGTTGAGAGTAGCTGCTTCAGACGCTCTCAGGGCGATGGCGCCGGGTATTTCCGAACCGCGGTTGGCGGGTTCCTCCTAGCATCTGCACGTGCTCCCTAGCAGATGATGCTCGATTGAGTGCACGATCTATGGATTACTGGTTTGCAAGTAACTCCTTGGCTCGCTTGGTAATATTGTCGACTGAGAAGCCGTACTGTTCAAAGACAACCTGGGACGGCGCCGACGCTCCGAATCTCTCAATAGAAACGAAGGCCCCCTTATCGCCAGTCCATCTTGCCCATCCTTGAGAAACACCGGCTTCAACAGCAAGCCGGGCAGTGACATTGGGTATCAGGACTGAGTCACGATAGTTCTTGTCTTGAGCAGCGAAGAGCTCCCAGCTAGGAAAGGAAATCGCCCTCACTCCGATCCCTTCGGAGGCCAGCTTCTCGGCCGCCTTCAGAGTTGGGCCCACCTCCGAGCCTGATGCCATTAGGATGACCTCTGGTGGGTGGCCGCCCAAGTCGGCCAACACATACGCACCGCGTATCAGGCCACTTGCTGCGCCGGCCGTCTTTCGATCTAGGACTGGCAAGTTCTGACGCGAGAGCACCAGAATGGTCGGACCATCTCTGCGAGCGACGGCAATCTTCCACGCCTCTGTCACCTCATTTGCGTCCGCGGGTCGGATGACCACAACATTCGGGATAGCCCGGAGCGAGGCGAGATGCTCGACTGGCTGATGAGTCGGGCCGTCTTCTCCGAGACCTATGCTGTCATGCGTGTAGAGCCAGATGCTCGGATATCCCGAAACAGCAGACAGCCGTATTGCTGGCCGCATGTAGTCTGCGAAGACCAAGAAGGTCCCGCAGAAGGGGATGATGCCGCCATGGACAGCGAGGCCATTCACGATTGCTCCCATTGCATGTTCGCGGACCCCGAAGTGGAGGTTCCGCCCCTGTGGGGTATCCTTCTGAAATGCAGGGCCTTCGTCAATCCAGGTCTTGTTGGAGGTCGTGAGATCTGCTGAGCCCCCCATCATCTCAGAGAGCCGCGCGGCGAGTGCATTGATCACTTTACCGGATGCGGCTCGAGTCGCCATTCCCTTTGGGTCTGCTGGGAAAGATGGCAGGTCTGTGTCCCAGCCCGCCTTCAATCTGCCTGCAAGACGACGTTCGAGTTCGGCTGCTTGGTCGGGGTACGCCTGACGATAACGGTCCATACGCATCTTCCATTCTGACTCCAGTTTCTTTCCTCGCCCTATGGCTTCGCGGAAGTGTTTGAGAACGTCGTCAGGTATGTAGAACCTCGGTTCGAGTGGCCAACCAAGCTTGAGCTTGGCACCCTTGAGTTCCTCCTCACCAGGCGGCTCGCCGTGAGCCTCGGCGGTGTCTTGCTTCTTCGGCAACCCATAGCCTATGTGAGTCCTACAGATGATCAACGAAGGGCGAGAATCCTCCTTTGCCTTCTTGATGGCATTGTCGACAGCATCGACATCATTTCCGTCCTGAACTGCTTGCACATGCCAGCCTTGGGCCTCGAAACGTACTTTTCGGTCTTCTGTGAACGTAAGGTCTGTGCTGCCATCAATGGAGATACGATTGTCGTCATAAAGCACGATCAGCTTGCTTAGACGCAGATGCCCTGCAAGGGAGGCGGTCTCGTATGACAGTCCCTCCATCAGGTCGCCGTCCGTGGCTATGACATACGTGTAATGGTCAATGACTTTGTGACCTGTACGATTGAACTCTGCTTCTAGGTGGGTTTCAGCGATTGCCATGCCGACAGCATTACCGAAGCCTTGGCCTAGAGGTCCTGTTGTGACCTCGACCCCTGGCGTCAGTCCTCTCTCAGGGTGACCTGGAGTCCGCGACTTCCATTGGCGGAAAGCCTTCAGTTCTTCGAGCGGCAACTCATAGCCCGTGAGATGCAAGAGAGCATAGAGGAGCATGGAGCCGTGCCCGCCTGACAGTACAAACCTGTCTCTGTCTGGCCAAGCTGGATTCTGAGGGTTGAAGCGTAGGTGTCGTGTCCAAAGAGCATAGGCCATTGCAGCTGTGCCCATGGGCATTCCAGGGTGACCTGAGTTTGCATTCTGTACAGCGTCCGCTGCTAGGAAGCGTATTGTGTTAATGGCCTTGTCCTGAATAGTGGGTATAGATGACATGAGAGGTATCCTTCATGCGTTCTCTGACGGAGCACTGGATTGCTGTCCGGGCGGTGGATAAACGCTGCTTTTGGTTGTTGCGTTTCTCCAATCGATTTCCACCTGTAATCCGTTCAGACTAGTGCACGCTGCCTGTGAGGTTAGTTGCCGCCTAGGCAGTAGATGAACCGCAGAAAATGGTCCTGTTCTGGAATTAGTGAGATCTGGGTGGTCTATTCGCGCTTCTCCATCTTCAAGGTCTGTTCGAGATACTCGATGTTGTCAAACCCCTTTCTGGATTTCCGACTTTGTTCTCTCAGCCATTTCGCATAGCCTGTTTCCATGATTCTTGCATGGTTGTCATCGATTATGTATGTCTGCTTCTGGTAGATGAGCTTTTGACAGGACGGAAAATCCGCACACGAGTAGCAATTGTCCTTCCCGAGTCCTGAACAGCACTCTCTCACCTCACAGTGGGGCATACCACCTCCACTAGGACAACCCCTACAACCAGAGGACATGAACCATCCTAGTCCTTTCATGAGGTTGTCGAAGTCGAACTCGTTCGTCACATTGTGGATCCACTGTTCGTAGCCGTAAGCGTCGATGAATCTCTTGAGGTCCTTGGCCATTTTGGGCACGCGTTCCCGCATGGCGCAGTGATCGCAACAGACGCCGCAATAGGCTATTGTCACGTCAGTCCTCTGAGTCATGATGTTCTTACCTCATCGTGCTAACAGTGCGGCTACGGTATCGAAACCAGAAAGACCTGTCGTGAGATTCGGGCGAGCTCTCTCGTCAATCATAGAGAATCGCGACCTGCATCGAGCTGCCTGCAAAACAACTCTGCCGGGGTTTTCTGTTTCAAACCACTGGCCCAAGGGCAACAGGCGTTGGGAATAATGAGGCTTTAAGAGCTACTGCATGAACTCTGACGAACATGCTTGACAGACCCGTCCTTCTCATTGGAATACTCGGGGCATGGATTGTTTCTGGCGTGGTCACAGGCGTTTTGAGAAGAAGAAGAGGTCATAGTCTGCCATCAGGCTCCATCGCGCTCGAGCGGCCGGATTCGGGGATAGTGCGCCGCGCACCAGGCATGACTTGGTCCAAGTTTGGCGTCACACTGGCCATGGGAGGCAACATAGTGTTTGTGCTTGCAGTCATCGGAGGGCTTCTCTTCGACCCTCTGCAAAACGCACTCTTGAATGTGACATGGGACCTTCCTTGGTACCTCAACGTAATCGGGCTGGTCGGCATCTGGTGCCATCTTGTCATGGGCGTGGGTGTCTACTACTACAATGTCAACTACACGCCATTGTACAAACCAATGCCGGAGACCTATGTGCTTGCCACAGGTGGCCCTTACAGACTTGTAAGACATCCCATGTATGTTTCATACCTTGGAGAAACTCTCTTCATCTTCTTGACAACAGGAATCTGGCTGATTGCAGTCACGGCAATCGGCTGGGTTTCTCTTCCGCGTCAGGTTCGCGAGGAAGAAACGGAGCTGGGTGTGTTGTTCGGTGAAGCATATAGTCAGTATGCCGCAAAGACAGGCAGGCTGCATCCAAGGTTCAGTGCGGCCAGAAGGCAGCAGTGATTCCGGAACTCGTGCTTGCGAAGTGGGACTATGGCTCCCCAATCTTGGAACCCGGGGGGTACTCTCTCATGAACTCGCTCTTCAGTATGTCCATGATCACAGTATCACGAAACTCGCCTTCCACGAACAACGCCTGCCTAAGGACACCCACTCTCTTGAAGTGGTTCTTCTCATAGACGTGTAGGGCACGTGAGTTGTGGGCCAGAGCATGTAGATAGATGCTGTTTAGGCCGAGAACATGAAAACCAACCCACAGAGTCACTCTTGTCGCGTCTGTTCCATACCCTTTGCCGAAGTTCCTCGGATCATGTATCGCAATCCCAAATTCTGCTTTCCTGTCCTGCCTAGAAATCGAGTGGAGGCCAGTAGTGCCGAGGAATTCGTTTGTCTTCTTATCCTCAATGGCCAACACCATGTTCCCGTCCCTCCAAGGATCGAACTTTGTCGCACGGTCCAGCCATTCTCTCTCAGCATTCTCTGACATGGGCAACATGGATGCAAGGAAGCGACGCATCTCGAAGTTGTTCCAGCCTTTCATTATGTTGGCAAGGTCGGTCATCTCAAGAGCCCGAAGCCGAATCAACTGGCCAGAATACATAGCCCGACCTATGGCGCAGCTTTCAGATAAGTCTGTGCAAACTAGGAGCGCCCGTGATGGCTCTCAAGAGTATCGACTGACAGGTCGTCCCACAGCCAAAGTCGTGGGAATGACGGCCACAATTCAGTCGATTCCTCTTGTTCAGTCTATGCTCTGACGAATGTCCTGTACGCATAGGCGAGTGCCTGAGTCGATTGCCTAGTCGCCGGTTTCTTGATGCAGAACATAGGCAAGTTCTGGGAGTTGCTTTCGTGTGCCATATTGATTCACAAGTAACCATGAGCTGGTCACTCGATATGCTGGTACTGATACTCAATGACCAGTTTAATGACCACCTAGTGGCCAGCGGGTGTCAGTATGGCGCCATTCGACAGACTAATCTAGACAGAGAGAAGGACCAGTGTTCAGGACTGTTTCGAGGTTAATCTGTGAGCCCACGGAGAGAGGTCTTTGAGAAACCCATAGTAAGGGTCATGATGGGCAAGATACAGTTCCCTAGGATATGTCCCGTGTGTGGAGGTCGGGCTACAAAGTTCCTTCGAGTGACTACGATACCCGGAAGAAAGCAATACCTACGACCTTCTTGGGACCCTATGTACATGCCCAGTGTCAGGAAACGGCTCGGACTGACCCTAGGGAACCCGATGGCTCTTTTGATTCCCGTATGTGAGGACCACTTCTATTCAAGCGAAGACGACTGCCGATACAAGCTTCTCTGTCTAGTATCTGATGGACTCCTGATGGCTATGTTGGTGTTTGCTCTGATGATAGTTGGTGGCAATCTGTGGCAAGGACAAGCCAGCAGTGTCTGGGCCTATGCTGTCGTCGCATTGGCTGTGACATCATTCATCATTACTGTGGTGGCGTTCCGGCCTCGGCCAATCGAAGCGGCAGTCCGGATAGTTGGCTTCGATGCAGGCCTGCAGAACATCTGGTTGGACTTCACAAACAAGAATTATCAGGATGCATTCATGAAGGAGAATCCGATCTACGCTGAGATGGTAAGCTGGATAATCAGGACCTAAGACACTGCTCTTCTCTCCGCCCATCTGCCACAAGTCACGACAAGCGGATTGGCCATATTCGTTGAACAAACCACCACAATGCCTTTGACCAAGGCCGCACACACTTGTCACGAACGGATAGTCGAGAGAGGACTGAGCCCGCGGATGAAGGATGTAGCTGTCACTGGACTGATATCGAAGATCATGAACCGCTATGTGATCACTGCTGATGACGGCACACAATACGAACTCTCCGCGATACACCCATGGGAAGCAGTTTCCCCAGACTTTGGCTCCGGGGTTTTCGCAGAAAACCTGGGGAGGCGGATGACAGCAATGGGTGCTACCGACGGTCACACCATCTGGAAGGCCAGTCTGATGCCGCCAGAACAGGTCTCACATGACACGAAACCTGTTTCGCGTTCTGCCGAGCGTCCTGCTAAGGCAAAGGGCTTGAGCCGCAAACAGTGAGTGTCAACTACTGAATACGCTTCAGCTAAAACAGAATCAAGGCCTGCCCCGGTTGGCAGGCCTCGCATAGTCTGGTGTAGGAACTACTTGATTGCGATATCCTTCTCGCTCTTCCAGAGACCGTGGATGTTGCAGTAAGAAGTCGCCATGAGAGTTCCTGGTTTCGTTATCTTGAATGCGAATACTGCGAAGGGTTCGGAGTACAGCGGACCCGTGTTCGGGCCTTGAGTAGACTCGCCGTGTGTGTCGAACGTGGCATAGCCGACCTCCATCGGGAATTTCTCTCCATCAGCCCAGAAGAACAGGTCCAACCACTTTATGTGATGCTCCGTGACATTGGGGTGTGGAATCTGTTTTCCCACAGAAACTGTCACCTTAACAACTTCTCCTTTCTTCACAGCATCAGGAGCCTCTATCACGGGCACGTGCTTTTCACTCTTCCAATCAGCAGTCTGCATCCATGTCTTGTCTGGCATTCTTCCCAACCTCTATGTCACAATACAGGACATCCGTTGAGGTCTGTCCTCTATATTCACTATGTACCAGCTGTTAAAACACTTCTCCTATGTTACACAAGAGAAGGGTATGCAACAGCTGCGTAGAAGTTGGACAATCTTGGACATTTTCGAGTAGGGGCTTAAATAGCTCGAATCAGACGTCTCTTTGAGGCTGACTCGACACATTCCAGCCCCAAGGAGTACGACCCCAGTGCCGTTTCTGGGAGGACAAAGACTCCTGTGTCCAACTTCGTCCAACTTACAATGAACGGTCTTGGATCAGTCAGACAACCGTTCCAGTTGATTCAGCGTCCATTTCCCACGTTCTGACAGCCCATAGTATCTTCGATTTCTACCATCGAAGGTTCGTTCAGACCGAGTACTAATAATGAGGCCACTTGTCTTCAATTCCACAAGGTGTTGGTATACACTCGGGATTCTGACTCTGACCCCGTGGTCCTCCTGAAGACTCTTCCAGATTTCGTATCCATAGGATTCACCTTTGACCAGAATGTGGAGGATATGCACCTTGGTCTTTCCTAGATGGGTAGTGAATCGTCGATCCTCGACCTGACTGAGCAGGTTCTCAAGCTCGGCTCTGCCCTTCACCAGCGTTCTGGCAATCTCAGGGTATTTCAGTCCCATGCCTGTTATGATACAAACTACGCTGTCTGTCCGGCCTATCTCCTTTGACTCCATGAGTGTCCTCAGTGCGGCAATCGACGTCGCTGATGAAGGTTCAGCGAACACTCCCTCTTGTCGAGCCAGATCACCCAGCGCCTTCAGGGTGTCCCTGTCACGGACAGCTATTGCATGTCCCTTCGATTCACGTATGGCCTTGAGGGCCATCCACCCACAAGATGGCTTCTTCACACTGATATCGAGCGACAGTGTTGAAACGGTCGTACATGGGCTGACTTCGTCCGCATTGCTGTCAAAGGCTTCCACGATTGGAGCGCAGCCCTTCGCCTGCACACCCACAAGCCTCGTCTTGTTGTTCTCGAGGAGGCCAACCTGATTGAGTTCACGGAGTCCTTTCCATATCATTGAGAGATGACCGCCATTTCCCATCGGGACTATGATCCAGTCCGGTCCGGTCCACTGAAGCTGTTCGCACACCTCATAGACCGTGGTTTTCACGCCCTCAAGAAAATGTGGACTGGATGGACTGATGATGCGGCTGTGAGATGCCTCTTGGTTCGCTCTCGCTTCAGCCTCTTCATGATCCCTGACAACTTCGACATCTCCCCCATATGCAAGAATCTGGTAGAACTTCCCGACGTCCACACCCCCTCTTTGTGGAATGAAGACTTTGCTGCTGAGTCCAGCTCTTGCGGCATAGGCGACAAGAGAAGCCGCCAGATTACCGGTTGATCCGCAGCACATCGACTTGAACCCTCTCTCCCTTGCGACTGAAACCTCCACTGCGGTTCCTCTGTCAATGAATGCCCCGGTTGGGTTAGTAGTTTCGTCCTTCAGATACAGCTCCTGCATCCCGGTACTTCCTGCCAGTCCATCACACTTGTGAAGAAAAGTTCCACCTTCTCCCAGAGAAACAACCGTGTCAAGGTTTACGACTGGGAGAAGCTCAAAGTACTTCCAGATGCTCGGCAACCGCCGCTCAAGCTCAGTGCTTTTGAAATGCCTTCTTAGCTGAATGAGGTCATAAGTCACATTGAGCACGCCATTGCACACAGCACAAGTAGTGATTCGTTCATCTGATGCGTACTCACGGCCGCACTGAGTGCATTTGAGTGTACTAACGAAGGACATAGAATCCTGCCTATATATAGGCACACGCTTATATATCATCCTCAAGCGTGCGCTAGGTGCTGAAGGCACAATGGAGGTTCACTGTCGTGACATCTGTTCTGACAGTAGCTGCCGACAGGGATCTCGCCTTCGGCAAAACCTCTTCGTGTTGGTCGGCCATGATGAAGCAATCACGTGCCTTTGGACACTACCCGGCGTTCTATGTCGCATTGCTGGCTGTACTAACCGCGTTGACAACTGTTGCCACGCTCATTCTAGCGATTCCATTCCCGACAACACAGGGATACTTCAACCTAGGCGATTCGCTGGTGATGATTAGCGGCTTCCTCCTAGGTCCAGTTGGGGGTTTCGTTGCTGGGGGCGTTGGTTCGGCTATGGCCGACCTGATTGCGGCGCCAGTCTATGCACCTATCACTTTCCTGTCAAAGGGACTTGAAGGAGCAATGGTCGGATTCTTCAGTCGTCGCACCGGAAGGGGCACGAAACTGGGTTTGTGGGACATACTTGGACTGCTCCTTGGCGCTACTGCCATGCTGATGGGATACCTATTCGGAGAGGTCCTCGTACTCGGCTTCACATGGGAGGTGGCACTCGTGGAGCTGGTTTCAATCAACTCAGTACAGGTAATCAGCGGCGCAATTGCGACAGTCTTGGCAGGGCCTGTCATCAGGGAGTATCTAAGGGGAACAACATATTGGCCCGAAGGTGAGGAAGTCGGGACCATTGAGGATCTGCAATCTGACAATCGCCCTGTCGACAGAGCCTAGTCAATGAATGGCAAAATCCGGGCCTCTTTTGATGCCCCTTGATTTCAGACGGACTGGCTGTCAGAATCTTTTATCTGGATGCGCCCTGAATACTCCTCGGCCCATGAACAAGGTCCAAGTCAACGCCAGAAGGTCCCCCTTGATGATTGATAGAAAGAGGCTAAGAATAGGTCCCGAGAATCTAAGGAAGATCAACGACTTTCTCGTGCGTGATGACAACCCACTCACGACTGGTCTCCTCGAAGTGATCGACAAATATGGCGGTGTTGACGAGGTCAACAAAAAAGCGCGCGAAGCATGCAAGCTAGAGAACCTGATTGCTCGACTTGAAGCAAAGAAGTCACCATTCGTACGAGATTTGAGATGGCTAGAGAAGCAACGTGATGAGAGTGCCTTCATCAGCATCCCAGATTATCGAACAAGGATACTTGGTGAGCGAGCAGGGTCGATGAAGTTTGATGACAGCTTTGCTGTGACCCTAGAGATAAGCGCATGCCAATACTTCCCATGGGTGATCGAAGAAGCGCGTCATGCCATTGAAGAACGAGATCTGATGCCCGGACGTTTCATTCGTGTACGGAACATGAAGGAACAGACTGCAGATGATCAAGTGATCGCCTTTGCTGCGGCCATGCAAATCGTCGGCTCTTCGTATGTCGAAACACTCGACACGAAAGGGACGATGCCCGGACGTGATGGGGCCCCCGCGAATGTCCATCTTGGTGGCCCTGCAACAATCACGGGATACTTCGGCGGCGTGGGGATGCCAAACGACTTTCCTCTTAGGTGGGCTGACGAGTACCTTCACTACTACACCACTTATGGAGTGAAGCAGGTGCTAAATGTAAACTCTGGCAGCATACTTGTCGGCTATATGATGCACAAGTTAGGGATAGACATGGAGTTCAAGATCTCCGTTTTCACCGGTAACGACAATCCCTTTGCATGTCTATGGACAATGATGACCGCGAAGCTCTTCAGTCGAAGCGATGGCAGTAGTCCCCTGATAGGATTCAACCTCTCCAACAGTGTAGACAACGAAACAATCGAGCTCGCGGCGTACATTCGAAAGAGCTTCGGTTTTGAGGACGTCGTTCGTATCGAGCATCACATCACGGAAACGTACAAGAGTATTGTCCGCCAGCCCTATGACCGACTGCCCCAGCTCCTGGAGCTGGCTGACCATGTGATGAACATAAGTGCTAAGCACGAGGGCGGGATTGCCAGTGTCGAGTCTACTCGAAGCCATCCAAGCGACATTCTAGACTACTTCAGGCAGAAGAGTGAGATTGAGCAGAAGGGTGAGATGCAGCTACTGCTTCAGAACTACTTGGACAAACACCAGGCTGTCAACAGGACCGCCGAAGAGCTTACAAAGCGCGGATTGGCCTTCATCGCAGCGCCAAGCCTCCACAAGGCCTAGTTTGTGTCGCCACGCTATACTGCGTGGGCTGCTCCGACAAACGGAACAAGATGGTTTCTCTATCGAACTGTCACAGATTTCGTGAGGCATTTGAGGCGACGGTATTCGGACTACATCCACTGCTGGAAATTGTCATCGTACAGCTTCTGCAGTCGGTCCTTGTGACTCATCTCTTCGCGAGCCAGTGTTTCAAACACCGCTTTGTGGGGGGCATCAGTTGTCAATCCAGAGAGCGCCTCGTAGAAATCGTAAGATGCCTCCTCTCTCTTGATTCCAACTATCAATACGTCCTGAGGTGTAGACGAGGGTTTCAATGGTATGGATATGAGATACCTACCCAGATCCATCTTCTTGAACTGGACGGTAGTCTTGCAGGCGAACATCTTGCAGACACCCTCCTTCAAAGCACCCTCCAGCTTCTTGCGATGCACTACTTCCTGTTCGGCAAGTTCTTTCAGGAGTTTCGTGGACGAGGACAGTTCTGCCAGCTTGGCTGACTCCGTGTAGAACTCATATGCCTCCTTCTCTCTGTCTATCGCAAGCGATACTAGCTTCTCGAAGGACTGTTGGACTGTCGTCAATGGAATTCCCATCTGAGCGAACACGGGACCGGTTTTAAGCGTGGCGACATAGACCCCTGAAGAAGACGCCTCCGCTAACGTGAGTAGATGGTAAGACAGAAGTACGAGCTTGTACAGTAGTAGTGGACGTTGAAGGAGTTGAACGCCCGTGAAATTGTCATCCAGTGATTTCGCCCAAGGGGCACCCATTCCTGACAGATGTGCGTACAGGAAGGGAAACACGAGCCCGCATTTGGCATGGGATCAGGTTCCTGCAGGGACCAAGAGCTTTGCCCTGATCTGCAACGACCCTGATGCACCGGTAGGCGACTGGATACACTGGCTGGTGCACAGCATATCCCCGACAACGAAGTCCATACAGTCTGGTGGGCCTGTGCCCGGTGTGCAAGAGGAGAACGACTTTCGGGAGAAGAAGTGGGGTGGTCCTGCACCACCATCGGGTATGCAACAGCTGAGTAGAAGTTGGACAATCTTGGACATTTTCGAGTAGGGGCTTAAATAGCTCGAACCACACATCTCTTTGAGGTTGACCCGACACAGACTGGCCTCAAGGAGTAAGACCCCAGTGCCGTTTCTGGGCGGACAAAGACTCCTGTGTCCAACTTTGTCCAACTTACAATGAACGGTACTCATAGGTGCTTCTTCACCATATATACATTGAATGTCCCGGCTCTGAAGGGCGCAACCAGGAAGAACTTTCGAGAGATGTGTGAAACTCACAAGATTGAGTCAGCACAGACAATGGGGATATACACGAAGAAGTAATGGTCTTGCCGAGCCTCTGTCGCTGCTTCCAGTACAGCTGCAGGGCTTGATGGAAGATAGTCCGAGTGGCACTTGAAAAGGGATTCACGTGTCACCATCCTGCTTGCTGAGTGTTTAGCTCCTTGATCCAGGATGTATCTCTCTCATTTCTGGCGGGAGGTACTTGTGCAAAGCCTTTGGGATTACGATGCTTCCGTCTTGTGTCTGA
>CAZVZC010000040.1:0-17560 GCA_964631415.1 uncultured archaeon | reverse complement strand
CAGGGAACTTGTCTGCGCAACAGGACAGGACTTCATACTTCTGTTTCTCATCCAGGAAACGGTCCATCCGCTCAACCATTCCACCGACCCATTCTCTCCTCTCTGGGTGCTTGGTTTCAAACGTGAAGCCGAGAGCCTCAGCCATGACCCTGTCAGCGACCCCTCTGCCCGCCACACGCTCGAGTCCGCTCTTGAGCATCCC
The DNA here is from genome assembly GCA_964631415.1 of uncultured archaeon. GTDB lineage: Archaea > Asgardarchaeota > Thorarchaeia > Thorarchaeales > Thorarchaeaceae > OWC5. Next base: position 17,358 of record CAZVZC010000040.1, on the reverse strand, counting down.
GGTCCAATCATGTATCATGAACACTATCTCGACCTGATTCTTCTCCGGGTGGGCAGAATCGAATACGTGATAGATCTCTCTCCCGGACTCCCATGTTCGGAGACCGCGCTCTTTCATGTGTGCTATGAGTTTCTGGTACTTCTCCTTGAGTCCATCAGGAGATCCAGTATGCATCATTGTGAAGGCATCGCCGCCCTGTAGAGTCTTCGTCGAAACCCCCTTCCAAGAGGATTTCTTCTTCGCCGGCTTGCAGATCTCAATGTCATACTGGTTGTCGAATATTGTACCCCAGTCCAGCACCACGACGAGAGGATGCTTCTCGTCCTTGCCGAACTCCTCTATGAATTGCCTGGCCTTCTCAGTCACTGCATCGCGTTTGCCTGATGGCACTCGATAGCGATGTGACATCACGACTGTGTCGTCAAAGTGCTTCTGAAGAATCTCGGATTCGCCCGACATCTCTTCTCACTCCCTGTGCTTATGCGACTGGTTTCCTAGCCGGCCGAGTGTGACACCAACTCAGCCTGTATAATAAGGCCCCTTTCAAAGCAAGGAGATTCCAGCATCAATGCTGTTCTTTGAAACCAAGAGCATTATGAACAGGTACATGGCACAATGGTTGGCCCTGAAAAGCCTCTTCTGAGGATGACGATAACAACAAGGATAGCAAGTGTGAAACCGGTCCTTGTCAGATAGCCTCTAGTTCGCGACAAAACCATTGAGGTGATAGAGCTCGATGCCGTCCATGAGATGTGTCCAGTCGATCCCATCAGAATCAAAACCCGGCAGCCCTCTGCAGCGGCCGACCCATCTCCAACACGGTACGCAGTCCATCATCTCAAGTCTGAACAGGTTGGCCTTCGTCGCATTGAACCTGACCTCAAGCAATGTGCCGTCTGGGAGCCCGTCTATGTCGTTGACCTCAAGAGGCGTGCGGCCGTCTGGTGCTGGTTGACCGCCTTGCGACAGGTAGTACTTCTGGACGCGGCCAGAGGCAGGGTCCTCAATAATGACGGCTACATGGGGTCTAGATACGGGGTCCCACCATCGAGGCAATGCGGGTTTTCTTACAAGTATGTAGTCACTGACCAATTCCATGCTATGGGACACACCCGATTGGATAGCCATTTGCTCCACAAACGAACCTCCGCGTTCTTCACATATAAGTCGCAGTCGTATCTGACACTATCTCTAGGTGGTCCGTGGAGGCTCCCTTTCGTCACATGCGAGGGGGCACCGGAGTGTGTGTCGCCTGTCGACCACAGACTGAGAGACGCACAGGCAAACGCACTGTCGCCAGACTTAACAAACGGACATCAGGATGAAAGTGGTGTGTGGGGGCGTCACGGAGAGTATCACATGCAGGAGTATGCAGTCAGATGAGTGAGGACTTCGCCTCCTATGAGCTACCATTGGAGAAGTTTATCTCTCGCCAGTGATGTGGCAGTCCTATAATGTGAGAGATGATTCTCATGGGGTTCAGTGTCGGTATTGTTGGGAAACCGTCGTCTGGTAAGACCTCGTTTACTAACGCGGCATGTATGACCGACTTCAAGGTGGGCAACTACCCCTTCACTACCATTCAGGCGAATGTTGCAGTCACCTACGTGCGTACACCATGTGTATGCAGGACCTTCGGTGTTACGGATAACCCGAAGAACTCGGCCTGTATTGATGGTATCAGGATGATACCCATCAAGTTGATCGACGTTGCAGGCCTTGTCCCTGGCGCACATGAAGGAAAAGGAATGGGAAACCAGTTCCTGGACGATCTGAGACAGGCCGATGTCCTCATTCACATCGTGGACACCAGCGGCTCTACGAACTCGGAGGGACAGGAAGTCGCGGCAGGGACTCATGACCCACTTGAGGATGTGAAGTTCCTTGAGGAGGAGATAACCGAGTGGATGCTTGCGATAGTGCAGAAGGACTGGAGAAGGATCTCTGGACGAGTCAGGGCAGAAGGTGCGAAAGTCGATGAACTGCTTCTCGAGAAGCTCACAGGCCTGAACATCAGCAGAGGGCACATCCTGAAGGCGATAAGAGACTCGGGCCTGAAGGTCGAAACGGCGGACAGCTGGACAAACGATGACGTTAGGAAGTTCGTTCGAGTACTCCGCAAAGTGGCCAAACCAATAATCATAGCGGCCAACAAGATTGATCGTCCAACCGCCGAACAGAACCTCAAGAAACTACAACAGGCGTTCCCCGACAACCTAGTTGTGCCCGTAAGCGCCCTGGCTGAGAAAGCACTGAGAGACATGGACAAGAGGGGAGTCATTAAGTACATACCTGGGGATGATGATTTCCAAATCCTTCAACCACAGCGGCTGAAAGAAAGCGAGGTGGTGCAGCTGGAGAAGCTCAAGAAGGACCTTCTCAAGAAGTATGGAGGAACTGGAGTACAGGGTATTCTCAACAGGGCTGTGTTTGAGTACCTGCATATGATAGCCGTCTATCCGGTTCACGACCCGAACTCGCTCACTGATGGAGATGGAAATGTCCTGCCAGATGTCTTCCTAGTCCCGGAGGGCATAACGGCAAAGGAGTTCGCAGGGGTAATTCATACGGATCTCATGCAGAGCTTCATACATGCGATTGACGCGCGTACGAAGATGAGAATCTCTGACAAGACGGTCCTGAAGAACGGCGACGTCATCAAGATTGTGAGCGCAAAGGGGACCAAGTGAGCGCTCTCACTCTATGGCCGTCGGGGCTTACAGGTTTCGGACTTGACCGTGCCAAGATGACATTCGCAATCCAAGACCTATCCACGACCACGCCTCTTGGTGGCCGCTGAACGTGCAGGGGGTGATTCGCGAACCGGCTTTCCGAGTGCCCAGTAATCTCCGGTCAATGGAAGAAAGGTGAACAACTTCGCCTTGGCTGCGTCGAAGTTGCCTTTCTCGTCAAGCACAGACTCATCGATGTGGACAGCCACAACTTCGGCGATGAAGAGGTCATGACTTCCTAGAGTGATGACTTGCTTTGTCTTGCATTCAATGTTGATAGGGCACTCCTTGATCATCGGAGAAGTGACCTTGGCCGAGGGCTCTGCAGTCAAGTGGCAGACCGCAAACTTGTCCGTGTCCCTACCTGACTTCGCGCCACACATCTTGGTTGCCTCGATCAGGTCCACAGACGGAATGTTGACAACAAAGTCACCGGCCTCTTTCACGAGCCCGTGACTGTAACGTCTTGGTCGAATGCCCACGACGACAGTGGGGGGTTCACTACATACATTGGCCGCCCAAGCTAGAGTGATTATGTTGGGTCGGTCAGTTCCCCTGACGCTCACGAGAACAGCTGGGCAGGGTACAAGAGAGTTCGAAGGCTCCAGTTGCCGCTTCATGGGGTCTAGAGCAGAGGCCGGACCCTAAGAAACTCTTTGGTCGCCAAGCTTAAGACGGAGCAAGCTCGGTCTGCGCACACCCAAATCGGAGGGTAAGAACCATGGCACGTGTGCTGATTGCAGATCCCATATCCGAGTCCGCCCAGAAGAGGCTGGAAAAAGCAGGACTGACGATTGTAGTCAGAAAGACAGAAACTGATGGGCCCTTGGAGAAGCAGATCAAGGGCTTTGAATGCATAGTAGTCAGAAGTGCAACAAAGGTGACCAAGGAGGTCATCGCTGCTGCAGACAAGCTGAAACTGATAGTCAGAGCAGGGGTAGGTCTTGACAATGTGGACGCTGAGGCCGCGAAGGCCAAAGGCATTAAGGTGTTGAACACTCCTGAAGGCCCCTCTGTATCTGTGGCCGAGCTGGTCTTCGGACTCATGCTCTCCTTGATCAGGTTCCTCCCGCTGGCAGACCGCACGATGAAAGAGGAGAAGTGGGAGAAGAAGAAACTGGAGGGCACAGAGCTGTACAAGAAGACCCTGGGCATCGTTGGCTTGGGCAGAATCGGAGCAGAAGTAGCAAAGAGAGCGAAGGCCTTCGATATGGATGTGCTGGCCTATGATGTGATTGACATCAGCAAGGCCTGCAAGGACCTTGGCATAAAGCGTTCCGAACTCAAGGACGTAATAGAGAAGTCGGACTTCATGACTCTGCATGTTCCTTTGGTCCCTGAAACAAAGGGCATGATTGGTGAGAAGGAGCTGGCTCGTATGAAGAAGACCGCCTACATAATCAACACTTCACGAGGTGGGATTGTGGACGAGGCAGCTCTGCTGAAGGCCCTTGACGCCGGAGCAATCGCAGGCGCAGGTCTGGACGTCTACGTCGACGAGCCACCCAAAGACTGGAAGCTCGTCAAGCATCCGAAGGTAGTGGCATGCCCGCATATTGCTTCATCCACACTTGAGGCCCAAGTGAGGATTGGAGAACTGACCGTTGACAAGGTCATCAAGGAACTCACTGGAAAGTAGGACCATACAGTATGGCTGTGTCTGGGAGCCCAATCGTTACATCTTTAAGTAAAGCTCCCAGAACGGGCTGTGGTCGAGTCAGTGGGTTGACCACGTATCCTCGACCACAACCATTCCTTTGTGTTGGCGGATGCGTCCGCACGGGATGTGGCCCTCCGGGCTGAACCACAAACAAAGCGATTTGATTCACTGCAAAGGAAGTAGATAGATGTCAGCTTACAAGCACATGCAAGAAACGTGGATGGAAGAGCAGACAGGGCGTACTGAGATCATCCGAAGCAGACTGATAGGCTGGAGAAAGCAGGAAACCATCATAAGGCTGGAGCGTCCGACTAGGCTTGGACGAGCACGCGAGCTCGGCTACAAGGCCAAGCAGGGATATGTGATCGTAAGAATCAGGACCGGCCGAGGTCCCCGCGAGAAGATACGACCAAAGGCAGGACGGAAGCCAAGGAGCTTGGGTGTTGTCAGATACACACCCCAGAAGTCACGTCGCTGGATTGCTGAAGAGCGAGCAGCGAAGAAGTTCCCTAACCTGCGCCTCTTGAACTCCTATTGGGTGGGTAACGACAACAAATGGGTCTGGTATGAGTGTATCCTGGTAGACCCCAGCCATCCAGTAATCTATAATGATCCGGAGATCAACTGGATCTGCGATCCCGTACAGAAGGGTCGTGTGAGTCGAGGACTCTCTTCTGCTGGCAAGAGAAGCAGAGGCCTGAGGAACAGGGGTCGCGGAGCTGAGAAGATGAGACCTTCCCTCCGGGCGAACCGTAACCTTGGAAAGTAGCCTGTGACAACACCTCTGGGTCGTCTGAAATGTCATACTTTGCTAGGTTTGAGGCCCGCGGCCACTCTCGTCCAACAGAGATTGTGGAGAGAGTAAAAACTGCGGTCCTCAATGTGTTCCCTGAGGAACTGCGTAGTCGGGTGAAAGTCGAAACTGAAACGGCAGAGGGGTACAACCGGCCCCCAATTGACGTAATCTCCGCAGTTCTTCGTTCTAAGTTGCCTTGTGAAACAGCAGTACGCCATCTTCTGACGGAGCTCTCGCCTGACGATAGGAAGACTCTGGCCTCGACACTCATGCAGCGCATTGATGAACGATGTGTGTTCTTTGTTAGGATTGACAAACAGGCTGCTTACCTTGGTCATCTGAAGCTAGCCACAGGACCGGATATGATAAGTGTGCAGATACATATCCAGCAGTATCCACGATGCGCTCAAGAAACAGCCGCGTCGCTCATTGAGGGCCTCCTGAAAGAAATAGGGGACTGAACCAGATGCCCGTGGACTTGAATGCTAGGGTTCCCAGTTTGGAGAAGCTAGACACATTCGTAGACATGGCTTGCAAGATAGGCCTCACAGGGTTTGCCGTACCACTGCCTCTTGGCAGCCCGATAACTAGGACTGACAATGGAGTAGTCATCCTAACGAGGATAGACCTCGAGGGAAAGAGCCTGGATGTGCTCAGGAAACAAATCGGGCGTGTCAGGAAACAGTCAGCCATAGTATCGGTGCCCATTCGGGACACCGAGATCGCCAACTGGGCTGCAGCAGACCGGAGGATAGATCTGCTGACACTCAGCGAGCCAACGAAGGACCATGTGGTTAAGGAGAGCACTGCAAGTCTGGCAGCTGAGACCGGGATTGCCCTAGAGATTCCCATTGCATCCCTCCTCACATCGTCTGGATTGGACAGATCCAAGATACTCAGAGTGTACAGAGAGTCAGTGACGACTGCCACACATGCAGGAATGCGCATTGTCCTCTCCAGTGGAGCCATAGAACCAATTCTGATGAGAGCGCCGTCTGCAATGTGGTTTGTGGGTACCCTTCTCGGGATGGACAGGCGACATTCAAGAGAAGCGGCCTATTCAGTCCCGGACCAGATAGTGGCTGCTTCAGAGCATAAGATGAGAATAGAGTCCGTGTCGCCTGGAGTCGAGATCGTCAGGGAGGGTGAATAGGATGCACAAGACGATAAGGAAAAGATACGTGCTCTTTCACCTTCACAGGACCGGCCCACTCATTGACGCCCGGCGCCTGTCAAGTGCCATCTGGAAGAGCTTCCTGTCGCTTTTCGGCGAAACCTCCGTGGCAGACTCCAGACTCTTCATAAATGATTATGATGAGGAGAGCGGTTTGGGTGTCTTGCAGTGCAATGCAGAGTCAGTGGACAAGGTGCTCGCATCGGCAGCGCTTCTGTCTTCGATTGATGGCACTCAAGTATCATTCGAACCAGAACGGACGTCAGGCACGCTGAAAGGACTGACACGATAGGGCATGCTCAGGACAGGATGACAGGTACCTCGACTGGCTTTCTCCTTTTGAGCACAAAGGCCCGACTCATCCAAGTTCCAGTAGTCCTCGATGCTATGAGCCAGACGACTGGGTTTAGACTCATGTTCTGAAGGTCTGCCTCTGAAGGTTGGGGTGGTGCAGGGTGGGAGTGGAATATTCCAACCAGTTCTTCGCCGCGTGTTTCAGCATCCAACAACAGCTCATATTCGGCTATAGGGTCTATCTCGAACCTGATCCTCGACCGCAGGGCGTTCTTCAAGAGTTCGACTCTTGTGACTGTGACAACGCTTCCCTCAAGATGGCCAAAGAGAAGACCAGCAGATTCTAGGGGTGAGTAGTCTTGAGCATGACGGTAAAGCTTGGCAACGTTTTCCACTGATAAGTGTAAGACCTCGGTCATACAGGCCGGCTCCATCCGCACAGTCTTCTTGATTTCATCAGTGACTATGCAAGCCTACAACAGACAGTGACATCATGTCTTCAGCTTGAAAGTCGCTAGGTTCTGGCTGGTACTCCAGTGTGCGAGTGCATGGCCTTCTAGGTCTTAACCTTGGCGGCTGCCACCTTCAGGGAAGGAGTGTTCGACCACGCTTCATAGCACTCTGAGTTCCTTCCCCAGTATACGATCCTCCGTCTTGGACATGACAGCATACAGTTCTATGTGGTCGACTATCTGTATGGCGTTTCGTATCTTCTTTTCGAGGAGTTCTTGAATCTGGAAGATACCTGTGGCATTGCTCATGGAAACCTCAATCCTCACAGTCTTGCTCTCGCCCTTCCTGATTTCGACGCTGTTGATTGCCATGGCCGACGCAGAGTGGATATTGACACTCCCGGCCTCAAATGGAATACGTGCTCTGCCTTTTGTCATGTCAAGTGCGTCCGCCACACCCACAACGCCTGCTTCGACGGTACTTGGTGTTATCATCTTGTCATGGCAGAAGATTGCGTGAAGAACGTGTCCTCTGATATGGACCTGCTTGTGTCGGTCGTTCTGGTACACCTTCTCCAAGATCCTGTTGACTATGGGTGTTGCTAGCATCAGAGAGAACTCATTGTGTCTGTCGCGGTGTACGCTCATTCCTATGTCGTGCAGATAACAGGCGAGCAAGACAACAAGCTCTGAGTCCTCGAATGTGCCGGTTTCCTCCTGTACTATCGAGGGTTGTACGCCTGCTCTCAGTGCGCGCAGAAGCTGAATCCCATTCATAGTGACAACTAGTGAGTGTGTGTGGCCGTGATCGGAAAAGCTCAGTCTGTCAATCGCCATTCGGTTGGAGTCTTCAAGCATTGTCTTGACTTCGATGTCATTCTCAAGTTCGTCAAATGCCAACTCACAGATTTTGCTCTCTGCAATCAGCACATGTATTCGGTCTTTGAGAGTGATCTTTTGCTTTTGAAACTTCAACGCTCCATTATTCTGTTTCTTAGATCTTGACACTATTTCCGTGCCCCTCTATTTGAGGTGAAATGATGTATGTTTGTTCCCCCTCTGATAGAATGCAGAGAAGAAAGCCGAAAGCCGTTTCGGTTGGTGCACATATGGACTCATCTGTGGCGGCATCTGTTGCGAAATGACAGGTTGCTGCAAGCGACCTTCAGATGGTCTCGTCTTGGAGCCGCTGCTGGGCCTGTTCAGCAAGTAGTAAACGGACACTATGACGATGTAGGATAGATATCCGAGTAGCTCCAATGCCGAAGGGTTTCCGTCGTAGCCAAACAGAGACTTTGCCAGACTCCCGATTAGCCCATCTTCGTGAAGTAAAGGATAACTGCCATCGGGAAGCAGGGGCGGGTTGGTGTTCCACACCTCAAGTGGACCCACCAGGAGTAGCCCTCCCTCCTGCAGCTCTTGTATCCCATAGGCCACCATTCCGGCTGCAAAGAGGATGAGGAAGGCGGACGTCCATTTGAAGAAAGAACGAAGACTCACGTGAAACGACCCGCGATATATGCCGAAGCCTGCAATCGTTGCCAGAAACAGACCTGCAGCAATCCCAATGTAGGTCTGGAAGGCATCCTCCACTGCCAGTGCCATTGAGAAGAGAACAAGCTCAACACCCTCACGAAGTATGAGTGCAAAGCTCACGAGAAGCAACCCAATGCCTCCACGCAAGCCGGCCTGCCTCCCTGCCGACGCTTCTATCTCAGACGTGATCTTGCCACTTGACTTCCACATCCAGAGTATCATTGAAGTGAGTAAGACAGCAGCGGCAAGGACAACCACTCCTTCAAACACTGAGAGACCCGGCCCCTCGAATGCGCCCCACACAGCAGCCATCACCAAGGCCACCCCGATGCTTGTCAACGTGGCTAGGATGACCCCCACAGCAACGTATCGACTCAGACTCTGGAGATCCGACTTTCGTAGGTATGACAGAATCACTGCAACTATCAGGGCGATTTCTATGCCTTCGCGCAGTGACACGACCAAGGAGGCTATAATCGTTTTCGACACCCTCTTGTTTACTATTGTTAAGAATATTGTCGGACCATTTAAACTATGGCTTATGTTCCTCCGGCAACAGGATTAGAGAGCTAGAAACAGCACCCAACAAGACATGACTAGGAGGTAGAGCTGCGTTGATGCAGTCCGACTGACAGCAGTCCTGCACAGATCAGCAATAATCCTCCTATGGGGGTCAAGTCGGTCAAGAAGAAACCTTGTGAGAGTAGCCAAGCACCTGCTGTAGAACCCATCGCAAATCCAGCGATGCCTATTGTCTGCAGAAAGGACACGATTTCACTGGAGCCCGTAGTATGAACATGCTCGTGCCTGTGGCTTGTCAGAGAAATGGACAACCCTTGTGCACGGGCCAAGTAGTGATGGGGGTGATCATGGACTAACTCAGTCGTTCCAGCAAAGCTCATCGCGGCATCGTTTCTTGAGGGTTCAAGGAAGCCCTCGGAAACACCTGCGACTATGAGAAGGGACGTTAGCAGCGGGAAAGATGATGCGCCCGGGTACAGCATGACTATAGCGCCCTTCACAATCAGACTCATGAGCAGAGGGCCGAGGTGCCCGACACGGTCAACATACCGACCTGCGTACACCTGCACAATACCCCACACAATGTCGCCGACTAGATACCCGAGTCCGATCTGCTCCATTGGAATTCCATTTCCTTCAAACAGTATTGAGAGACCCGGCGTGTAGATACCATGTGAGAAATCATAAATCAGATAGACACAGGCAAGGAGCAAGACTCGTCTTGATGACACAATCTCGATAAGAATGCCGAGATGCGTGTGACCGGGTGTATGGGTTGGGAGTGTCGGACGCTCCATCACTCCTTGAACTCCTCTTGCCACCGTGATGACAAGAACAGCGGCTGAGAGAACGCACATCGCCGCCCCGACTAGCATAATCACCTGAGCTTGGCTTGCCACCAAGAGGAGGACAAGATATTCTACAGCCCACCCTGCGAGTCCCTGACCAATCGCAGACCCGAGAAACATTGCTGTTAGGAGAGTCCCAACACTCTCACCACGGGAGGGCCCGAACTCTGTCGATACACGGATGATTAGAATGATGAGAAGACCAGACCCCATACCCTCGGTGATGCGTGCCACTGCTAGAACGGTACTATCAGGAGTAACGCCAACAATCAGTGCAAACAATGACAGTAGTCCGCCAGCGACAAGAAGAGTGTTCCTTCTTTCGCGTACTAGTCTGCTGACAACTAGTAGGCCGACAATCTGTCCCATCGAGGAGAAGGCGCTGCCCCAAGAGATGAGTGCCTCAGAACCCCCCAAGTCCAGTATCTGGAAAGGAAACAGGAAGCGAAGAAGACCACTCATCAGCCCCAGTGTGAAGATAGCTGTGAACAAGCTGATTATGACTGGATCTTCCCTGAGAAGCCAACCAGTCTTCTCATGCTCGTGCTCTTCAGCCACGTACTTCCCTTTTCCCCTACAGGCGCACCGGGTTTGGCCCTATCTTCCTGACCTCGTCTGCAAACCGGTTGATCTCGGCCGCGAACTTGTCGCCCTCCGCGGCACTCACGAACACCATCTTCACGCGACCCTCGTTCAGGCCCAGCTGGCCAATCAGTTTTCTAGCAAAGCGGACTCGCCTCTCTGCACCTAGGTTTCCCGTCTTATAGGCACAGTCGCCCGGATGACAGCCTACGACCAACACACCGTCTGCACCCTCCTGCAGCGCTTTCAGAATGAAGTTGATGTCTAGACGCGCAGTGCATGGCATTCGGATGATCCTAGCACTCACATCATACTGTATCTTCATCGTTCCTGCTAGGTCAGCGGCATTGTACATGCATTGCATGCATCCGAGTACAATGAGGTTCATGTCTTTTGGAGGCATCGGAGGTCAACCATCCCGACGGGCGCGAGTCGGCGAGGTCCGATGCGGCATATAATCTTTCACTTGTGCTCCGTAGTCGCTGTGGCGACGATGAAGCAATGCCCGGCTTCAGACCAGCACATGCACACCGTTTCTGACTCGTTTCAAGTCAGGAATCCGTCAGTCATTCTGTCCGCCCTGACGTGATGTGGTCCGGGGAGCATGCCCCCGAATAGGAGAGAAAGCAGCTTAGACAACTCAGATACTGCTTGATTCCATGCAGCATGATGTGCGACCACAGCCTTTCTCAGTGCTGTCTTGCCGTCTGAGTTCCTCACGGTCGTACAACTGACTCTCTCGATTGGATTTATCTTGCTTTGACCTCACCCTAGTCCTCCTCCTTCTCGTGCCCTAGGCAGACTTGTGTGCCTCTATCTCCGCACTGTACACGAGTTCCATGAACGGCCTCTTAGAAACAACCTTGACATCATGAAACCCCGCGGCACGGACCTTACTCAGGTATACCTTCTCGTCAAGAGCACCTGCCACGCATCCAGCCCACGCGTCTGGGTCGTTTCTAACGACCTTGGGCAGTTCTCCTTTTGTGACGATGTCTGAAACCATGAGCCTTCCACCGGGCTTCAAGACCCTGTAGGCCTCCTTGAACACCTTGTCCTTGTCGGGCGCGAGATTGATGACGCAGTTAGATATGATCACGTCGACGGTATCATCTTCCAAGGGAAGGCTCTCGATATCGCCAAGTCTGAACTCGACGTTGCCTAGTCCCATTTCTTCTGCACTTTTCTTGGCCAAGTCGATCATGTCTTGAGTCATGTCCACACCGATTGCTCTGCCGTTGGGACCCACCGCTCTTGCGGCCAGAAATACGTCAATGCCGCCACCGGATCCCAGGTCGAGAACCACCTCTCCTTCCCTCAGTCCAGCAAGAGCAGCTGGATTACCACATCCTGCACTAGCTGCCATAGCGCCTTGAGGCAGTGCGGCAAGCTGGGTCTTCGTATAACCTATCATCTCAGCGTAGTGCTCCTTGGACACTGGTCCACAGCACGAACACGAACTGGGGGCTTCGGCCCTCTTTGCAACAGCAGAGTAGTGCTCCTGCACATGTTTCTTGACAGACACGCCTTTCGCTCTCATTCCACTATCACCACATCATGGTGCCCAACATCATGCTATCGGGTGTCCGATACAACAAGATATAAATGTATTGGTCATCCAATATGACTTATGTCACGCATTCAGGATTCGGAGGGGTGCTGTCCGCCATCCTGTTGTGACATGCGCGGTATGCTCTCATTTCAGATTCTATGGGAGCTGAGCAAGAAGCCCATGAACGGTCAGGAACTCGCAAGACAGATTGCCGAACGCCGTGGAAGCCGACCGACCCCCGGTACCATTTACCCCGCGCTCAGGGACTTGGCCGTCCGCAAGTTGATTGACGGAATCTCGGATGGAAAGCAGGTTGTCTACACTCTGACGGAAACGGGCAAGCAGGGTCTCACGGAGGCATGTCGCTACTTCTATCGTGCGTTCGGAGACATCTTTGAGGACTGTAAGATCAGTCATTCTGTATAGGGCATTACACTGAGCATGTATGACCTAGCTAGCCCAAGTGATTGACAAATGCCTCATTGATTGCTGAAACCATACCGTCAAGCGCGGTCCCGGGCTCAAGCAGATCGCCATCAAGCAGATTCAGATTCGGTGTTCCTGTGCCGCTGAGTAGAATGATGTGCCCTTTCTCGTTCAGAACCTTGAGCGTGTAGATCCATGTCCCGTCCTTGTATGTGATGAGTATGTAAAATGCGATACTTGGCAAGATGTCGGCAATCGAGTCGTTTGAAGTGTGGGTCAGCCCCAATCCATCATGCAAGGCTTTGTTGATGTTCTCCACTTCGACAGTAGTGGTCGTGAAACTCCTATCATAGACTGTCAGATTATAAGGGCCAAGAGAGTCGTCGACAAAAGACACTGCGACTAGCCACCCACCAGTGGAATCTGGAGAAAAGGTGGCATCCATGAGTTCTGGGTACAATATGTCCGAGGAGTTACCGCATATTTCAATCGATGCTATCTGTGACCCTCCGTCCCAGCCGGGCGGATGAATCCAGCCAGTGTATACGAGCCCTACGAATGTAGCTGAAACAACTACTACTACCAAGACGGTTGCCTGTATTCCCCTGTTGACCAACTCTTTTCTCCTTCCAGTGAAACATAGAAGCTATGATGTCTTTTGCTTCTTTTGTTCAGCGAACACTTGGCACTCATCAACAACTGGACAGGTCCGGCGAGTTCGATCATTAGGTAGCAGCTATGTGTCTTGGCAACCCATGTACCTAATATGCTCTACAGTCACATTTGAAACGACCAGTAGGCGCATGCTACTGTTCACGCAATTTCTGAAGACGAATGGGGCGACAAGGATGCAGTGCAGGCTTGAGAATGTCACGATTGACTATGAGGTACACGGCAAGGGAAGACCTCTCATCAGCATACATGGCTTCCCTCTCGACCGTCGCGTGATGATAGGCTGCATGGAACCTGCGGCCGGATACGGTGGAATTTGGAAACGGATATACTTTGATTTACCAGGGATGGGAAAGTCGCAAGCTGTGGACTGGATTTCTAGCTCGGACCAGATGCTAGAAGTCGTTCTCGAGTTCATTGATGCGGTTATCCCGGGACAACGACTTGCACTAGCTGGCCAGTCCTATGGCGCATACCTTGCTAGAGGAGTAGTTTCCCGCAAACGTGATCTGATTGACGGACTACTTCTCATATGTCCTCTGGTTGTCGCTGACTCCCAGAAACGCATTGTGCCGCTCCATATGACACTCGTCAATGACCCAACCCTGATGTCTAGGCTGAAATCAGAAGATGCAAGCGAGTTTGGGTCGATTGCTGTTGTTCAAGATCCGTGGTTCTGGGAACGGTTCCAGAAAGAGATACTTCTCGGGCTGAGATGCGCAAACAAGTCGTTTGTGGATGAGATAAGGGCAGAAGCCTATGGTTTCTCCTTCGATGTTGATAAGGCCGTGGGAACGTTCGATGCGCCGACGCTGATTATCGTCGGGCGGCAGGACTCCATAGTGGGGTATCAGGATGCATGGAGCATACTCGGGAGCTACCCCCGAGGATCGTTTGCAGTCCTAGATCTAGCGGGACACAATCTGCAGATTGAACAGAGCAGTTTGTTCGACGCTCTCGTAGAAGAGTGGCTTGTTCGAGTCGTGAAGTTCACAGACTGATTCCCGGACATCATCACTCAAAGATAGTTGCTAGCAGCCCCGTGATTTTCTGCCTGAACTGTCTGGTTTATTTTGGAGCGAGCATAGCCTCACCTGAGGAATCCTAGGATGAAGCCTTTCGAGATAATGAAGGGAGTCTATTGGGTCGGAGCAATAGACCATGACATACGGAACTTCCACGGCTACAGCTACACAGTGCACCATGGGACCACCTACAACGCCTATTTGGTGGTGGGCAAGAAGATTGCACTTGTAGATGCGGTTTACGGACCATTTGCCGAAGAGATGTTTGACAGAATATCAAGGATAGTCGACCTTCAGAAGATTGACTACATGATCTCTAACCATACAGAAACGGATCACTCGGGTGCCGTTCCAGAGGTGCTGAAGAGAGTGCCAAACGCTACCCTTGTGTGTACTGCAAGAGCGATTGACGCCCTGAAGAAGCACTACAAGGACGGGTGGAAGATCCAGACTGTGAAGACTGGGGACGAGATCAACCTCGGGGGTAAGACTCTGAGGTTCTATGAGGCTCCGATGCTTCATTGGCCGGAGAGCATGTTCACTTATTACGTTGAAGAGCAGTTGCTGTTGCCCAATGATGCGTTTGGCCAGCACTACGCCTCAGAGGAGCGCTATGCGGACGAAGTGGACCAGTATGTGCTCTGGAAGGAGGCTGAGAAGTACTATGCGAATATTCTGTGGCCCCTGAGCAGACAGGTCCAGAGAAAGATTGAGGAAGTGCTGGAGCTCAAGCTTCCCATCAAGATCATAGCACCGTCACACGGTCTCATCTGGCGAAAAGACCCACTCCAGATCGTGACCAGATACCTTCAGTGGGCAAAGGGTGAACGGACGTCAAACAAGGTCGTGATCACATGGGACACCATGTGGCAAAGCACGACGAAGTTGGCGAGAGCCATAGCTGAAGGAGTCAAGGATGAAGGCCTGACACCTCTACTCCGGCTAATCCCACATAGTGACCGTAGCGATACAATGGCCGAGCTGCTCGAAGCAAAGGGTATCCTAGTGGGTAGCTCCACTCTTCACAATGAGATTCTGCCCACTGTTGCTCCTACACTGTCCGATCTAGAAATGTTGAAACCCGAGGGCAAGAAGTGCGCGGCATTCGGTTCCTATGGTTGGGGCGGCGGAGCGGTCAAGAAAATCCAAGAGGCCATGGAACGGGGCAAGATGCAGGTGATCATGGAACCGTTCACCGTCAAGTGGGTGCCTACGAAAGAGGAACTGGACAAGGCTTACGAGTGGGGCAGAGAGTTCGCGAAGAAAGTGAAGTAGCCACTTTTCTGCATCGTCTGAGAGCGTCTTCATTGGTGATGCTCTCGAACGACCAACACAGACGCCGCCTGTACCGGAGAGTGTATGACTCCATTCACCTTTGGTACTGTTTTGCGGTGACCTGCACCACTTCCTCGTCCTCTGCCCGCCAGCTCGGGTAGACTATGCATAGGAAAGCCAGATCATCCTTTCCGGTGTTCTCTATGTATTGGACTGAGCCCGGAGAGATGTATACTGCATCGCCCGCACCAACTTCCGCAGTTTCGTCACCGATGTGCATGAGGCCACTGCCCTTCAGCATGTAGTACACTTCAGACGATGCCTTGATTCTGTGCGGCAGTGTGGTTCTCTTCGGCTTGACGGTAGCGTGGGCAAGACTGTACCCCAGCTTCAAGTCGCCCTTGTCGCGTAATGGATTTAGAAGCTCGCGCAGACGAGTGTCATCTATGGCAGTGATCTCGGAGCACTCTCGTAGGCGTTTGATCAACACGAAGACCATCACCTTCCGGATTCATCGCTTACACCGGCATAAATCTGCATTGTCAAATCAGTATTTGTCTGCCGAACAACAGGGAGAAGTCTGAGTGTGGGTGCTAGACTTGGCACTTTGGACAGATATAGCTGGTTGTCGAACCGACGCGCAATTCCTCCACTAGGGTTCTGCACCTAGGGCATGCTTTGCCGGTCCTATAGCCAACTCTAAAGTGTTCATGATATCGCCCATTGTTGCCCCAGATATCCTGCTCCCCAAGTCCGCCTCCGTATCTGATGCCCGCGTTCAGGACATCTTGGATTGCTCGGTGAAGACCTTCGACTTCCTTCTGTGTCAGAGAGTCTGCTCTTCTCTTCGGATGTAATCGTGCGTACCAGAGCATGTCTTGAACGTAGACGTTCCCTATCCCTGCGATGAAGCTCTGGTCGAGCAGATACTTCTTGATCCATCCATGTTTTCGCTCAAGCATGTGATGGAGAGCGTCTGGTGTGAAGTCATCGGCTAGCGGTTCCGGACCTAGACGTCCTATTTGAGGATGAGAGCTGATGTGCTCTTTCGGCACGAGATGCACATGGCCAAACCACCAGTGATGAATCCACACCTGTTGTCCATTGTCAAGTCGGAGGACTACTCTCTCTCTTCTTGCTTCGGGCGTTTCGTCTTGATCATGTAGTCGGATCTCTCCACCCATTCCCAGATTGAACGCTAGCGTCCAGTTCGAGTCCAGATCTGACAGTACCCACTTGCCACGCTGTCGACAACGCTCGAATCGGCGGCCCTTCACCTGATTCACGAACCTTCGTGGACTGACATTGAGGCACTTGGGCTGATTGATTGTGGCATCCTCAATCATTCTGTTCCTCAAAGCCTTGTCCATGCTTCCTGCTAGAACGTAGATGTCTGGTAGTTCAGGCAATCTGTTCTTCCCCTTGATGGCCGTCTAGAGCGAGCGATTCATTCTTGAGCGAACATGATGTAAACAGATTGGTCATAGCAATGTGCGATGATATGGAACTGAAGACTATGTTTCCCTACTGGGGAGAAGTCTTTGACACACTTGAGGACGCAGTCCAGCGGCTGGACGAAAAGAGGGTCGACTATAAGTGCTCTGAGAAGACGAGGTCTATTCGTGAGATACTCGTTCATATCATTGACGTCTTCAATCGTGACATTGTTGAGTTCGTATTGGAGGATAAGGGGGAGAAAGCGAGTCAGAGGAAGTTGGACAAGATATTAGTTACTATTCAGAAACAGAAGCGCATCTTGGAAGACCTTCTGGCGCATGAAACCGTTGATTTCCTGTCTAAGACAAGAGAGTT
>CAZVZC010000039.1:0-19088 GCA_964631415.1 uncultured archaeon | reverse complement strand
GATTTGACGCCGCCGCCCGCGCAGCAGCACCAAGCATTGTTCCGGTTTGGGTACATCTCGACAAACTCGACAGGCAGCATCGCAAGGGCCTGTCTTGGTTCTTCGTAAACTCCCATGTGTCTGCCCAAGTGGCATGGATCATGGTATGTCACGCGGCCGATTGGACTGCGAGCTTTGGGCTTCAGTTTGCCTCCGTTCAGTAGCTCATTCGCAAGTTGTGAGGAATGAATCACTTCTATGCCCAAGTCCGCTCCCAGATTCTTGTAGTCCTTTGAGAGTGTTCGATAGCAGCCTGCACAGGAAGTGACAACTCTCCCCGCGCCTGCCATCTCTATCACCTGCAGGTTGTGTTCTGCAACATTTCGCGCTGCCGCCTTCTGCCCTACTCTGAGAAGAGGAGAGCCACAACAGTACTCGTCAACAATCGTAAAGTCAATGCCGGCTTTCCTGAGTATCGAGATCGTTGCATCGCGTATGCTGGTTTCCCTATAGTTTGCAGTGCAGCCCATGAAGAGTATGGTGTCTGCTTTGAGGGGCAAGTGAAGCCGCTCCACGATTTGACGACTGTGATGTGTGGCGTTGTATGGGTTATGCTTCCGGATGATGCTTTCAGCGAGATCATGATGAGCAGGCAATGGGCCAAGCTTGTCAACTGCAAAGCCTCTCAGTTCCTCAATGATGTCGACGATATGTTCTCTATGCGGCGCCATGCATTGAGTCTGACAGCTTCCACAAGTGGTACAGGCAAAGACTGGTTTCAGCATAGACTCCTGCCAGTCTATATCGCCAGTGGCCAGACCCCGAGCAACTGCTATCCTGCCAGATGCGAAATAGGTTTCGAGCTTGTAGTATTCTCCCGACGGGCAAGATGGTCCATAGTCTCGAAAGATGTACTTGCACGTCCCACAGCGGTTACATCTGTGCAGCCACTGGCCGATCGCTGACTCATACGAAATCACAACGCCCACCTCCCCGGGTTCATTATCCCGTTCGGATCGAGTGTCTTCTTGATTCTACGGAGCAGTTCCACGAATCCGGGGTCTGCTTTCTCTTGGATCTTCTTCGCGGCCCATACGGGTGTCTTGTAGGGAAGTGCCTTCAGACCTAGAGCGAGGTCTAGTAGCTCTTCATTGCAGCGCCGGATCTGCTCCACAGTTGTCTTGTCCTTTGGGAACCGAATGATGAACTTGAACTCACCGAAGTGCATGCTGTTCATTGGCTTGAGGTAGGCCATCAGTTCGAACCCATACTTCTCAACAACGCGTCTTCCTTGGGACAGCGCCTCTGCCCAACGCTTGGGATGAATGTACGTGCCGACCCATGTCAGTCCGTCATACTCTGTAAGAACCTTGTAGGCATCGGACGGGAAGTCCACCCATGACTCTGCTTGGTCACCCATCATCTTGGACACTGCATCCCAGTCAACCAAGATCTGACGGTTCTCCGCCTTTCTTGCGTCCTCAACATAGCTCTCGACCAGCTCGTACTTGGATTCTACTTCCTTCTCCGTGTTACCAGATAAGGTGAGCAAGGTCCCATAGTCAGGTTCTCCCTCGTACACTTCCACTGGGGCAGACACACCCAGAAGCATCTTGACAATGGGCAAAGACATGCAGTCTGCATCGTCAAGGACCTGTGCTCTCGCTATGCGCCTGAGCAGATCTGTTGTAGCCACCTCTCCAAAAGTGAAGAGCGCTGCATGCTTTGTGAATTGCTTCTTAGGCCAGAGCTGAAGCGCAATCTTCGTAACGATACCTGTCATCCCCTGCCAGCCGCTGAAGAGGCCCACAAGGTCTGGAAGCGGATATCTGCCAAACCAGTTGCCGTCGCCCATGATTGCTGAGCCTGCTCGTACTAGTTCTCCAGTGGGCAGGACTACCTCAAGCCCGTTGATGAAATCCGCCATTGCACCTCTAACTGTTGATAGATCACACAGTCCTTGTAGAAGAGCATTCGCCATCACCGAAGTGAAAGGCGGAGCCAAGGGGTACGTATACCTCAGCGACGGATTGTGTTCGTCGAGATACTTCCGAAGGTGGCCAAAGGTGACGCCTGGTTCGAGGACAGCGTACATGGCCTCATCGTCGACCTCGATGATTCTGTTCATGCGCTTGAGATCTACGGTGACAGCGCCATCAACCTGCGGTATCGTCAGGCCACCTACATTCTGTCCGGTGACGAATGGAACAAGTGGGACTCGCTCCTTGTTCGCAGTCCGAACAATCTGCTGGACCTGTTCAACTGATTCAGGCATGACAACCAGCGCAGGCCGCCGCGGTGTGTTTTCGGTCATATCGAACGAATAGACATACTGTTCGGCAAGTCCGTCAGACACATATTGCTCACCAACAATCGATGCGAGTTTCTGCTTGAGGCTCATTCGTATCACCCCCTGATGGAAGAGGAGATCAGTCTGTAGAACTGCAGAGTGGCCCGAGGGTGTCTTAGAAGGCCCTTGACCTTGAGACCGCCGGTCAAGAGTGCTCGAATTGGTGAGGTAGCTCCCTTCACCAGTTTGATGATTGTATCGAGGCTGGCTTTTACCCGGATGGTGGGCTGAGGGTTGTCACCGTACCCCACTTTGACTCCTTTGTCGAACCTGATGGTCACCGGATAGTAGTCGGTCTCAAGCACGACCACCATTCTCCATCTCATGACTTGCGCCCTGAAATCGGGTTTCCTTAGTGGTCTGGATATCAGAACTGCCAGAATGTTGCCGATGAAATCCCTCGGTTGCCCAAGCATGTGTTCACTCTCGATTACTGTCTGGTTCCTTCTGATTTCGAACCTATCGCACATCCATCTATTGAAGTTGCGGGATTGCAGGCTCAATAGGACGGGCGGGCCTTCGCGGCCCACCAAAGGGCAGAACGGTGTGACCCCGCTTCTCTAGAACAACTCTGTGAGGGAGTCTTGCACTTTCTCCAGGTCCTCGAAGTTAGGCGGATCCACGAACAGGCATGCCCTGACGACTCTCTCCTCGCCGGGCATCAACCAGCACTTGAAGTCCATGCCGCCACAGATGGCCATCTCGCTGGTGCAGATTGCGACTGATTGGGGATCCGACCCCGCCCAGAGGATTCCTAGCCCTTCGTTGTTCTCCTGAACCGCGCTTCTTCTGAGCCATAGAGAGTTTGTTTCGGGTGTGACAGAGGCAGGGACTTGCAGGTCTGTGATGTCCAGCTCACTTCCTCCCCAACGGGTATGCACAATGGTGCCTCCAAACGCGCCGTTGAACCCTGGATCCACAAAGAGACACGGCATGAACGAGAGCGGCGCTCCAGTGGAGTTCTTGATGACCCAGTTGACAAGAACCATGGGACTGCCTGGGGCAGTGAGGTACTGGAGCTTGAATTGCACTCCTCGGCATGTCTTCTGGACTTGGCTTGTCCAGCTCACCTCCACCCCCTTCCAGACCCCACCATGCTCGCATGGCCTGGCGTCCATCTTCTCCTTGTTCGTCTTAACTTGGAAGATATCCTCACCCGAGCTGTCATCCCACACGAACGGCTGGACTCCTCCGCAGTAGTTGTCGATGAACAGCTTGGGTGCGGGCTTCGGGAATGCAGAACAGAGCAACTCTGTGGAGTGACTGTTCTTGAGAGAAAACAGGCAGCCTCCGTAGTCTCCAGAAACAGCGAACTCAGCGACCCCATTGTTCACGCGGAACACTCTTAGGCCCTGCTCGATTGCCTCTGTGATTGTGACCGTGGAACCAGCAGACCCGAGCTGCAGCAACGTGAAATACTCGCGGAACTCCATGGGCGCGCGCACCCTCACGAGCCCTCTCTCGATCGAGAATCCAGCCTTCGTCAGACCCGTGGGCCTCAACGTCAGTGTGTATTTCTGACGACCCTGAAGGACTGTCCCTTTTGACTCATCAGTGTCCTGCTCGACCGTGAGTGTGCTGTCGCCAGAGTGTCTGATTTCGGCATCCCACCCCTCTGGCGCTTCAACCTCCACATTCCCAATCACAGGGGCACTAACGGTGTTATCGACTGTCAGCTCCGCCTCTGCACTTTGCCTATGAGGTATTATGACAGTCTTCTTGCTGACAGCAATCATCGGAAGTGTAGGCTGACGCACTCCTGCCTTCTGTACGTTCTCGTATTCACCTCTCACATTCGCCTTCCAGATTCTTTGAATGTCACGCCAGTCGCTAGCGGCAGCGATGTTCCATACTTCCGAAATGCATTTTGTTTCCTTTCCGCCGATCCTGAGTGGCTTTGAAACGATGCGTGACAGTTGCCCAGCTGCAAGATAAACAGACTCAAGGTTGGTGGGCTTCCATACTTGGCCAGACACCCCTGACGGGCCGCCTGTGGCTACCCACTCCTCTGTGAGAGAACCGGGCTCACTTGGAATCGATGGGTAACTCATGAGCAAGTTGCCCGTCGGTGCCTCAACTACACCTGATGGGAGAGGGACAAAAACACGATCGAAGCTGAGCGGAATGCCGCCTCCTCTGCCATTGAGTCTGACCTGCATCTCGTGGTTTTCCTGACTTGTGTTTGTGACCCACACTTCGTGCTTGAGTACAGGCGATGAGTTGAGAGCGACCCAACGATCCTCTATCATAAGTGGTCTCTCAGGATGTGTGGCAGTGGCCGACACTACGACACCTGACTCTGTCACCCTGACCTTGACATCTCGCTCAGCGAAGCGGAATGGGCTCAACCCGAAGGGCGGGCCTATCTCTGTTGAGAGGGTCATCTGACTGGTCGAGCTACCGTAGAGGCTGGACAGCCTAAGGACTGCACCTTCCCGCAGGATACGTGCAGTGTACTGCGGAGCGACCAGCAAGACCTCACGAGTACGGTCGTCTTCTCCAGCCGTGACACGGCCTCCTTGCAGACAGAAGAGGGGTATTCTAGACCTCCCTGTCTTTACCTCTCTCTTCTTGCCAGCCTCGTCGAGGTAAGAAAGAATCATGTATGCCCAGAGATCATGTGTGCCAGCTGGAAGATCCGGTTGAGTCGTGACAGTGATGACAGCACCTCCGAGACCCTCTGGAGCAAGCTCGACCTCGCACTCCGAGGGGGTTACGGTAATGTGCTGTCCGACATTCTCGAACATGAGCTTTCCTTTCAGCTTCATTGAAGAGCTATTGATCATGGTAATGGGAATGGTTGCGGTCCCCGACGGCAGGACACGGCATTCCTTCCATCTCGTCTGGATTTCCACGACTGGTTTTATCCTCAGGCCGGTTCGCAATATGGACTCCTGTCCATTAAGTCGCAGTTTTGCCACGATTGAAGGCGTTTTGATGTTGCGGCGATAGAGAGGAGCATCTGGTGAAAGGCTGAAGGGGACTGCCAATGTGAATGACTTCTTGGCCTTGACGCGTGTTGTCGCTCCAGACACGCCGTCGAAGTGTAGTCCTGGCAAGCCCTCAAGGGCAATTGCGAGATCGATGTCCCTTCCGGTGCCATTCTCGATTCTGAGTTCGTAGACGGAGGGGATCCCACACAGGGTCAAGTGCTGGCTCACCTTTGCCCTCACCACAAGACGCCCGTCAGGCATGACTCGTTCGATTCCTGTGATTGACCTTGCGAGGCGATCAACCAGAACATGCAGACTGTTCTTGCCGCTCTCGAAGTTGTAGACATAGACGGCCATTCCGTGCTCCGTGTTATCGTCAGGTGCCTGAGCCAGGTCTCTGCGCTGCAGTGCGTACCATGCAGCTGGATCCGGATTGGTCGCGAAGAACGGAGCACATAGCGGATGCTGTAGGATTCCCGGCACATAGCTCTCCATTTCCACGCCTTGACCTTCGGGATCCCACATGAGTCCCATCTTCTTGTAGAGTGGGACTGCTCTGAGGTTTCCTGCCCACGTTCCGAGATCGACTCTACTGTAGCCCTTTCGCAGTGCAATCTCGAAGCACTTCATCAGAAGGCGCTTTCCGACCTTCTTGTTGAGCGCATCCGGACTCACACCAAGCGTTCCTACGTATGCAGCTTCGGGGTCTCTCCAGTGAGAGAGGAGAGTGACAGACCCAACCGGTTTGCCGCTCTGCTTGTCCATTGCGATCAATATGGCAAGTGCTCGCATGGTCTGGTACTGCTTGATTACCCTGTCAGCCGTGAAGGGGACTCCCTGAGTGAATCCACCCGGCCACAACGAGTCCCAGCTGTTGTACATCTCTGCGAGAGGCTTTGCGAGTTCGTCATTATAGTCGCGAATCTCAATCGTCGGTTCGTCTGTCATAGGATGGTCCGCTCCTGACTTCGCCGCGTACATCTGCTTACACATTATCCTATTGGTCCGGGTATTCCCTGCACAATAAGCGGTTGCATCGAATACTACATCCAAACAAGAGTTTTCTTGGGCCGGGATTCGTCAGAAGTGTGATTCGATGACTGAGTCGTGGAGTGGGACCTCAACTGCGAATCGGTTCATTCGTCACCTCGTTGTAGTCATTTCGGTTTCATTTGTAGTGTACATGACTAGCGTTCAGGCTTGGGAGTCTTATGAGATAAGTGTGGGTTACCGCGCGGTGCTGGCTTTCCTGACAATCGAGTGTGCATCTGCATCACTGTTCCAGTCACGAGAAGACTCATCGCCCATCCCGGTACTCATCGTTTCAGTCTTCGTGTTTTCGTCTTTAGAAAGTATGATCGGCTCCGCGGAGCAGCTGTTCAGTGCCTCTTCACCGCTGGCGCTTCAGTCTGCGGCCCAGACAGTATCTGATCTTGCAGTACTCAGTCTATTGGGTGTCCAGCTTCTTGTCACATCCTTTCTCAGCCGTCGTCTGGCCGGCAGGGGAAAGATAACACTTTACCGAACCATGATTTTGATGTTGATTTCGTGTTTGGCAGCTCATGGTGTGATTCACTATCTTATTCTAAGCTTTTCATGGGCAGTCACAGTCATCGGCTTCATGTTTGGATTGCTGGCCTTGGCCACGCTGACAGCAGCCGGAGTGCGGTTGACTAAGGAGGTCCGATATCCGCATCAGACCGACCGAATTCGGCTTCTCCTCGGGCCAGTTGTGTTGGGTCTGTCGGCAGTGCCTTTGCTCTTCTCCTTGATGTGGCCAAGCGCAGTCTGGACTATGTCCATGACGCTGCAGCTGGCGGGATTCTTTCTCCTTTACTTGGCTCTGGCCATGCCAATACTGAGAAGCACAGCCTTGGGTCGAGGGAAGTCATATGCTGTGGCGTTTTCAGTGTCGATGCTGGTCGTTGCCCCGCTTCTGGTCACTGTAGCCGCGAAAGTGATCATGCCTACTTTCCACTTGGTAGACTTTGGAGCCTACACGTTATCACACATTGGAATATCTGCGCTATCTACTGTGATGGCATTTCTCGTCTTCTCGTATTCGAGGCAAAAACCAGCTAAAAGATACTTTCCTCTGATTCTGATGTTCGTGATACAAGCCCTTGTCGAAATGGGCCAGATAGGGATTGGCCAGCTTTCCGGTGTCGGAGAAACCGCGTCATTCGTAGCATACATAGTGGGGAGTCTTGTCGTTTCAGTCGGCCTGATACTGGTGATAAGATGGACTGGTGAAACACAGGACGATGAGAGTCGACTAGGGGTTTGGCTTGTAAAGGGTCTCGGTCTGGTGTTCGTGCTGAGCTTGATTGGCCAGGCAATAGGATTCAGGTTAGTCACATCTGCGCCGGATACTGCATTCAGTCCTTTGGGTCAAGTAATCCTGCTATCAGTGAATCTCGTCAATGTCTTCGGGTACACGTATCTATGTTTTCTGCTTCTCAGGTCCTCACAAGGCACATTCACAGTCGAACTGACCGCTGTCACGTTTCTCGCTTTATGGATTATTCCAAACATTCTCAGGTCTGTCTTCAATGAATGGTCAGCTGGTTGGTGGTCTGCCGAAGTGATCCTTCTCCTTGGCCTGCTAGGAGGTCCAGCCTTCCTCGGGTCTTTGTATATGGGGTCATATCTCCGGGCCGAAACGTCTCAAAAGAGAGCGACTCTATACGCCGACATCTTGGTGCATGACATAGGCAACTATCATCAGGCCATTCTGAGCGCTCTAGAGCTCCTCGACATGAAAGGTCTCCCACCGGACGTCGAGGAGAACGCAAAGGCAGGAGCACTGGCTGCGCTTGCCCGTGCTGGGGAGCTGACCAGGAGTGTTAGACAGCTCGCCAGGGCTGACGCAGCGAGGAGCGAACAGTTGGTGCCGGTCGACCTAGCTGCATGCATCACAGATGCGATCAAGCAAGTGGCGATGAGCACGCCCGAGATTGATGCACATCTTCGCTTTGAAAGCGAGGAACCCTACTACGTAGATGCGAATAGCCTCTTGATTGATCTGTTCCTCAATCTGTTCCATAATGCCATTCAGTATTCCCCGGGTGAGAAGCGAATCGATGTCGAGATATCATCCGCTGTCTTTCGTGGGAGAAGCCATTGGGAGGTTCGCGTAGCAGATTATGGAGCGGGGATTCCGCCTGAACAGAGGAAGAAGCTCTTCAGCAGATTCATGGAGGGTGCCCGGGGAACAGGACTTGGCCTTTCTCTTGTTCGCACATTGACAGACGCGTTTGGTGGCCAGATTTCAGTCGAAGACAGGGTCATTGGTGACTTCACAAGGGGTACTGTGTTCGTTGTGCGACTCCCGGTATCCGTCGCAGCAAGGTTCCTGAAGAGCAGGTTGAAGGGAGGATTGGAGAGAGCGATTCACGCTGCGCTGACAGGTCTCTATCCGATAGTGGTCATAGGCAACCAGGCAGAAGTCCGATTCACTGTTGACATGCTTGGAGTCTATGCGGCTCACAGAACAGATCTGAGAGTGTGCTACGACGTCACCAGCTTGGAATGCCCCGTAGGAACATGTGACATTGGAGGGATGCCCGGAGAAACATCAAGGAGTCTGTCCTCGCGCTACGTCGTTGTGGACTTCACAAGCCGGAGTGTGACCGGGGGAACTTCCTGCAGGTCCTGCATGGATTTCCTTGAGCGAACTAGTTCTCTGCCAGCGACCGACTTGAAGAAAGTGGTACTTGAGCAGGTTGGTCATGTCCTTGACAATGCGGATGAGCTGGCCCGCATCTTATCAGAGGAAGAGCCAGCTCGGTCGAGCGAGTTGGCAGTGTGGAAGACTCAGCTGAGCCCTGAGTCACGAGAGGTGGCTCTAGACGTTCTTCAGGGCAGGTCGGGTTTCGGTCGCTTTCTGAGAGAGGCTGGGCTGGTATGTCCACCATCAGTGCTAGCAGGCTGCGACAAACAGTTGACCGTTGTGGGCGACAGAGTCCTTCCTACTGGTAAACTGAGTCAGGGTGAGATGGGCGTAATACTGACGCGAGTGGCGGCGGCAGTCGCGGACTTGGTAGGGCCGGAGGTCTATGCGTCCATTGAGTCAATGACTGGTCTGTGACATCTGCTTCAACCTGGAAAGGGTCAGTTGACATCCCTGCTTTGTGGGCAATATCCTTTTCTCAGTCTGCTCGAAGAGTGGAATGGAATCGGAGGCACACTCATGAACTGGTTGGAGTTTCCTTGGGTCTTGGTTCCGCTGTGGGCTCTCGTGCTGTTTCTCGATTTTCTGTATGTTGCTGACGTGGGTCCAAGGATAGTCATTCGAGCCCTCCGGGCCGTGTTCGGGCGATATGCTGTTCATGCGCTCATCTATGCGCCACTCGTCTTTTTCTCGTACCTCTTATTCATTGAGAGCTACGTATTCGGCCCTATGCCAGGGGTGAGCGAGTTCTGGGATCCCTTCTTCCTTGTGTCGTTCACACTGTTATCGCCCCTGCTGCTAGGCGTCGATCTTCTGACTGTTTTGTCATATGCAGGCGTAGGTGCGTCTGTCGGATGGGCCTTTGTAGGAGGGCTTCTCGCAGCCTCATGCACCGGGGAAGTGGAGGAGCGCGAACGAAAGGATGGGCTTAGGGATGAGATCTTCAGTTCAGATGATCCAGACAAGTTTCTAGATGGATTGATTGCAGGAGCCTATGCTGATCAAGCGAACGTCGGGATGAAGCAGACAATCAGCGACCTAAAGGGCATGGAGTCGGTCTGCGATACCAAAGGCGCCACCATAAGAAAGGCTTTCGAGAGATATGAAAAGCGCAATGATGCTCCTCGTCAGAATGATTCGGAATCGGGGTTTCTCTCTCAAATAGCATAAGTCTGTGCCGAAGGAAACCAACAGCAACAGTTATTGACTTCAAAGACGGCACTCTAGCGAGAGATGCCTGTCAAGAAGCACTATAGCGCCTGTTCGCTTAATTGCCCCGACATGTGTGCATTCGTGGTCCACGTAGAGCACGGTCGCATTGTCAGACTTGAGGGTGACAAGAGTCATCCCTACACTCTGGGCAGATGCTGTCCCAAGGGCTATGCCCACGTGTTGAGGACATACTCAGAAGACAGGCTGCTCCACCCACAGCGAAGGAAGGCGGACGGCACTTTCAAGAGAATGACATGGGATGACGCACTGGACGAGATAGCTGCTCACATCGCCGAGGCTCGCAGCAGATTCGGTCCTCAGTCCGTAGCTGTCTACTCCGGGTCTGGCAACGATGGGCTTGCTCCGAAGTACGCGGCTCGGTTCAGCAACGTCATTGGGTGCAGGATGATCCCGGGTATCGCCGAGATTTGTTTCGAGGGAGCATATGAGGGCGCTAGATTCAATGTGGGACCATTCCCACCACATGAGATGAGTGACTGGGTCAACTCGAAGTGTATAGTGATCTGGGGGACGAATAAGTTCGAGTCGAGCCTTCACTCCAAGAGGATCATCCGAGAGGCGATCGAAAGGGGTGCAAAGCTGATAGTAATAGACCCCCGTAAGACTCCGCATGCCAAGATGGCCGACATCTATACGACGATTAGACCTGGGACTGATGCAGCACTTGCGCTTGGGATTGCGAATGAGATAATCAAGAGAGATCTGTACGACCATGAGTTCGTCGAGAGTTGCGTAGTTGGATTCAAGGAGTACAAGCAGAGAGTCGCACAGTATGACAAGAAGACTGTCAGCCAGATAACCTGGATAGACCCAAACACAATCGAAGCGATTGCCCTGACCTTCGCCACGCACAGACCTGCTCTCATAATGACAGCCCCTGCCGGGATGAATCACTACACCAACGGAACATGGGCGGCCAGAGCGGTCCATAGCCTTCTCGCAATCTGCGGGTATCTGGGCGTTTCAGGTGGCGGGTTCCAGTATCTCTCATCGGACTGCGGCCCCTTCAATGCTTCTGCCATAACTCTTGCCGATATGCTGCCGGAATCGGTCGTGCCAGTCGTGCCATCGGGGACCCTCATCCCGGAGTATGTGCTGAGCCATGAGGAGTCACCTCTCAGGGTCTTGATAATCCAAGCAGCAAATCCCTTGACTCAGTGGCCCAACACAAGTAAGACTCGAGCAGCGTTCAAACACATCCCCTTCAAGGTCTGCATTGACATAGAGATGACAGACACAGCTCGCATGTGTGATGTTGTTCTGCCTGCGACTACTCTGTTCGAACATCATAACCTCGTTCACAGTGAGCTTCACAGGATTGTCCAGTATGCCCCGAAAATCGTAAGACCGCGAGGAGAGGCGAAACACGAACTGGAGATATGGACGGGCATTGCGAAGAAACTCGGTTTGGGCCAATACTTCCGGCTGACAGAGCTCAATGCCATCAGGCTGGCATTAAGGAGTCATGACTGCGAGGGGATCACACTTGAGAAACTGAGAGAGAATCCGGGCGGGATCAGGACAGAGAGTTCCGCGATTCCTTTTGCCAATCACCACTTTCTTACACCTTCGGGCAGGGTTGAGCTGTACTCCAAGACGCTCCAGGACATGGGCTTTGACCCTCTGCCGTTCCACGAGGAGCCCGCTGAGAGTCCAGTGTCCACTCCTGAGGTGTTCAAGGACTACCCATTGATCATGATCTCCGGTAGGTTGCGGACCCGACTTCACTCCCAATACACTACTGTGGAAGTCGGTGCCGAGGCCAAGAGCTACTCTGCGTGTACGACCTGTCAGAAGTGTGTCAAGGAATGCGAGGATGAAGCGATTTCGCTGCAGCCACCAAGTCTTGAAGCGTTGGAGGGAGCGACGAGCAAGGATTCGGCGGTTCATGCTAGAATGAGGAATGAGCTCAGTGAGCTCGTCAGAGGACTTGCAGTGAAACCTTCGGGGGGGGTCATAGCTGTTCCGAGCAGCGTCACAGGCCTGCTCATACCAAGGTGGAACTCTGAGAAGTGCATTGGCTGCAGAGAATGCAATCTAGACATCTGTCCATTCGACGTTGTCACTGAGCCAATCAGAATGTCGTCGATGAGTGAAGCCGAGACACACAGGACGTTCCTCAGGATGAACCCAAACACCGCTGAAAGGCTCGGACTTACGGGAGGCGACCTAGTCCGTGTCGAGTCCGTTCGAGGGTCCATCGACCCTGTGAAACTCGAAATCAGTGAGGACATAGACCCTAGGGTGGTGTGGGTTTCAGATGGCTGGTGGGACAGGGATGGCAACATCAACCTACTGACCGATGACAGGCACACAGCATTCGGGCACACACCTGGCTTCAATTCGGTCCTCGTCAGAGTGTCGAAACCGGATTACGAGCATTTTGGGCGGGCTTCGAAGGCGTGACTGGTCATAGAATCAGGCCGCAATGTCCGTGTGTGCTTCTCACACTCAAGGTATTAGGAACCCGACACCAAAAATGTAGACCGTCGAGATGATGAGGTGCAGCACGCCTAATGGGGTCACCACTTTCGTGAATTCCCACCACGTGAGAGGGGTGTTTTCCTTCTCAGCAAGCGACACAACCACCATGTTGGGTGCGTCTCCAAATGGGATGACATAGCCATTGAGGTTTGCTCCTATGACTAGTGAAAAGGGAACCACTGGGTTGAGGGCGCCGAACCCGGATGCGACAGGAGCTAGTAGTGCAGCAACAGGAATGGCGTCGACAGCAGAAAGGACCAAACCGGGCAGCCAGATCAGGATGGCTGCCGCAATGAATATGTTTGAGCCGACGATTATGGTCATCCCTGCCACAATGTCGGTTATGACGCCTGTGGCCTCCATGGCTGCGACCATGCCGAACAGACCCACAACAAAGAAAATAGTGTCCCACGATAACCGATTCAGAAGGTCTTTGGCACGACTGAACGACAGGATTAGCAGTCCCGCTGCTACGAGAAGTGCAACGACCGCGGAATCTGCAGGCGCGAGAATCATGCCAATCATGAGAATCACTAGTGCGACCAATGAAACATAGAAGTCAGAACGCGACTTGATCATGACCTTTGGATTGACCATGAGGAGTTCGTCTACATGGTCTGTCGGTGAAGAAACTGGTACATCCTTCAAGTATCTCATCATGTATAAGATTGTCACACCGAGGAGGACCAAAGAGAGGGGGAAGAGGACAACGAACATCAGACCTATGTCCAGCCCAGCCAGAAAGACTATCAGCATACTGGGCACTGACCCTATCGGAGTCGGAATCGATGCGAAGTTGGCGATCACGCACTCTGCCATCAGGAAGGGTCTGAAGTCAGCGTCAAGACCTTTGCATATCTCGACAGTGAATGTTCCCATTATCAGTACAGTTGGGAGCGGGTGGATGACGAGAGATATGACATACACCAGCGCCATGAAGAGCACGAAGATCTTCCTGACATCCCCGGCGGTGCGATTAGCTAAGAGGAGGGCGATGTATTGGAACATCCCTGATGATCCAACAACTGCTATTATGATCATCATGGCCGTGATGAACATGATGGTGTCCCAGCCGACTAAACCCATCATCAGGCTGAACGACTTGCCAGCTACAAGGATTAGGACAAGCGCTGAAAGTGCCATTCCGAAAAGCACTACTGCGGTTTCATTGAACTTGCCCAGCAAGAGCACACCTAGGGTGGCAATGAATATCGCCAGACAAATAGCACCGGCGATTTCCATACTAGTTGCACTCCTGCGGCCAGAGAGACTTGAGGGCAGTAGCCGCTCATGGTGGGTGAAG
Source organism: uncultured archaeon (assembly GCA_964631415.1). Lineage (GTDB taxonomy): Archaea > Asgardarchaeota > Thorarchaeia > Thorarchaeales > Thorarchaeaceae > OWC5. Next base: position 5,133 of record CAZVZC010000039.1, on the reverse strand, counting down.
CAGAACAACTCCAGCAGATAAGGAGTTTCATGATGGTGGCCAAGACATCTAGCGATAGGTCATGGCACAGTCGGGAGTGCGGCTGTAGGAATCGGATTGCCTGTTCACTGATTCATGCCGCAACAGATACTGACCGATGCTAGGCATACGGCGTTTGGTCACACTCCGGGCTTCAGCTTGGTTCTTGTAAGTGTCCAAACACAAGCAGTGACGAAAAAGGCTGACTGTCAATGCGCAACTAGTCATAGAATCTGGCAGTCTTGTCCATGGACGATTCTTCCTCGACTCTGTGGCCTGTGTCTTCTGTCTGTTTCTTCGTTTCCACTTGTATGACTGACACACAGTCACATGACGTGAGGGGCTCGTCGGTGATATCGTTTCCACGATCATCCAAGACTATCCAATGAGCATGAGCACTAACACCCTTGAATGGCCATTTGGCCAAGCAGGCTTGACGAAAAGTGGTTGAAGGAGAGCCGCTGACGACGCACTCCTGTCCAGACAAGGGGTTTCTCACGACCCTCGTGACGACAGACGGGTCAACAGGACGTGCGACGAGTTTCTGATCCTTCTTCGGTTCCTCATCTATCCCAGTAAAGCGTCTAATCTTTCTGGATGGCTTCTTAAAAAGTGAACTTCCCGTGTCATTCGGTCTGCCACTTCCTGCTTGCTGCTATGGTTTCTCTGCCTTTCGACAACTCCGCTCAATCCTCGCATCTGAGCTTTGACGATTACTGCTTCCGGAAGGAAGCGGCACGTGGGACTGTCACTACCAGACTGCTATTATGCCTTTCCACAGATGGAGGTCCCACTGGAAAAGTGGTCTGCGCATTCACGCGCTGGAAAAGAGGAACAAGCACATAGCTGCAAGACAAAATGATTCCGCGAAACAGATGGTGGATTGAGCCGCCTGCGAGGTGTTCGATGTTTGGTCCGTCCTATGCGACCTGCAAATGGATCTGGACTACCCTGCAGAATCGGCTTGCATAGCGTCAGATCACAAGAGCATGGCTACAGCAGACAGATAGATTGTGGCTATGACAAGGTGTAGTATTCCCAGAGGGAAAGTAGCTCTCGTGAAGACGGTCCACGTGATCGGTCGGCGATTTCTCTCAGCTATGTCCAGTACGATGTAGTTGGGTGCGTCTCCAAACGGGACGACATAGACTGATGCATTCACCCCCAAGATCAAGGACTGAGAAACAACTGGGCTCAGCGATCCGAGCACAGTACCTTGGGCAACTGTGGGAGCAAGAAGTGCAGCAATGGGCACATTATCCATTGTTGACAAGACTAGGCCCGGCAACCATATCATCATGACTATGGCTACAAAGACGTTACTACCCCCGACTACTCCCAACGCGTTCACCAAGTCTTCGACCACACCTGTTGCCTCTAATGCCGCCACAATCCCGAAGAGGCCCACGACAAAGAACACTGTATCCCAAGACAGCCGATTCAGTAGGTCCTTCGCCCGGTCGAATGACAACACCAACAATGCCGCAGCAACAAGAAGACCCACGATAGCCGACTCATTGGGTATGAGCACAAGACCTGTCATCAGTACAGCCAAGGCAAGCACTGAGACATAGAAGTCGAATCTTGAGCGTATCATCACACTTGGCTCTACCATGAACAGATCAGTCGTAGCCAGAGTAGGGGACGGGACGAAGGCGTCACGGTAGTATCTCAGGAAGTACAAGATTGTCAGAAAAAGAAGGAACAGCGATAGAGGGAACAGGACGATGAACATGAGGCCTACGTCCATCTTCGCTACGGAAACGATGATCATGTCTGGGATGGACGCAATGGGGGTAGCGATCGAGCCCGAGTTGGCAACAACAGCCTCTGAAATCAGAAACGGTCTGAAGTCGATATCGAGCCCATTGCATACCTCGACTGTGAACGCACCCATTATGAGTATGGTTGGCAATGGATGAATGAAGAGAGAGATCAGGAACACAAGTACCATGAACATCATGTACAGTTTCTTCGGGTCACCCTTGGCTCGGCCGGCGATGATCAGGGCCATATATTGAAACATGCCCGAAGAACCTAGGACTGAGATGATTATCATCATTGCCATTATGAACAGGATAGTGTCCCAGCCAACGTAGCCGAGCACTACCGAGAATGACAATCCTCCTATGACGTAGGTCACGATAGCACAGATGGACATCGACAAAAGCACTATAGCTGTTTCATCGAACTTGGTGAGTACTAGAGCTGCCAGAGTCACAATGAAAACGGCGAGGCATATCACTCCAGCGATGTCCGTTTCAGTCGCGCTCCATTAGGCATCCGAAAGTCAAGGGCAGTATGTGGCTTACTCTGGGACTGGACCAATGCCGATAAATAAGTGTCTTGTACAGGCTACCGTCAAACAAGCTGGTTGTGGACTGTATGGACACCAGAATCGAACATCATGCACGTATTCTCGTGCAGTGGAGCACCGAAGTCAAAAAAGGAGACATGGTCGTCATCAATGCGTCGCCAGACGCGCACGACCTTGCTGTGGCTGTCACAAGAGAAGTTGCCAAGGCTGGCGCCGCTTCTGTCGTGTTGATGGCAAGTGAAGAGATCACTCGTGCGTTGTATGATGGAGCGGATGACGACACCCTGACGCTGTATCCAAGGCATCAAGAGGCGCTCATCGAAGCCTGCGATGTGTACATGATGCTGAATGCGCCCATGAACACGAGAGCATTGGCGGCGGTCGATCCCAAGAGGATTGTGAGCGTCAGTAGGACTATGCAGAAAATCTCAGACATCAGACTATCGAAGAGATGGTGCCTAACAGTCCATCCCTGTAGAGCGCTGGCTCAGCAGGCGAACATGAGTTTGGAGGAGTACCAGAACTTCGTCTATGGTGCCACACTGATAGACTGGAAGAGCGAGAGCAAGAACCTCTATGCCATGAAGGAGCACCTCGAGAAGCACAGTGATGTGAGGTTCATTGGTCCAGAAACAGATCTCTTTGCATCCACGGCCGGCCGTATCTGGGTTGCGTCAGACGGAAAGCACAACATGCCTAGTGGCGAGGTCTTCACGGCGCCTGTCGACAACAGTGTGGAGGGTAAGGTGTATTTCGACATACCCTTTCTCCAGCAGGGAAAGGTGATAGAGGGTGTGCGGCTGAAGTTCAGCAAGGGCGAGGTTATTGACTACGCGGCAGAGAAGGGCCAGGATACACTAAAGTCAATCATCGAAACCGACCTCGGTTCCCGGCGGCTTGGCGAGATGGCGATAGGCACGAACCGGGGCATCAAGCAGTACACGCTCAACATGTTGTTCGACGAGAAGATAGGCCAGACGATTCACTGTGCTCTTGGGAACGCGTACAAGGAATGTGATGGTACGAATCAGAGCGCGGTGCACGTGGACATGGTCAAGAGCATGGCCCAAGGGGAAGTCATCGCAGGAAACGAGAAGGTCTACTCGAAGGGCAGATACTTCTACGAACAGAAGCTCGGTTCATGATGGCGGCGCCTCATGCCTCACTGGCATCAATTGCCTGGCTCGGTACGTTTATGATGGGCGGCTGTATTGCAGGTCTTGGCGATGGGGATGTCTGCTCAGAAGGAACGATTGGCGAAACTGGTCATGGACGAGGACCTGAGTTCGGTCGCGATACTGAGCACTAGGCTCGGAATGGGCGAGGACGAGGTCAGATCGATGCTCCAGCAACTCGCGACTGAGGGGGTCTTAAAGGGTCGTCTGACACCGGACGGGCAGAGATTCTTTAGAGAGGACCTGAGGGTTTCGAGTCGACCCGCGGTTTCTTCTTCCGAAGAAGAGCCCGCCTTCATGAGATACAACTCGAGGCCTGGCAAGTACGCTGCGGTTGTAGGTCTTATCATCGTCGTGTTGGGATATGTGGTTCTCACCTTGGTACAGGGCGACATAGGTGCGGAAAATGGGGGGATTGCTTTGATGCTACTCGGTCTGTTCATTCTGATTCTCGGTTGTTACTATGTCGGCCGCCGCAAGACGCCTTCCTGAACTCCGTGCGCAACGACCCGACAGTACACCTTAAGTGCCCGTTGCTGTCTGGCCCGCCTGACGGAAACTGGAATGCAGGAGCTATTCGTTGAAGCCGTAGTCTTGATTGTGTGCGGCCTAGGCGTTGGTGCACTCTCGTCCATGCTAGGTGTGGGGGGAGGCATCATTCTTGTTCCAGTGCTCATCATTGGATTTGGTCTCTCGCCTTTGACTGCACCTGGTACTACGCTGGTGGCCGCGTTCTTCGTGGCGATGGCAAGCTTAGTTCCATACTATCGCCAGAAACCCCATCCGGTCATTCCAAGGGCAGGCCTACTCTTGGCCGTGACAAGTGTTCCTGGTTCGCTCTTGGGGGTGTGGCTTCGTGGAACCCTCCAAGATGAAGAAACACTCAGGCTTGTGTTCGCCGCTATCCTGATGCCTATCGCCCTGAGAATGCTATTCGCCAAGAAGAGAGAAAAAGCTGATTTCGCATCTGAGGTTGGTTCATTCAACCTCTCCCGGATTCCTCATGTGAGGATTGGCTATTCCCTTATCGGTTCTCTCTGCGCGGGTATACTGTCCGGGCTACTCGGAATAGGGGGTGGCGTACTCATGGTCCCTACACTGAACATGCTGATGGGGCTTCCCATGCATGCGGCAGTCGCCACATCTATGCTCACGATGGTCTTCACAGCCACCTCTGGCACAGTGATGAACTACCTTGCGGGGGAGATACATGTGTTCTATGCATTGACAATCAGTCTTGGCATGGTCGTGGGAGCTCAATTTGGTCCTCGTCTGGCCTGCAGGATCAATGCAGTCCGGCTCAAGCAGTTGTTCGGAGTTGTTTTGGTCCTTCCATTGGTACAGATGGCCCGGCTAGGACAGCTATGGTTGGATTCGAGCGGCACAGACTTCTTGATGGTGACAATCGGGAACACGCTCCTCTGGCTCGCCATAGTGATACCTGTTGTATTGTACAGATTTGTTAAGTCACGACAATCTGGGATATCCGGTGAAGCGCTCGCACAGAAGTGTGACCAGCCAGCTCCAGAGTAGCCACTGGTGTAGTCGGTGGCACCGATGGGCAGAAAGAGTTTCCCACATCGCCACACACAAATCTGGCTTTTGTCACCAGCGGCACTAGAT
>CAZVZC010000038.1:0-19806 GCA_964631415.1 uncultured archaeon | reverse complement strand
GAAGAGGCCTGCATACTATCATTTCCTGGGCTGCATCATTCCCCACCGGTATCCAAGCATTGAGAAAGCTGCCAAGTTGGTCTTCAATGACCTCGGGATCGACCTGCTTGACATGGTGGGCGCGAGTTGCTGCCCTGCCCCCGGCGTCTTTGGTTCATTCGACAGGGTGATGTGGGCCACAATCGCGGCACGCAATCTCACCATCGCAGAACAAGGCGGCCACCCACTTACTACAGGCTGCAACGGTTGTTTTGCCAGCCTCTGGGACGCGAATCATGAGCTGAAGGAAGACAAAGAACTCAGAGCAGCTGTCAACCGCAATCTGGCGGAGATTGGACGGGAGTTCAAAGGCACGACAGAAGTCACCCACTATATCGACATTCTCTACAATGTCGCGGGTATGCAGAAACTAAAGGAGCATGTCACACATCCGTTCACTGGAGTGAGGATGGCACTTCACCCCGGGTGCCACTGGATGCGTCCGGCGTTGGTCAAGAAGAAGGACAACAGCGAGCGTCCTCACATATTTAGAGAGATCTGCGAGGCCTCAGGGGCCAAATACGTTCACTACAAGGATGAGCTGATATGCTGTGGCGCAGGTGGAGCAGTCCGCACAGCAGACGTCAAGATCGCGCTTGAATTCACCAAACAGAAGTTCGACAGCATCCTTGCGGCAGGCGGTGCTGACGTGATTGTGACTCCTTGTCCCTTCTGCCTCCTGCAGCTCGATATGGGTCAGGTGGAGATCCAGAGGCTCTTCGGAGTCGAGTACAAGTTCGATATCATGCATGTGGCAGAACTGCTCGCACTGGCATTTGGGCACCAGCCTGAGGAGTTTGGGCTTGCAAGCCATCTCCAGTATGGTCAGAGGAAGACTGAGCCCAACTGGCAGCGGCTCAAACTGAAGGCCAAGGCAACGGCCTAGAACATTTATGAAGCCCTGCATCCTTGCTAGTAACGAGGTCCAATCGCTTTGAGAAACTGGCTGGATGAGATGGACTACCTTGGTTTGGGAAAACGAATTCGGCTGCACCGCCTGATGTATGAACATGGTCCGGGCAACGGTCACATGTTGATACTGCCTATCGATCAGGGCCTCGAGCATGGTCCTGCTGACTTCCTGCCCAATCCCCCCTCAGGCGACCCAGACTTCCAGTTCAGGCTTGCTCTGGAGGGCGGCTTTTCGGGCATCGCACTTCATCTGGGACTTGCCCAGAAGTATGCAGCAAAGTATGCTGGGGTTGTCCCAATCATACTGAAGCTCAACGGCAGGACGACGATTCCTCCCGAGAGCTATCCTATCTCTGCAATGACCGCCTCAGTGGAGGATGCAGTTCGCATTGGAGCTGATGCTGTGGGCTACACCCTATTTGTAGGCAGTCCAAGGCAGTATGACGACTTCAACCAGTTCAGGAAGGTGAAGGCCGATGCAGACCGATATGGTATGCCAGTCATCATGTGGGCATATCCAAGGGGACAGGCAGTTGACGCCAAAGGCGGACGTGATTCTCTCTTTGCCGTGGACTACGCCGCACGCGTGGCAAATGAGCTCGGTGTTGATGCAGTGAAGATCAGTATGCCTACCGAGGACCCCAAGACGAAGTCGCTCCTACCAAAGCCATATGACACACTGAAACTGGGCTATGAGGAGTCGGTGAGAAAGGTCATCAAGTCGGCAGGCAAGACACTCGTCCTGTTCTCTGGCGGAGGAAGGATCAGCGATGAAGAGCTGTTGCACAAGGCGAGCGTATGTCTTGAGGAGGGCGCCGCGGGTCTGATCTTCGGTAGGAACCTGTGGCAACGTGAGTGGGATGAAGCGCTAAAAATGAGCAGGGCTCTCAAGGACTTGATGGGCGCCTAGTGCAGCTCCGAACCAGATGTTCTAGATAACAAACGTTTTATCGTGCTATCCTGAAGCCGCGGACTATCACCCTCCAAGAGGACACATGATGGCAGAGGCCTCAGCAAGACCCGTCGTTATCATAGGCGCTGGGATCGCAGGCATTCGCGCTGCACTCGATCTCGCAGGCATGGGCGTCAAGGTGTACATGGTTGAGAGGCAACCATCTATCGGCGGGCACATGGCACAGCTCGACAAGACATTCCCCACACTGGACTGCTCCATGTGTATCATGGGTCCGTGGATGGTCGACTGTTCCCGGCACCCAAACATCACAATCCTTGCCTACTCAGAGGTTGTCGGCGTATCAGGGGAGCGAGGCGACTTCAAGGTGAAGGTATTGAAGCACACTCGCCGTGTAGACCCCAGCAAGTGTACTGGCTGTGGCGAATGTCAGCGCGTCTGTCCCATCGAGGTCCCCAACGAGTACGATCTTGGCCTGAAGATGCGAAAGGCCGCCTACATTCCATTTCCTCAGGCAGTCCCCAATATTGCGACGATTGATATTGAGAACTGCATCCAGTGCCTGACCTGTGTGAATACCTGCAAGGCCCAGGCCATCAACTTCGAGATCTCTGATGAAACCGTTGAGATCAACGCAGGCTCCATGATTGTCGCCACTGGCTACGCGCTACTCGATGCTTCAACTGTACCAGAGTATGGCTATGGCCGGTATCCTAACGTCGTCACAAGCCTTGAGTATGAGCGGATGGTCTCCGCAAGTGGACCCACAGGAGGAGTCCTAGTGCGTCCGTCTGATGGTCGAGAGCCCCATCATATCGCCTTCATACAGTGCGTCGGCTCACGCGATGTGAATCATTGTGCCTACTGCTCTAGGATCTGCTGCACTTATGCCACGAAGGAGGCCATCATCACAAAGGAGCACACACCGGACGTACACATTGACATACTGCACAATGACCTGCGTGCCTTTGGCAAGGGCTTCGAGGAGTTTCTGGTCCGGGGCGAGAAGGAGTATGGTATCAACTACGTCAAAGGGCTGCCGAGCGAGGTAGCCGAGGACTACGAAACACATGACTTGTCAGTCCGACACAGTGACACCAAGGGACGGGAGGTACTGCAAGACAAGTACGACCTAGTGGTGCTTTGTCCTGCGATGGTCCCCAATGAGAATGGCGCTCTCTTCAAGGAGCTCGGCATCCAAGTCGACAATTACGGTTTTGTACAGGGCCTCAGCGACCGTATTGATAGCGTCCAGTCAGGCGTGCCCGGAATCAGCATCTGTGGGACTGTGAATAGGCCAAAGGACATTCCTGACTCTGTGACGCAAGGCAGTGCAGCTGCTGCGCTTGCTGCGCTTGACGTGGTCATACCTAAAGCCGCCGAGACCGAGGTCCTGACAGAGAAAGACCTCGAGCTCATGACTGCGGAGCCGCGGATTGGTGTGTTCATTTGTTCCTGCGGTATCAACATCGCTGGGACCGTAGACGTTGCTGAGGTCACCCGGTATGCGGGTACACTGCCAAACGTCGTTCACTCTCAAAACCTGCTATACTCATGTTCATCTGATGCTCAGGTCGTCATCAAGGACGCCATCAAGCAGCATAAGCTCAACCGAGTAGTAGTCGCGTCCTGCACTCCAAGAACCCATGAGCCCCTCTTCAGGGCGACAATCGAGCAGGCTGGCCTCAACAAGTACCTCTTCGAGATGGCCAACATTCGCGAGCACTGCTCATGGATCCACCAGTCCGTAAAGGACGAGGCCACCTCTAAGGCGATGGACCTCGTGCGAATGGCAGTGGCCAAGTCAAGGCTGCTGGAACCTCAGGAAGAGGCGGTAACGAAGGTGGAGCCCGCAGCCCTCGTCATCGGGGCCGGGGTCGCCGGTATGTCTGCCGCGGAGCTGATAGCCGGCAAGGGCTTCAAGGTCTATCTGGTCGAGAAGGAGAAGGGAGTGGGAGGGCTACTAAGAGACCTGCGAACTGTGAGCTTCGATTTCAAGCCCGCTACAGAAGTCATTGGAGCACACGAGCTCTCGATCAAGAACGCACCCAACATTGAGCTGATGCTCGGCTCCGATGTGACAGAGGCAAAAGGCTCGATTGGTGACTTTGAGGTCATTGTAACGACAGGGAAGAAGCAGAAGCAGTTGAAGGTCGGAGTGGTGGTTGTGGCCACCGGAGCTGTTCAGCTTGACGAGAAGGGCCTCTATGGACTACACAAGCTCGCCGGCGTGATGACAGAACTCGATTTCAACCAATGGCTCGGACAAGAAGAGACGGTGCAGGACGGCCAGACCTTCGCAGTCATCCACTGTGCAGGGTCCCGCGAGGACGAGTCGCTCGAAGGTGCCCGGACATGGTGCTCTGGCATATGCTGTACAGTGGCCCTCGAACACACGCTTGAGCTGCTGGAGAAACACCCCGGCTCACGGGTATTCCACATATACAGAGACCTCAGGGTTTCCTATGCAGCCGAGGACAAGTACCGCGAGGCCCGGAAGAAGGGTGTTGTCTTCATCAGGTTTGACAAGGACTCTCCCCCAGAGGTGAAGAAGGGGAAGAACAAAGCACTCAGGGTCGAGGTCACTGACCAGATACTTGGGGCCAAACTTCTCTTGGATGTCGATTACGTGATTCTGGCCACTGCCATGATCCCCCGCGAAACAAACAAGCAAGTTTCAGAGCTCTTCAAGGTGCCACTCAACATGTCTGGTTTCTTCATGGAGGCCCACCCCAAGCTGAGGCCTGTAGACTTCCAGACTGATGGTGTGTTTGTCGCTGGCACTGCCACTGCACCGAAGTCGATTGACGAGGCAATCGCTCAAGGACGGGGCGCTGCTGCAAGAGCCCTTGTGCCCTTGGTCAGTGGGATAAGGAAGGCCGAGGCGATAGTTTCTGTCGTGGACCCAGAGGTATGCGTGGGCTGTGGGACCTGCGAGATCAACTGTGCCTACAACGCGATTGAGGTCGTGCCGGGTGAGGGCGGCCATGACTATGCCGTGTCAAACCCTGTTCTATGCCAAGGTTGTGGGAAATGCGCTGCTGGATGCCCCAGTGGTGCTATCACGATGAAGCACTTCACCGATGACCAGATTCTCGCACAGATTCGTTCGGCTCTTCAGGACACGCCTGCGAGTCAATCACGCATTCTCACAATCGTGTGTAATTGGTGTAGCTATGCAGGTGCGGACAGCGCAGGGGTTTCAAGGTTCCAGCAGCCGACTAATGTTCGCGACATACGTGTCATGTGCACAGGGCGAGTCAGTGTGACTCACATCCTTGAGGCGTTCAGGATGGGTGCGGACATGGTCTGGATATCAGGATGCCACATCGGTGATTGCCACTATGTGGATGGCAACGTGACATTCGAGAGACGGTTTGCCATTGCCAAGAAGATCATTGAGAAGGCAGGGCTCGAAACCGAGCGCCTGCAGTTCACTCATATCAGCGCAAGCGAGGGTTCAATCTGGGCCGACACCGTGAGAAAGCTGTCTGAGCTGGCTGACAAACTGGGGCCCAGTCCTCTTAGGCAAAGGTGATGATGCATCAATAGCGGAAATGTGACCCGGTTGGTACCTTCCGGGCGCAAGAGGTTTGAAAACTCGCAGCAGAGAGTCCATCTGAGCTGAATCAGAAGTAATCTCAATGGGTGTCCAAATGCGTTCGATTCCAGTCCGTAACAAGTCATGTGTCTTGGCTCGACAAACCGGAATACCATCGACTCAGGCTGTCACTTTCAGAGTCTTACCGCACTTTGGACACCCGACTGTTTCTCCAATATGAACACCCTCCGGTCCAGTGGTGAATCTGTTCCGACAGAACGGGCATTCTATTTCTCCCGACACAACAGAGGGTGAGCTAGTTCTCCATCTTCGAAGAATGTAGAACCCAATGAGCGGCAGAATGGGAAAGGGCAAGGGGTAGCCAAGTCCGGAAGTCCCACACTGGGCGACTTGAACTATAAGAACCAAGCCCCAGAGCAATGAAGAAGCAGCATTCAGCACTATGGTCGCTTCTACGACTCTCGTTCGATTTGGCCTTCTGCGAAGAATCCAGAGGCTGACCACGAGAGCCAGCCAAGTGATGAAGAAGTAGAAGCCCCCCATATACACTTCGGGGTCTCCAATCAATAGTAGGAGAAGGTTTGGAAAGAGTCCAAAAGATGTCATGTGGTCGCCGTACCAAAAAGCAGCCATCGTCCAAACAGGGGCATACACAAATAGCATTACGTCTGAGTAGTTGACAGGATTCCTCGTGTAGAGCGCTAGGGAGGGCAAGAGCGCCCCCACAACCACCAGAGTGAAAGCCCTCTTTGTTGAAACAGCTACTCTTGAGGTGTCCGATTGACTCGAATCTGTCATAGATCACTCCACCCCTTTGTGATGAAACATGCAGCCACAACCGCTAACTCAATAACAACTGACCCAGACTTAATCTCTTGCATCGACTTTTCTCTTCAGCATTTGGCTGGGCAAATCACGACACTCTCCACTCAGCCTGTCACCTTCAGAGTCTTTCCACACCTCAGACACCGCACCGTTTTCCCAATACGAACACCCTCAGGTCCAGTGGTGAACCTGTTCCGACAGAAAGGGCATTCTATTTCTCCAGACACAATAGGTGGCGAGCTGAATCTCCAACCTCGAAGAACATAGAGCCCAATGAACGGCAGCATGGGAATGGGCAGGGGGTAGACAATTTCATGGGCCCCATACCTGAAAACCTGGCCTACTAGAATCAAGCCCCAGAACAATGCAGGACCACTGTTCAGCATTATGACCGCTTTCAGAATCCTTGTTCGAGTTGGTTTTCTATGGAGAATCCCGAGACCGACTACGAAAGCCAGCCAAGCGGCGAAGTAATAGAGGCTCCATATGCACCAAGTTGCGCCTTTAGGCGGTAGCAGGAGCGGGTTTGAACCGAGCTCAAAAGAGGTCCATTGGTGGTCGTACTGGTAAGCGTTCAATGTCCAAAAGGGTGCAAACACGAAGACCATGGTGCGGGTGTAAGGGTAGTCCGAGGTAGTCCTCATGTAGATTGCTACACTGGGCAGGAGTGTCCCCACAACCATCAGAGCAAGAGCCTTCCTTTTTGAAAGGACTACCGCAGAATCCGATTCACAAGAAGCGCCCATGGATTGCCCACCCTTCTGAAGTGATGATAGGCAAGGTCACAACTGGTGACTCGATGAAGCTGAAGTAGGCTTAATGTTTTGCATCGAAGTTTTTCCTTAACATATAGCGCGACAGACTGACCAAGAAAGCCATGCGTATGCTCTTGAACTCGCTCACAAGCTTGGACCAAACCTTCTCAGAAAGAGATAGACTGGGGGACAGCGCAATCGCCTGCCGGGCCAGGGCCGAGCGGCCCTGACCAGACAGGTCGTCCGTTCTCTGGGTGGCAGTTCAAGGCATGCCACCAAGAAATGAGCCCAGTATCAGGAGCCCGAAAAGGACCAGAAACAGGAATACAAAGCAGATGCAGCATCCACATCTGCTACGTCCTCTGAAGAACACCCTGTCTACAACGACAGCAGACGCGACGGCATGTAGCCATTCCATGTAGTCCCCTACAGAAACGCGGAACTGGTCCCTGATCGCCAGTATCTTCTTGTCGAGCCGGAAGGCGAACGTACCCACGCTGGTGTTAGCCTCAAAGCCCCATGCCAACAGTCCACCTTGGGCTTTCAACACGTCGTCATGATAGAATATCTTGAAGTTCTTGCGGAGAGCAATCCATGGCCGCGTAAGCTTGGCAATGGTCTTGCCTTCACGATCCTTGAGCCAGAAGGTCTTGTCAAAGAAGCCTCCCTTTGCAGTGAGGATCTTGTTGCCTTGGGCATCCTCGAAGTTGACTGTCGACCTGAGGATGCTAAACCAAGTCTGTCTTGCAACTGCGACCTTCTCACCGGTCTGCTCATCATATATCTCGAAGACAGGTCTCGCCGCTATGATTTTCTGAACAACCTTGAAGTTACGGTGCCCACCTGGTGTGCTTTTGCCTACTTCCACTGATAATACCTCTCTTACTATTGTGCCCCACCTTGCTATTAAACAATAGTCGTTTCTCTAGGCCTTGCCCGAACCCTGTGAGCCGTCTGTGAATCCCGGCGCGGCCAAGACACTACTGATATAAGAGGGCGGTTTTCCGTCGGCTCCGTCATTGCTCCGAGGTGGAATCATGGCGACTGAAACCTGGGGCCAGCTCAAATCCCTTGAAGGCAGGAAGCTCGAAACCCTTGATGCCGAATTCACCAGAGAGGTGTCGAATCTCACAGGTGGTCAAGATCTCACAGCATGCTTCCAATGTGCCAAGTGCAGTGGCGGATGCCCCGTTTCTGACAAGGTGAACGTGCAGGTCCATCAGCTGATGAGGATGCTTCTCTTCGGTCTTGAAGAAGTCCTCAAGACTGACATGGTCTGGCTTTGCACAACTTGTTACCAGTGCCAACAGAGATGCCCTCAGGGTATCGACATCACTGACATAATCTTCGGTCTCAAGAATATGGCCTTTCGCAAGGGCATTAACCCACCCGGCTATGTTGCATCGCGCAAAGCACTGTACGACTCCGGCAAGCTCTACGAACCAACTGACTGGGAGCGAGATGACCTCGGCTTGGCTCCGGTGCCGCCTTTGGATGTGGCCGAAACAAGGAAGGTCTTGGACAAGACCGGGCTCATGAAACTCCAGGAGGGCGAGTGATACGACTCAGACCTACGAGGTGTTCCTCGGTTGTGCAATCCCCAACCGTTTCAATAACTATGAGGCGTCCATGAGGGCGGTGGCGAAGGAGCTGGAGGTCGAGCTTCTGGACTTCGAGGGGGCATCATGTTGTGGGACGGTAGTCCTGAAGTCCATCGATGAACCTAGCTGGCTTGCCTTGTCGGGGAGGAACATCGCACTTGCGGAGAAGCGCGGACACGACATAGTCACCCCCTGCAATGGCTGTTTTGGATCACTAAAGGACACTGCTCACATCTTGAACTGTGACGAGGTTGCAAGGAAAGCGACTAACAAGACGCTGACGGCACTCGGGCTCAAGTTCACCGGTAAGGCCAAGATACGTCACTTTGTCGAGGTCCTGTACGATATGAAGGACGAGATCAAGGGTAGAATCGTGAAACCCCTCACAGGGCTCAGAATCGCGTTTCATCCGGGATGCCATCTTCTCCGACCTTCGAAAGTGGCTGGCTTCGACGACCCTGAGCTTCCTCACAAGGTCGATGAACTGCTGGAGCTGACTGGTGCGAGGAGCATACCTTGGGGGCTCAAGTTGAGATGCTGTGGTTCACCTCTGCTCATCGCCAGCGAAGCCGTAGCCTCAAATGTCTTGAAGGAGAAGATGGTCTCCGCGAAAGAGGCCGGTGCAAGTTGCATTGTCACCAATTGCCCTGCATGCCACACACAGTTTGACGTTCAGGCCCTCGGACTGAGGGACGAGCGTGGTCAGTCACTTGAATTGCCCGCGTTATTCGTGACCCAAGTTCTTGGTCTGGCCATGGGTCTGGACCCCGACAGATTGGGTCTTCAACTGAACAGGGTTTCACTGGATCCGATTCGTGAAGCATTGGGGATTTAGTCTGGATTCTAACCTTACAGCAGATGACGAGGATACACTTCTCTTATGCTCTCACTCAGGGACGGAGCCTGGCTCTGACAACTACCGCATAGAGAGATGTAATTGCCACCAAAGCAGCAATTGATGTCAACACCACCAATTCCAGTGACAGCGAGGATGTGGATGTTTTTATGACTCGAACCAGCGTCCATGCCCGACTGCTCTCATTCCGCAGGTTCATGACAACCATGCTGTAGTTGTAGACACCTATCTCAAGCCCGTCCAGAGAGGTGGTGATGTTTCCGCCGTACCACGTGCCTGAGTCCATCATCGTACCATTCTTGAACAGTTCGAAGCAGGATGGTTGCGAGTCGTAAGCCGTCCAGACAAGATTGTTGTTGGTTTCGCCGACGACAGCCTCGGTTTCGTTAACTATCCATAGGAAAGGTGGTCCAGTCCTCTGAGGCCATCTGTCCACACTGCCTGCCGAGCCCGGTATCGAGTGGACTCCATAGCCGTCGTAGTCGTCCCATGTGTTGCCCATCGAGATACAGTCATCCCATTGCGTGTTGCCACTGTTATCAAGGGCGTTGTGCACACCACTCCCCGAGATGACGTTCCCGAAGATTCGGTGACCTGTGGCTTCGTTGGTGATGGTCACGGCAATGTCGCTAGTCCCAACTATGGTGTTATTGATGATTTGGATATGGACCGAATCGGAGAGGAACACCCCTCTGTCACAGTCCACCACAGTGTTGTTCTTGAAAAGTGTCCATGAGCCGCCACCCGATAGCAGTCCTGCTTCACAGTGACTAATCGCATTATCGCAAATGAGGATACTAATCGTTGCGTTGTTCTGTTGGTGGGAAAGAGAGTCCATTAGAGGCGTGGAAAGCCATATGGCTGCGGACGTCAGGTTCTCGAACGTGTTTGACTTGGCAGTGAACAGCTCAGCACCAGGGTAGATGAGCATTCCTGCCATACCATCGATGAACGTGTTTTCAGTCGCCTCTGTCTTGGCTGCAACATTGACATAGACACCGACTGCGCATCCCACAAAGCGGTTCTCTGTGACGACCATGTTCGAAACCGTTTCAAGACGGAAACCCCAATCCACTGCTTGGACCTCGTTCCGTTCCAAGATCAGACTATCACAGTACTCGATCCAGCCCCCCTGTCCTCCTGCAGAGAAGTCCGTGTCGCTGATAGTCATGTAAGTGCAGTGTGAGGTGAAGAAGCACCTAGCTGGAGTCACCAGCGAACAGGCATCGATGGCCCCATGGGTGACGTTTGTCCACTGGACGAGATTCCTCTGGTTTCCAACACAATTGAGGAAGCAGTCACGGATGACAAAGTGGGCCCTGGTGTTCCATATTCCGATGGCCGAAGCTTCGATCGTGGTTATGTTCAGTCCCTCTATCCGGTACGGGTCGTTCTCGATCCCATTGCCAGGCCAGCCCTGCGATGCGAACGCCTCGTTCCCCATTATCTCGATTGGACCATGCGACAGGAGGCGTAGGCACCGTACGTCCGCTTGATGAGGTCCGTGATGATTCGTATACATACCGTGAATGGGAGTGTTTCCAATCACAGGTTTCGGAGCAAAGACCAGTACTAGAAGTGCTATGCATGCCAGTGTGGTCAACCTTACCACGGCTTTCTGCCTCCACCAAGACAATCCACTCTGCGTATCACCCCCAGAATAACTCTCTTGTGTGTTGTTCCACACCGTGTAAGTGACATCTCGTGTGCCCTTGCCGTCAAGACTTCTATGAGCCCGCTTGGATTGTGATGTCTTGGTAGTCCCCCGACACATAGTACTGGCTCGACTAGATTATCTCTTCACAGGAGTCATGGCGGGATCTTGACTACAGGAATGTCTGTCTTTACCGCTAGCGGTTAGTTTCCAAGATACCCGATGCAGCCCTAAACCACTCTTCTCTGGAAGACAGGCTTGGCAACAAGGAACCCGAATTCATGGCATCACCTGCAACCATATCCGTAACCGATTCGGCAGGAGCGCGCCAAAACAAGTTCAAAGCCGTAGTCGAAAAAACAGTGCTGTATGTGATGCTCCGTGAATCAATGTAGTTGTTCATGACATACCGACAGGGGCATAATACAAGCACATCTACGTCCATAGAAATGATGATATTCCGCAACACGCGGTTCTCCAATGAGTCAAGCTCGCTCTTATTCTAAGGCCCTAGCTTACTGTCACCGTAGAACAGTCCAGCTAAGCGTCTTCTGGCATCGCGCACACATTCTTTCTTGCCGCTCACCTGCAGGTGCCTGTCACCATCAAGTGAAATGCGAACGCGACAGTCCTCTGCGAGTTCTGAGATGACTTCAACTGGTATCTCGTCAGGCAGTCTAATGCGGAAGAACGCGATGTCTTTCTCTCTTGGCAGGTCTGATATTGGTGTCTTGGGCTCCTCTGGCAGACGCTGACCCTTCCCCGCTGTGGCATCATCGAATCTTCTCTCCCAAGTCCGACGAACTGTCTGACCATCCTTCTGCTCAGCCCAGATCATCAGGGTCTCCTTGAGTCGGAGCATCCTCAGTTCCATCTCAGACCTCAGCTCTTCGTCTTGTCTGTCCTCAGAGGAGATCTCATGCTCGAATGCCCTGAGATACTCGAGGGACATCTTACTGTTCCTCAGGTCAGCGTAGGTGAGGTCGGGTATGAACACACCTTTGCTCCTTAGATCGCCAAGCAGGTCATTCAGGACCATCCAGCCTGCAAGTAGACAGTCTGCTGAAGTCACGGTATCACTCCTTGAGCAACGCTTCAATCTCTTGGATATGCTTGTCGGTTCAATCACTTTCCAGAGCGGAGTAGACAGACAGCCATGCCAATCAGGATCAGTCCCGCGACGAGCGACAAAATACTCCAAGTGGGGTCATAAGGAACCGTGCCTGGAGTGTACAGAGAAAGTATCACTAATGTGACTCCAAACAAGACGAGTATGATGATTGGTAGAGCTAAACGTTTCACTCTTCAGTCGCCTCCAACCTGACTTGACTTCTTGAGAGTGCTCAGATCTTATTAATTGAGGCTGAGGTTAAAGACATTCCTTTCTTGGGCTAGATTCTTCTCATGCCAGGAACTTGCTCTGTAGCAGAGAAAGTCGCCGACCTTCAGAGCCCTGCCTTTGACCTGTTCGTAATTTTCCAGAATGTAGTCCGGACAGAGCATGCTCCCGCCTGGCTCCGGATGCATTATTCGGAAACTTGAGAACAGTCCCCGCTTTTGGAATCGGAAAGGGCGTTCGACCGCGAGTTGCAGAAGCGCTATCTGAGCCCTCATACTCAGGACATCCTTAGACCCCCACCATTATGACCCCGTGTGCCTATGGGGCATATCATCCGAAACCTCATCGCTGGAGATGCAGACTGGCAGGAGTTTTGACAGTTTCTGTATACATTCATGCATTCAGTGACAGCACATTCATAAGCGAGCGGACCTTCAGTTTGAAACTGTGGTGTAAGATATCGGCGGAGACTTCAGTTGACTGAGGGAAGATACTGGAACTTTGTAGCACTACTCTTGGTTCTGACAATGCCGCTGCTGAGCGTCGGTTTCCACGGCTTCACGCCCGGTTTCATCGTCTGGGTCGTGAATGCGGACGTTGACGATGTGGATACAGGCTTGGCAGTGCGAACACTCCGCACGGAAACTGCTCAAGCCGGGTTTGACGTCAAAGAAACAACGTTGGCCAGACTCGGGTCAGTTCCGCTACGAGCGGACGTCTTGGTGGTTGTTGGCCACGGCGAGCCTGATGGACTTACAGTCTTAGAGTCACTCCGGCCGTGGTCTGAGCTGTACAGGGCCACCACAGAACGTCAACCGAGGAAGACTATAGTTCTCGCATGTTACTCACCATCTGACCCGTCTTCGGAGGTGTTCGGGTTTGCGGGCCGAGTCGATGCAGAGGCGGGTGCACTAGTGGTCGGCTGGTACCTCAAACAGCTCACGACGCTAGACAAGGAAGTGGCCTTTCCCTTCGACCGAGTTGCCTGTGCTCAGAAGGGCATGCTTCATCCGTTGGGACGATACCTGTACTTTATCCATGGCTATTGGGGATTCGATGACCAGTTCAATCGTATGTACGACGATTTTGAGGACCGCCTTCTCTTCAAGACTGACTATGATCGCAACAATGTGCGGTTTTTCGACTACTTCGAGGCCTACGGCGCGACCACAGAGTCTGAGAAAAACGCAGTGCATTGGGGATGTTCGATTTCGAACTTAGCTGACAACCTCTTCGAAGAGCTGCGCAACCTTCCCTCAGGCAGCCAGGTGAACATCATAGGGCATAGCATGGGAGGACTCATTGCTCGCGAGATGCTCAGACTTCATCGGGCCCAGCTTGACAGTGACGGTGTCAGCATCGGGAGAGTCCTCACTCTCGGAACGCCCAACTGCGGAACATATCTCGCGAATCCTCTCAACAACTGGGCCTTGATACTCTCTCTGATCGGTGGACTGCTCAACGGTGGAGCGCTCTGGCCAAGTCCTGTTTTCTGGTCGATGATGCCCGGGAGCTGTTTCCTCACAGCCCTCAACTTAGCCCCGCTCAACTACTCGTCTGGAATCGAATGGTGCACAGTAAGCGGCTATGATGCCATTATGAGCGCTTTGCTGCTGTTCATCCATTTTGATCTCAGTGATCCGATAGTCGCTGTAGGAAGAGCGCACCTCTCGTTCGCGACGCAGGCGTTCTTCGACATCAACCACAACCTCCTGATTGACGACCCGAGTGGGACGACGTACGACTACGTCGCAGACTGGATCACTGCAGGCCCAGACTCTGACTCCGACGGACTGACCGATGATGCCGAAACGTACTATCACCAGACAGACCCGCACGACTCTGACACGGACAACGACGGACTGAGCGACTATGATGAGGTCGTGACGTATCTCACGGACCCAAGGGATGACAACACTGACGGGGACGGCCTGACTGACGGTTACGAAGTCGAACACGACTACGACCCCCTTGACATCAATGATCCTGTCCCTGCAACGCTGCTGATATCGTCTGTCACACTGGTCGGGTCCAAGGTCATGGTCTATGTGAACCACTACACCATAATGGACTATGTGGACTTCTACGTGAGGTACAAGACCACGTACGGTTCATGGACTACCTATAGCAGCAAGGGGAGGGACTACACACCAGACACAGGGGGCAAGTACTATGCCACATGGACGTACCCGTCGGGTTACAGTCGATTGGAGGTCAAGGTGATGGCCTACGAATCAAGCGGCCTTTGGCTGGGGACTGACTACCAGGCATGTGAGATAGGAGGTGGGCCGCCACCTGAATGAGGGCTTTCGCTTCTCCGAAAATACAGTGGGCCAAGACCGGCTGCTATTAGGAGTTGGTGGTTACGGGTCTTGTGTTTCTCGATAGGTTGAGAGCTTTCTGCAGGGCACGCACCCTTCTCGCGTTGATTTGCGTGGTAGGCGTCGTGGCTCAGATAGGACCGGCGTCAGCAGTTTCACTCACCCCAGCTCAAGCATCCGGCACCACATGGGAGCTACTTGAGTCCGACTATCCGGATGCCGTGTTCAGAGACGTGACATTCATCGACTCTGCGCGTGGCTGGATTGTAGGGCGTGAGAACGAGAACCCGGGGTCCAATCTCGTCGTCCTGCATACGAGTGACGGCGGCGACTCGTGGCAATTGCAGTACAGCAGCGGCCGAGGTCGAGGCACCATCATGGACGTAATCGACGAACAGACTGTCTGGGTCAACGGATTTGGCAGTCTGTTCTATACCCTAGACGGCGGTGCGACATGGAGCGAGAGTGTGGTGGTAGGCGGCGAAACGGGCATGTCCACAGTCAAGTTCATCAATCACACCCACGGCTGGACCGCGAACAACGAAGTCCTCTATAAGACCACTGACGGAGGACAGTCATGGCAGTCTGTCCGGGGATGGGACTTCGATGACCATCCTCGAATGATGGCGGTGGTGTCGCCACTCGACGTCTGGGCCTGTGGTTTCTCTGGCACCTATCACAGCACTGACGGAGCCGAAACATGGGTGAAGACGTTCAATCTGGGAGCTTGGGCCATGTCCTTCGTGAGTGATACTGAGGCTTGGCTGGTGGATGACGACTGGCTGGCTCACATGACCAATGGAGAGAACTGGACCGAACTGACAGTGCCCGGGGGCTTTCCATGGTTCCGCCTTATGGGCCCCTACCTAACAGACGTTCAGTTCATCGACAAGGAGCACGGCTGGATCGTAGGTATCGAAACACCAGTCATGTACACTCCTGATGGCGGAGCGAACTGGTACAGGCAGACTGTGCCTGCCAGAGTCGAAGAAACAAATCCACGCGTCAATGCCATATGCTGCATCAACCGGACCTATGGCTGGGCAGTTGGATCGAATGGCGTCATAATGAGGACTACGAGTGCGAACAGTCTTGGAGTGCGTCTCTGGGGAGGGTCTGCAGACCCACTGTTCCTGTCAGCAATCGCGGCTGTGGTCGTGGTCATAACAGGAGGAGTCTTCGTGCTTTGTCGTCGGAAACGGAGGTCTGTCGGTTCGCCACCTACCGCGAAGCGGGGCTCACCAGAACTAGCATAGTCTTGGCAGAATGGGTATGGGTCCAGAAGCATTGAACAAAGCGGACGGAGCATGCCCTCATACTCTCCCATTGCCTGAACGGAGTGGCAGATCCTTTCGCATCTCCATTCATCGTTGCTCACCGCGCCTGCGTGGCCGTGTATTGCGTCAATGTCATTCGGCATGCCCTATACGTTGGTCACAGCCGATGTTTCATTCTGAGATATGGCTGAAGCCACGGAGTTGCACGCGTGTCGGAGTCTATTCCTTGAGCATTGCTTCAATCTCTTGGATATGCTTGTCAGTTCAATCACTTTCCAGAGCGGAGTAGACAGACAGCCATGCCAATCAGGATGACACCCGCGACGAGCGACAAAATACTCCAAGTGGGGTCATAAGGAACCGTGCCTGGAGTGTACAGAGAAAGTATCACTAATGTGACTCCAAACAAGATGAGTAGAATGCTCGGTAGCGTTGGCCTTCTCATGTTACAATCGCCTTCGACTCGACTTCCCTTGGAGTTTCATATGATTCCGCGTGCGATTCAGGAGTGCTGTCTGATGATACGTACCTGCGCATCCACAAGAAGCCAATCGATGCACAGGATAGAGAGAGAAGGCACACAACTGCCAGGTTCTGTATGGAGTTTCGAGGGATCAATCCCCCACCGGAATATTGGAGGGTCTGATAAAAACCCTCTCCTGTACGTGCGTCCACTGGATATTCATTCACGGTCACTCCCCAAGGCCCAGTCACATTATACTCGAAAGTCCATGTAAGTCTGAACTCCCAAGATTGTGACGTAGGAATGGAATACGGCCAAGGTTCAAGCCGAAGGCATACCTGTCTCTCCGAATAGTTCGCCACATACGAGATTGCCACGTTTCTGGCAAGACTTACATCAACAAGCCCTTCTGTGCCAGCTTTCGGAATGTCAAGAGCCATGTATCCAAAATGAAAGACTCGTCCAGTTATTGCGTCGATTTCTATCAGCACGCCTTGAAGCCACTTGACTGGAAAAACCTCACCGGTTGGTATCGCCAATTCGATGTGGTATACCGGACGTGAGTAGTTCTCAGGCTGGCCGGGTTCTGTATCGACCTGTCGGTACTCCAACCTAGTGTCAATCAACCTTGTAGAGCGGGGAAGTGTGTAGTTATGTGAATAGAGGAAGTCGCGAGAAATGACTCGTGCTTGGCTCGGGTCTATCACTCTGCCATCTGGGTTCATGGGGGTAAGAATCCCACTATGATGGGAAGAGAACTCGGATGACCAGACCTCGTAGTACATAGCGACCTTCCCCGACACAGAGTTCACAGAAACACGAACGTAGAGCCCGTGGAGCATCATTGGCCCCGTATATGAGTCGTTAGTGAACGTGTAGTGCCAGAGTCGTCCGTCCATACCGCCCTGTGGATTGTCAGGGACTCCATCGCTGACGAGTGACTTGAGATTACTGTCGATGAAGGCATTTGCTAGGTCAAGACCCGCGGTGTCCGAGATGACTGGCTCATCAAGCGTCAGCAGGTACGTGTGTGCAAATCCTGGGGACTCCAGCCATTCGCCTGTGAAGACCACAGGGTCCGTATCGTTACCCGCCAGCGATGCATACACAGTTTCCGATATTGGTTGCCCGGGCAGAGGGATTTCCAGGACATCAATCCTAGTAGCCTGATAGATCGAATAAGGGACTAGCATACCTATGACTGCAGAAACAAGCAGTACGGCGGTGATGGGAGTCCGGAAGATCAGTGAAGACACACGAACCACGATCGCATGATGATACAGTATGTTGAGGAATATGCAGGGATAACTCTATCATTAGAGCTGCGAAAGGGGTCAATGACCTAGTTTTAGAGCTGATCAGACTCATCGTCGCAAATCTATGAGCCACTGTGAATGTATTTCCAAAGACTCACAGTTTCGAACCAGAACACACACACCGAAAACACGAGTAGTACCATTAGAAGGATGAAGGTCGGTGTCAATACCCAATCGAACAGCAGTAGACTTACTATCAAGAAGCTTGTTGTGAAGACTGCGTAGAAGACATGACGGGGGATGAGAAGTCTTCCTATGATAACAAAGAACGTGAGTATCCCTGTCTTGACCACCTTGGCTGCAAAGAAGCCCTCTTGAACATCCCTTTCTACTAGGCCGAGTTTCTCCAGCTTGTTCAGGTGATACAGAACAAGGCTGGGGCTGGAGATGTTGGTCTTACGTTGGATTTCTCTCGCACTGAGGGGCTTGTCTTGTCGCAAGAGAAAAATGTAGACCGCCAGAGTCCTGCCCTTGACCTGATCGAGATTATCTGGAGAGCCCAAACGAAACATACTCCCGCTTGGCGCCGGGTAGATGGTCCGGAAACTTATGAGCATTCCGCATTTTCAGAGTCACCATTGGAGCCCAACTCCGAGCTGCAGAAGCAAGGTCCAAGTCCTCATACTCAGATTTGCCCTAGCTCCCCACAATAATGACGTCGAGTGCCTGTCGGATATTTCATCCGAACCCTCATCGCCTGAAATGCGGACTGGCAGGAGTCTCTACAGTTTCTGAATCTCCTCCTGCAGTCAGTTACCGCACATTCTTAAGCGAACAATCGTTTAGATTCAAACTGTCGTGTGAGATATTGGAGGAAGCTTCGGTTGACTGAGGGAAGATACTGGAACTTTGTAGCATTACTCTTGGTTCTAACCATGCCGCTGCTGAGCGTTGGTTTCCACGACTTCACGCCCGGATTCGTGGTCTGGGTTGTGAATGCCGATGTCGATGATGTGGATACC
The DNA here is from genome assembly GCA_964631415.1 of uncultured archaeon. Classification (GTDB taxonomy): domain Archaea; phylum Asgardarchaeota; class Thorarchaeia; order Thorarchaeales; family Thorarchaeaceae; genus OWC5. Next base: position 1,011 of record CAZVZC010000038.1, on the reverse strand, counting down.
TGCTTGGCAGTGCGAACACTCCGCGTGGAAACTGCTCAAGCCGGGTTTGATGTCAAAGAAACCACGTTGGCCCGCCTCGGATTAGTTCCGCTACGAGCAGACGTCTTGGTGGTTATTGGTCACGGCGAGCCTGATGGACTTGCAGTTTCAGAGTTGCTCAGGCCGTGGTCTGAGCTGTACAGGGCCATCGCAGAACGCCAGCCACGGAAGACCATAGTCATCGCATGCCACTCGCCATCCGACCCGTCTTCGGAGGTGTTCGGGTTTGCAGGTCGGGTTGATGCAGAGGCCGGTGCACTAGTGGTCGGCTGGTACCTCAGACAGCTCATGCTGCCAGACAAGGAGGTGGTCTTTCCCCTCGACCGAGTGGCCTGTGCTCAGAAAGGCATGCTTCATCCATTAGGGCGGTACCTGTACTTCATCCACGGTTACTGGGGGCTCGATGCCCAGTTCACCAATATGTGGAGCGATTTTAGTGGACACGGGCTTTTCAAGACCGACTACGAGAGTCCAAGGTTCTTCGACTACTTCGAAGCCTACGGTGCGACCACACAGTCCGAGAAGGACGCCATTCATTGGGGATGTTCCATCTCGAGCTTCGCTTACAACCTCTACGACGAGCTGCGCAATCTCCCCTCAGGTAGTCAGGTGAACATCATAGGGCACAGCATGGGAGGACTTATCGCTCGCGAGATGCTCAGGCTGTACCGAACCCAGCTTGACAGTGCCGGGGTCAGCATCGGGAAGGTCCTCACTCTCGGAACGCCCAACTATGGCACGTATCTCGCAAGTCCTTCGAACAACTGGGCACTTATACTATCTTTGGTTGGTGGACTGCTGTACAGCGGAACGCTCTGGCCGAGTCCTGTGTTCTGGTCGATGGCTCCTGTGAGTTGCCTCTTCTGGGCTCTCAACTCAGACCCACTCAACTACTCGTCCGGAATCGAATGGTGCACTGTGAGTGGCTATGATGCCCTTCCGAGCGCTCTGATGCTGTTCATCCATGGTGAC
>CAZVZC010000037.1:0-20826 GCA_964631415.1 uncultured archaeon | reverse complement strand
GCCGATTCCCAACAATAGCTCAGGAGGAATGGTCGGCACCCCAATCGGTCTGGTCGTTGTCGTGGTAGTTGTTGTCGTGGTGGTTTGTGTCTGGACCAAGATACTGCGCGGTGAGGCGAAGTATCCTAGATCATCTGCTGAATCAATCGCCGCCACCCGCCAGTACCAAGTACTATATGCCAACGGCAAGAGAGGAGTGTAGCTCGTCGTGTTCCCGGGCACCGTGACGTTCCGAAGATTGGTCGAGTTGAAAGTGCTCACTGTGTCCAGTTGGACCAGGTAGTTAGCGGCGTCCATCATCGAGCCCCATTCAATGGTTGAAGTGCTGTCAAGAGTGACGGCACCGTCGGTCGGTAATACGAGAGAGGGCGCGTTCAGGCGTGTCCTGTAAGTGATGGCTAGGCTAGTGAGGCTGGGTGTCCGTACCACATCTCCCGTGGTCAGCACAGCCCGCCACCGCAATATACTTCCGACATTAGTGAAGACGTGCTCAACCCCTAGACTCACGGAGTCCCAATGCGTCCCATTGTCGGGCGACAAGTAATATGCAATCGCTGTATCCATAGGCAGAGTTGCCGTGCACGTCAGCGTGGCTCGTACGAGAAACGCCGAACCGGATGCCGTAGAAACTACTAACGACTGCGCTTGGGCCCGTCCCTCAAACTGGCGACATCTATTATGCTGCACCTCCAAAACCGTCAGCCCAGTACCATAGTCTGCAACGTACGCATAGTCACCCGCCCGCCATACATCACGCGCGATGCCGGGAGTGTTGTACGAGCCGACATACGTAGGACTCCGCGGGTCCGTGACGTTGAGGACTTGCAGTCCCGACTGATAGTCGGCCACGTACGCAATGCCTCCATCAACCCACACATCATGCGCATAGCCGGGAGTATTGTAGTTGCCTATGATGGTAGGATTCCTGGGATCCGTGACGTTGAAAATCTGTAGTCCCGACTCGCGGTCGGCCACGTACGCAATTTCCCCGTCGACCCACACCCGATATGCCTCGCCGGGGGTGTCGCAGTTCCCCAAGAGAACAGGGCTCTTCCGGGGCAGACTGACTGAGCCAACGCCCCAGCCGCTCGCGTTGGTTGCACTGAAGTCACAAGATGTGGTTGTGAGGAAGTCCTCGGAGTATGAGCCTGTTCCTGCTACCGTGGCGCCGTAATTGGTGGAGATGGAGGATCTCTCTGAGTAGAGCCCAGAACCGGTTCCGGCCCTTGGTACACCTCCGGAAAACAACGAAGTCAGTAACACAAGCACAGACAGAAACACCAATGCATTGTTCGTTCGATGATTTGCAGCGCTTACCATCTTGACTACCCTCTCTAGTTGGGCACCAGAACTAATGGAAGAGGGAAGAAGAATGGCAATCACTGCGCCATCAACAAGCGAACATCCAGTCCTCCAATTCCATTCCGCGCACCAACAACTTTCTGCATTTGTTCTCTTCTTAAGAAACGTTACGAATCAAATGGTGATTTCCGCAAACATTCGCCGCTATGGCCGCCGCTGCTGCGGCCTTTTCGCATAGTCGATACATTCCGTATGACTTGAAAAGCGGCAACAATGGACCATTGCCTGCCCAGACCGGGCCGCATAAGCAGAAGACCACTTTGGGGTTCATCCACATTGATTGTACAGCTGTCCATCCTCGCAGTGATCTATGCGGTCTGGATCATCTGCTTGGTGAACGTGATGGTGTCTAGCGAAGAGGTTTCGCTGACTGTAGCCACTCTCCCCTTCATAGTGACCTTTCCTGTCGCACTGCTTCTTGCCGCTTCAGTAGAACCACTGATGCCTGGCGTCCTCCCTATCGACGTCCTACTCACTCTCGTGGTCGGTGTTCTACTCGCTGTGAGATGGATAATGGCAATCGTGGGAGAGTGAAGTCCTCCCAGCACACGGGAATAGATGCTAGCTCTTCCGCTTGAACTCTGTAAATCCGCAGCGGCCGCATGCAAAACGGTTGAAGTGTTCAGCCATGTAGGTGCCCTTCTCGCACCTAGGACAGGGTCTCCTAGTCGATGTGACCGTACCTGACTTCTCGACCTTGTAGAGCGAACGACCGGCCTTCTTCTTCTTGGACTTTTCCTTAGGCTTCTCCTTGTCCTTCTCCTTAGACATCTACTAGCTCTCCTCCTCGTCCTCGTCCGCTGCTTCGGCCTTCTTCTTCTTGTCAGGCTTCTTCTCGGCTTTCTCAGTTCCCTTCTCAGGTCGCTTCTCGGCCTTTTCAGCTTCCTTCTCAGGCTTCTTCTCTGCCTTCTCAGTTCCCTTCTCAGGTCGCTTCTCGGCCTTTTCAGCTTCCTTCTCAGGCTTCTTCTCTGCCTTCTCAGTTCCCTTCTCAGGGGCCTTTCCCTTTGTTGGCTTCTCTGCTACTTCCCCTGGCTCCTCCTTCTTCTTGGGCTCGTGTCGCTTTAGGACGTACGCAATCTCGATGGACTTAGCTTGGTCCGCGTCCTTGTAGATTCTTGCTATGCCGTCCGTTATTCCGATTCCGTACTTAGTCTTGAGGCGCCTTATCACAACTGCTGAAGGGTCAGAGTCAAGCTGTGCGGCGAGTTTCGCACGTATGTCTGCCCTGTTGGGAGTGGTGCCGCCCACATGATCAATCCTGAAGTCAATCTCTCTCCTGTTGAGGACCTTGTTCTCTCGCTGCCGAAGAATGTCTATCTTCACTGGCATCACTCTCAATAATCAGACCGCTTGGATGGCGGGTCAGGCACTCGACTTGGGGTTGTCTAATAAATCTTTCACCATAGACGGCAATGAGGCCCTTACTAACGGACCTTGAGGGCATACTTGCCGGGCTTGTCGATGCTCAATCTGTCTGCAATGTAGGACGACTTCCTGGGGTCGTCATGCGGATCTTTGGCAGGCAGTATCACGACTATCCCCGTGTAGGAAGTCGACAGGTTGGTGCTCTTGCAGTTGGGACACTGATTCTCTGTGGTAAGAAAGTGACACTGACGGCAGGCTTTCATCTTTGTCAATCGAATCACCCTGTCTGTCTCTCTGAACGCTTCTTCTTCTCTTTCTTGGGTGTTTCACCGTGTGCAGCTTTCACATCGTCTTCGACCCAAGACTGGTCGGGTCCTATCTTCCCAAGGAAGGGTTGTCTCATTGTGAGTCCGAGCTTGCCAGACCTGTTGCCAGACTCGAAGCTGATGGACGTGATGCGTGCACGGACTTGGTTTCCTTCAGCCAGAATCCTGCCGGACTCCTTCCCAAGCAGGGCGTTCCCTTTTGAGTCCTGGGTTATGAAGTCGTCACATATCTGACTCACATGGCAGAGACCGTCAAGGGGTCCCATCCGGATGAATGCACCGAAGTCCATCAGTTCAACCACATTGCCTTCGATGATCTCCCCGCGGATTGGCTTGAACGTGAGGACCTTGTAGGTCACGGAATGGTAGGTGGCACCATCACCTGGGATTAATCGGCCCTGGCCTATGTCATCAATCTCGATGACTGCTATTATGAGGCCTATATCCCTGTCCAGCACATTCTCGTGATTCTTTCGAAGGTGGACCAGGGCTGCCTCGTTTATCGGCTGCCCAAACTGGTTTGGAGGGATTCTTACAATATCCCTAACAGTCACAATACTATACACTTGTGGGCGCTCCTCGCCTGACAGGAGAACTCTCAGAACAATCAGTCCAACGGCCAGACACTGATGGTCTGACCCTGACGGCTCAGCGGTGCAACCTCTTGGTCACAATAAAAACGTTTTGAACAGGTCTCAATCCACACTGCCCTCAAGGGCAAGCCGTTTCTTACCTCGCATCAGCAGCACAGGCACTCCCCGCTCACGCGCCCGTTCTCTGAGTTTCCTGTCGTTAGTTGCAAGGACCCCCTTCACGCTGACTGTATACTCCAGCAGTTGGTCATCAACAGGCAGACCTGCTACAACCGGACTGACATCAGCTGGTCGGCATCGTTTCGCAAGATCGCCGGCCACCCTGAACTTGGCATCTCCCGATGTGCTCTCCAGCCTGGCCTTTGTTTCAATCTCACGAAGCACAGACTTCAGCACAACGAATTCTACATGTTTCTGAAGTGTACGCTCTGACTCTGCGAATATGTCTATTCCAAACTGTGCTGGAATCATCAGGAAACTGGAGTCCACGACTACGGCAACGACCATTAGCTCACGTGACCAATCATTTGTCTATATGGCAGCATGGCCTATCAGCCGCCATTTGTTGTCAACTCTGCGACCGATGGCAATGCGTTGACCCTTCTCTGCACACACGGGTCTCTTCAGTTCAAGTTCTATCTGCTCCCCGTGAAGTCTGGTGATGACGCCAACTGTGGCGGCGGTCCCTATGACAAGCATGAGTTGCTCATTCAACTTGAGATTCTCGATCTCCTTCTTCGACTCTGTCCCTACAAGTCTCTCCATCAATACGGGCTGTATCATCATCTTTGACAGAGTCTTCGGTATCTTCCCGGCGTTTCCCAACACACTGCCTACAAGTCTGTCTGCACGCGTGAATGCGGGGTCTAATGACGTTCCCACGCCTATGAGCCCTCCGGGTCGTGCTTCTTGGAGACTGTTCCCGCTACCGGAGAGAAGGCTCACGATCCGTGTCTTTATTGGGCTGTAGCCCTTCTCCGTCTTGTATCCTGGTGTAATCTCTATCTCCTCGCCCACCCTCAGCTTTCCTTCGACAACTGACCCCCCGACTACTCCTCCCTTGAGGTCTTTGGGCAGTGTTCCCGGCGGGTTCACCTCGAATGATCTTGCAACAAGCATCTTGGGCGGTACTGAGTCATCTCTGTTTGGTGTCGGAATCACCTCTTCGATGGTCTGGACCAGAAGGTCCATGTTTGCGCCAAAGACCGCCGAGACAGGTATGATGTGTGCGTTCTCAACTGAAGTACCCTTGATGAAGTCCTTGATCTGCTTGTAGTGCTTTCTGGCCTGTTCGAGCGTGACGAGTTCTATCTTGTTCTGTACGATGATGATGTTCTTCACGCCCACAATCTCAAGAGCATGGAGATGCTCGGCTGTCTGCGGCATGGGGCAAGGCTCATTCGCTGCAATCACAAGTATGGCTCCATCCATGAGACTGGCTCCGCTAAGGCACGTCGCCATCAATGACTCGTGGCCAGGGCTGTCTACGAATGATATCTCTCTAAGGACCTCAAGTTCTCCTCCACACTTGGGGCATCGGCCGTCTTTCGCAAGATGAGCAGTCGTGTAGGCGTCAGGGGCAGGACACTTCGTACACTTCATGGTGATGGTAGCCGCATATCCAAGTTTGATCGATATTCCTCTCTTGATCTCGTCGGAGTGGCGGTCCGTCCACTCTCCTGTCAGACACTCTACCAGTGTCGTCTTACCATGGTCGACGTGGCCAAGCGTGCCGATGTTGACCTCACTCTGGCCTTCGTATTTTCTGGTCACCTGCTCTTCACTTCCGACTGCGCCTTTTTGCTACGCCAGCAGCATTCACTCCGAATATGAAGTCTATGGTTCTGCATACGAACTGCTGGTGGACAAAGGACTGAAACTGCGTCTGGGCGTGCATATGTGATGCGACTATGCGGTCTTCATCACGAGCTCTTCCAAGGGCTTGCTACCCTTCTGCTCGATTCGGACGTTCACCTGAGAGATTGCAGTACTGAGGTCTCTCCCCCGAACCGTCTTGCGTCTGGATAGAGCCTGTTTCGTAGGTCTGAATCCGGGTGGTCCATGTACTAGGACCTTCTTCCTGCCGCTGCCATGTACATCAGGGCGTATGGGAAAGCCGGACGAATCACTGCCACCTGTTATCTTCAGCTTGTAGCCTGGCAGGCCGAGCGCATCGCCCTCTACAACCTCACCTGTGTGTTTGCCAACGAGGTAGTTGGTCTTTGCCTCATCCAGTTCGTACTGGATTGCCTTCCCTGTTTCGGGATCTGAAATCACTAGCTTGAACGGCAATCGTATCATCGCCTACCTAGGCTTGTGCGGCTGCCCCCATCGACGGGCACCAGCGCATGCCAAACTTGTGCAGTTTATGAGGGTTTTGGTCTGGTTGAGCACCTGCGAGCTGCAACCTGCAGGTTGTGTACCAAGGGATGCTGCATAATCGTTATAATGGGCACCGAATCTCCGCCTGCCACAGTAGTTTCTGGCGGACTGTGACTCTCTATGGACACTCTGTCTGTTATACTCCTGCTCGCATCCATCTATCTCTTAGTCTACATTGTCGCACAGGTCGTGGGTGTGGACAGACTGAAAGCGAGGGGCATCGAGGCAGGAACACCCTTCCTCATAATGATCAAGACACAGCGGCTCAATGCATTATTGACCCGACTAGGCAAGCGGATTCCTCGCGCCTTCTTCAATCTCGGTGTGATCGTCGCGTTCATAGGCATGGGGTTTGGATTCTGGATGTTTGGCGACAACCTGCTCAAGTTCTTCACAACACCAAATGCGCAGGGTGCCGGTGGCGTTGTCCCAATCATACCGGGTGTGACCGTCACGGGCCTTCCACTGGTCTATTTGATGATTGGACTGGCTTTCGCCCTGATCACTCACGAGTTTGCTCACGGTCTTGCGTCCGCCAAGGACAACATCCCAATCAAGAGCTCAGGTCTGCTCTTTCTCCTCGTTCTCTTTGGCGGTTTCGTCGAACCAGACGACGAGGTCTTTGAGAAGCAGGCTAGCCCCAAAGACCGTATGCGTCTTCTTGCGGCGGGCTCTTATTCGAACCTGATATTCGCGTTCATAGTCATGATACTCTTAGCGAACTTCTCCTCGCTGACGTCCATAGGGTTCAATCCCCCGAGCGGCGCCTATGTCTATGACACTGTACCCGGGACTCCTGCTGCAGGGGCTTTGCAGATAGGCGATGTGATTGTGGGGCTGAATGAAACGAGTATTGACAGATGGGCAGACGTGAGCGTATTCATGAATCAGACTCTTGCTGGCTCTAACCTCACAATAGAAACACTCCGCGGCAACTTCACGATTACTCTGGGTGCGAGTCAGTCCAATGCATCAAAAGGGTACATAGGAATATACGGGGCGGACTACTGGGAGCCCAGACCTGGCTGGGAATGGATTCCGGGGGGCTCTATGTATGTGTTCCACAGTCAACAGATTCTCGTGTGGTCTTTCATCATCCTCTTCTCTCTTGCATTGTTCAACCTGCTGCCAATACCTGCCTTGGACGGTGACAAGCTACTCTCAAATGCTCTTAGCCTGAAGATCAAGAATGAGAAGACAGTCCGGCGTATCATGTGGCCTGTGAGGATACTGGCATTGTCCATCATAGTCCTAAGCATAGTCCTCTCACTATGGTTCGGCAAGGGCCTGTTCTAGGACTATGCGTGGGCACCGAAGTCAGAGGACAAACACGCTCTTTTGGCTCTGGTCTTATGATAACGCTGGATAAGTAATCTTAACTGGTTTCGACTCTGGAGGCGCACGAAACGGTCATGATGCATTCAGAGTGTTCGAAGTGTGGCCAGCCTGCGGCGTATCTACGCCGGCACACTTCCGAGTCTCTCTGCAAGTCATGCTTGGCCAAGACCACCGAGGAACGGGTGCGTCGCACGATCAACAAGCACAAGATGCTCCAAGATGACGACAGGATTCTTGTTGGAATCTCTGGTGGCAAGGACAGCGCCACCCTCCTACACACGCTTGCCCGAATTGAAGCCGACTTCCCAGAGGCTCAGATAGTCCCGGTGACGATCGATGAGGGTATAGAAGGTTACAGGGACAAGGGACTCACTGCTGCACGTCAGCTCGCTTCGTCACTGGGACTGGAGCTCCAAGTCCGGTCTTTCAAGGAGTTGTTCGGTCGGACTCTGGACGATATTGTAAGGGCTCGGCCTGCAGGCTCGATTGGGGCGTGTTCGTTCTGCGGTGTGCTAAGACGACGTGCTCTCAACACGGCCGCACTGGAATTGGGCGCAGATGTGGTAGCCACGGGGCACAACATGGATGACGAGGCTCAGACAATACTCATGAATATGATCCGCGGCGACAGCCACAGGATGACCCGTACGAATCGTCCAAGAGACCCTCCTATCAAGGGGCTGGTTCCTCGTGTAAAGCCGCTCAGTGAGCTCACTACAAGAGACACCGTTGCCTATGCCTATCACATGGGACTGCCATACCATGACATTCCATGTCCATACGCAGGTGAGGCTCTACGCAACGATCTCAGGACTTTCCTGAACGAGATGGAGTACAAGCGGCCGGGAACGCTGCTAGCGATACTTCGATCTGGAGAGACAATAGCAGAGATACTAGATAGAGGTAGTGTCACGAAAGAGGTCCGGGCGTGTGAGAAGTGTGGCGAGCCAACCTCCTCTCGTCTGTGCAAGGTCTGTGCTCTACTTGAGGAGATTGGGGCGTGGTAGACAGTGGCCAAGAAGCCCGAGATTCTTCACGAACAGAGGTCTGTAGAGTATGACAAAGACCATTGGACTCTGCTTGAAGGGCTTAGGTCACGAGCACTACTGATAATGGAAGCGCTGGAGTCTGCGGGAGTGCGGTCGTTTGTATATGGATCTGTGGCTCGTGGCGATGTGACCAGAAACTCAGACGTGGACATAGTTGTGCCATACACAATATCAAGCTACAAGGTCGAAGTGGCCTTGACGGGAGTGGTTAGAAGGGAACTCGCTCAAGCCACACCATCGATGGTACTAAAGGCTCACATCTACCTTGAGAACGACACCTGCGTCAGCTTCCCCCTCTTCAAGATGAGACCACGAGAACTCGAGTTCTACAAGTGGGGCGGTCAGGTCGGCGTTGAGGAGATTCAGAATGGCGTGAGAGTCCACGGCGTCGACAAGCGGCTCCTCCTGATTGAGCCAACTGCCGCTGGTCACATCGAGAGCGGTGTGGTCGGTCATGAGAGCGAGGTGGCCAAGAGACTCGGAGTGGGCATCGGCATTGCCCAAGAACGTGTCCGTGTCTTGATGAGGAGGGACAGCATTGGACGCACTGGCATATATCGGACACATGTCCTCAGCCAGACAGAGAGCTTCGAAGAGGTGGCAAAAACGCTACGTGACACGGACCCGGCCCTTCGCAGGACCGTCCTAAGGCGTGAGAAATAGGGGACTGGCCATGGTCCGACAGATAAGGGAGGGTCAAGCAGGATCCTCTTGCATAGGAGAACTGCCTCTGGGGTGCAGGTTGTGCGGAAGAGGTTCGAAGATGGTTCTCTTCGTCACTGGCCTGTGCGACAGCTCATGTTACTACTGTCCAATATCTCAGGAGAAGACGGGTAAGGACGTGACATTCGCTGACGAGGTGCCTGTGACCAGTGATGAGGATGTCCTCCGTGAAGTCGAAGCCATTCGTGCAGAAGGGTCTGGTTTCAGCGGGGGCGACCCGCTCTGTCAGCTTGAGCGAACACTCCACTACATCTCGCTACTCAAGTCTGCACGTGGAAACGACTTCCACATCCATCTGTACACGAGCAGGACAGATCTGAGCGCCAGAGTCTTGCGGCGGCTGAAAGAGGCCGGCTTGGATGAGATCAGGTTTCATCCTCAGACACAGGACTGGACGGGTATTGAGCGGGCGGTACGGAGCGAGATACATGTGGGCATAGAGGTCCCTGTCATTCCAGGCTCCTCAGAGCAGCTGAAGGCGTTGGCAGAACGTGCCGAACATGCTGGTGTGCGTTTTCTCAATCTCAATGAGCTGGAGGCCAGTGAAACCAACTTCCAGCGGTTGGTGGCTCTGGGCATGCGACTGACAAACATGGCTGGATCGAGTGTCATGGGCAGCGAAGACACAGCACGGGAAGTGATGGTGTGGGCTACAAAGAATCTAGACCATCTATCAGTCCACTACTGCACTGCAAGTTTCAAGGACGGAGTGCAGTTACGCAATCGTCTTCACAGAAGGTTGAAGCGCACCCGACGCCCCTTCGAGGAGGAAGATGATACAGACCCCCTGCTTATCTTGGGTATCATAAGAGGGCCCCACGGCCATCGCTTAGACGTCCCTGCGCTTGAGTCCATCGGACAGACTCTGAGATCAGAGTTCGATGTGCCACCGAGGCTGATGAACATAGACAAGTCTAGGATGCGGATTGAGCTTGCTCCGTGGATTCTACAGGAGATTGCGCACAGCCTCGGTCGGAAGCTCAGGGGCATCTACAAGGTCGAGATGGGAATTGCCTCCGAGTACCCATCATGGGACAGACTGCAGACACTCTTCGAACCACTATGACCGCTCAATCGCGAATCGCAGAATCGCCGCTATTCCTCCTAGGTGCTGCAGCTGGTCACCAGCCGGGTGATCTGTCGAAACAATGTGGAATACTGCACGAGTCTTCTCGGAGTCATGTATTAGATCGTCTGTCCAGCGACGCTGCTGTTCCGTTCCCTCTCTTAGTCTCTTGTCGGTTATGAGAAGACTCTCAATGGCACCATACTGTGCTGCTCGTGCAACTTCTGCTTCGCCATAGGCTGCTAGCCCATCACCCTTTGCCAAGTGGGCAATCAAGTCCTCAACCAGCCTTGTTTCGGTTTCAATCTTCAGCTCTGCCATCACCGTGGAGATGACTCCCTTGTACAGGATCTCCTTTGCCGCTGGTATACCAATCGAGTTCGTAGCCTCCAACACTAATGGTGGAAGGTCCTTCATACGGACTGTGGAGATGTGCTCCTTGAAATGGTCCTTGACAAACCCTGGGCCTGCAACAATCACAAGACCAATTTGGTTCTGTTCAAGTTGGGACTGAAGAGCAGTGGCAACCTCGGAGAAGAATTCTTTCATGGTAGCATCATAGGACTTCTGGTCGCCGCGTTTGCGTGATATGCTGGTATGGACACTCACCGCTTCTCGGATCCCATAGTCTGCAACGAGTATGAGGTCGGCTGCACCGTCCTCGATGCTCACGATAAGGCAGACCGGATTGGCCTGTTTCTTCTCTGCCTCATCAATTCGTTTCAGTAGATAGTCGGGCCAATGCTCCTTTATGATGGTCAGAGTGTCACCCATCTCGATGTTGAACGTGTGATGCGAACCTATGCTCACAAGATCACCGGGGCCATCAAGGATTGTCCCCTTTATTCTGACCCTGTTCGTAAAAGTGTGAAATGCAGCGTCCTCCACCCTTAGGACCAGCGTCATGGGTTTCCGGATGCTCTCCTGCTTCCTGTCGTCTTCATCGCCGACTTTCACGCGTCTGATAGTCCGCGAGATGATGACATCGTTTGGACCTACTATGTTGTAGAGATGCCAGAGGTCATCCAGTGACTCGACCTTTAACTCGATCTTGCCCTCCTTCAAGATCCTCTTCAGTACCTTCAACTTGGCATCCAACGTCAGGGTCTTGTTTCAGAAGAAATAGCTTGTGTATTCACTGGTGGGCATTGTGGGGCTCCCCGGCCTAGTGGTCCCTGTACCGCTGGTGTCGACCCCTGCAAGCAGGCCTTCTGCCTCATGAACGTGCGCAGGCATGATGAGTTCGGCTCTGTCCCGGACTGCAAGGTCTCCGGCCACCCTTACCAGTCCTCCCAGTTCTCGCAGCCTCAGTGTCAGGGCCTCCTTCTGCCCGTCTAGTCTGTAGGCCATGTCTTCAGAGACCTTCAGGACCGATTGTACTGACTCGGTGGTCAGGTGCGGTATCCGACCGTCTTCCTGTACAGTCTGCGCAATGAAGCGAACCATCCTGTCGACGTTTTCTGCGGTCTTGGGGGTACATGAGGAGAGCATCACTTCGTAACCATAGCCCCTAATCCGTGAACGAAGCGCTGGGAGGATCTGAGGGAGGTCCTCCGGGTTGCATGAGGCAAAGAGGAGGAAGTCACAGGGCACATCGTCAACTCGCACTGCCGCACCGGAGCTCTGTGGGTTATGTCCTGATATGGAGTACTTCTTCTCCTGCATGGCCGTGAGTAGGTGCTTCTGATATGGTCCAAGAGACGCAATCTCGTCAAGGTAGAGGATACCCTCATGCGCTTCATGAATGGCTCCAGGTACAACTCTCATATGTGCAGGCACACCCAAAGACTCTGCGCTACCGTAAGGGTCATGCTTGACATCCCCCAACAGTTCCACCGGACTTGTCCCGCTCGCTCTGACAAAGCGAGATGAGTTTCGTCCGACTAGGACGTAGTCTCTCTTGTCATCAGTTGCCACTACTGATGGATTGCCCCCATCTCTCTCCCTGAGAACCATTATAGAGTCCCTGTTGGTTCTTCGGTATTCTACTTGGCATACGGTGTCACCAATGTTTTCACTGCACTTCACGGACGTGAGAGCGCGTTCACCCACGACATCCAGAATCCGAAACAGCCCATGATACGAGTTCTCGGCCGGCCACTCGCATCGTTTGGGGCTACCACAGTCCATACACACACTTTGGCTTGGTGTCGAGAAGCTCCCACATCTTGGGCATCTGTATCCCATCTTCACTGCAGTTTCAAAGGGCATCTCCTCCGGGCGAACGTACCGGGTGTCGGCAGACTGGCTTGGCTCTGCAGAACCCATACTGGCACAGTCAGCCTTGATTACGACGACACATGGTCTGTCAGGCTGCAGGGGATTGGGCCTGAGCCGTATCTCCTCTCTGGGAGCTGAGAGAAGCGTGTAGGCTGCCTGTGCAAGCATTGACTTTCCCACGCCTGGCACTCCACACAGGAGAATGTGTCTCCTCTGAGTGACAGCGGAACGAATGAGGGAAACAGCATGTTCTTGGCCGATTATGCGTTCAAATGGATCTCTGGGGATGGGTATCTCCGCTGTCGTTTCGATGGAGTCTAAGACAGAAGTCACGCCAGACGGCCTCGCACCTCTCGCTGTGGTGCCTTCCTGCTCGAACGAGATAACACCGTGTAATACTGACGGCTTCCGGTTTCCTTGTTGTTTGGCCATTGGATGGCAGAGATATATCTTCAGCGTCCAAGATCATCAAACGTGACAATCTGCAGGCTTGCTGGCTTGGTCTCGATGTCTGCAACAGCAGCTCCGACTATGAGCCGGGTCTGCTTCGTAGCGGCCATGTCGACAAGGCGCTGAGTGATGACCCCATCAAAGACTATCGTGTCAACGGTCTGCTGAGTTTCAAGAGTCTTTGCAAGCTCTGCAACGCCGCACTCCACTAGGACCTGCTTGTCCTTGCCAAAGAGCACAGCTTTGAAGGACTCCCTGATCTCGGGTATCTTTGCCAGGTATGTTTCATCGACCTGAGGTACTGTCTTATGGATGGTCCTAACAGGCCTAGCTGGTGCTCTCACTGAGCTTGTGAGTGGCACTCCGACTCCCGCTTCCACATGACGGTCTTCGCCAGTTCTCGGCATTTCCTCTCTGCTTGGTCGGGTGATTCTCCGCGGTGGTCCCCGTCTAGGGGCCTGAGCGGATTTTCCCTCGGTCACGAGCGCGAGCGCTTTCTCTGCAGGTATCCTAGTCTGAAGAGCCTTCACAATCTCCGGACGTGCTAGGTTCTCTACTTCCTTTCCTTCTGGTGCACGTGCGATATAGTCTATCTTGGCCACCTGCATCAGTTCTCTCAGGATAAGGTCACCACCACGGTCTCCGTCAAGGAAGGCCACGATAGTCTTCCCTTTCCGCCTCGTGAGTTCCGCTACCGACTTCGGGACATGCGTGCCCTCTACAGCAACAGTGTTCTCAATGCCACTCTTCATGAGGTTGATGACATCAGCTCGTCCTTCGACAATGATTATCTCATCGCTGTTCTCCAGCTCAGGACCTGCGGGAAGATTGTCCGGGCCAAACTTCTCAACAGCCTTCTTCTTGGCCCTTGTGACTTCACCAGTGATTTCCTCTGAACCTGGAGCAATCTCCTCCTCCCAGCCCTTCAGGATACTTATGGCCCTGCTGACGACTCTGCGACGCTTTGCGCCACGTATGTCTTCCAGCTTCTCGAGTGTGACCTTTGCTGTACACGGCCCCACTCTGTCCACGGTTTCAAGCGCGGCGGCTAGTATTGCTGTGGCAGTCTTGTTGAGAGAAACAGGGATCACTATCTCTCCCTTGCTACTTCCTGCCTCAGACTTGACTGCTATCTGAATCCTTCCTATACGTCCCGTGCGCTGAAGCTCACGAAGGTCCAATTCCTCTCCCAAGAGTCCCTCTGTCTGCCCAAATATGGCCCCTACAACGTCTGGCTTGTCAACGACTCCGTCAATCTCAATCTTTGCCCTGATCACGTACTTGGCGCTGCTCTGATCAAAATCAGTCCCTATACAAATGCACTTCTCCTGTAACCTACTGCCTAGTCCCCTCATCCCGCCGAGTCCAGCGCTCCATTGACTACTCTCATCTGGGTTAGACGTCTTCCACGTTCTAGGACGTGTGACTTTCTTTGCCTTTGACTCCGAGTCCTGCCAATTATCCTGTGAGTTTGATGTGAATGGATGATGATTCTGTGATTGATAATGGTCCTGTGACCAGTGTGGTGTTCTATCACCAGCCTGGGCTCATTTCAGTACTGAGGGGCCTGAGGCGCATGTGATGTGATTATCTTATGATATGCAATCTTGGGCTGAGAATTACTCAGCACTGTAGGAGCATCTTGGGAACGTTGTATTTGAACGTGTCGTTAATGCATAGCCTCCGCATCGTCCCAGTTCCACCAGTCGACAAGCCTAATAGCATACTTGGGCAATGTTGTCCTGTTCAGCAGAGTTCTTGATCACTGAAGACATTGTGGCCGGACAGGTCATTCTGCCCTCAGTGGTCAAATCACTGTCTGAACATTGACCTGCCAAGCACCGTTTGGACGAGCCACAACGGACCCGGATGACGTGGATGTATATCCCAAGATGAGTTCGGGTCACCCCGGTTTCGTACATTGGCAGGTCGGTCGATGCCAAAGGAACCCGGCACGAGGCAGCTCAGCTGAGCCAGACATGATGTCTGATGCCATGATTCTGGGGGTTTGTGTCTGGGGCACAGGCATCGGCCACTCCTGCTTCTTGTTGAATTGTGCTGCGATCTCAAGGTGGTACCGGATTCGCTTGTTCGCTTTCACGGCTTCTCAACACGAACGCTTTAAGACACCACACTCTTGGAGCACTCTTGGAGTTCACGAAATGAGCATTCGACCACATCCCGACTTCGTGGAGGCTGGACGTATTGCAGCACGCGTATTGTCTGAAGTCACAAAGGAGGTCAAGCCTGGAGCAAAGGTTCTGACAATATGCACTCTTGCAGAGAAGAGGATCCTAGAGTACGGTGGTGGTCGAGCAGGCATTGCATTTCCTTGTAACGTTTCTGTGAATGAGGAGGCTGCGCACTACACTAGCCCACATGCTGACACCAGAGTGTTGCCAGATAGAGGCTTGGTCAAGGTCGATCTTGGAGCCCATGTGAATGGCCACATCTCTGACACAGCTGTGACTGTGGATCTCGATGGCTCCTTTGAGAGGTACGTTGGTGCCGCTGAAACAGCGTTAGAAGCGGCCATCGACGTAATTCGTGCCGGTGTCAGACTGGGCGAGGTTGGCAGGGTGATAGAACGGGCAATTAGACGAGAAGGGCTCATTCCCGTGCATCAGTTGTCAGGTCATCAACTTGCACCTTGGACACTCCATGCAGGCAAGAATGTGCCTAATGTCGGCGTCAGAGGAAGCGAGGTGATGAAGTCAGGAGAGACCTACGCTGTCGAGCCCTTTTCAACAGATGGCAATGGCACCGTGAGAAACAGCGACAAGGCCTTCATTTACGCGAACGTGATGTCTGGCAAACAGACTCTCGACCCATTCATTGGCGGTGTTCGTGACATCGCACGAAGGAGGTTCGGTACACTGCCATGGGCCTCCAGATGGCTTTACGAAGACGGAATTGACCCTGTACTCGCCATTCCGACGCTTGTCCGGACAGGTGCTATCAGAGGATACCCAGTACTCATTGAGGGCAAGGGTGGTATGGTTGCTCAATCTGAACACAGTCTGTTCGTGACCGAGGACGGAGCAGTAGTTACAACCCTTCGTGACAACAAATGACCAGTGCGTTGATGAAATCTCTTAAGGACCGAGTCAATGAATTTACTAGAGGAATCTGAATGGGTGTTTCTCCTCATCCTGCTCATCTGCAATCAGGCAAGATCGCATCTCGCGTCCTGAGAGAGATTGCTGAAGAGGTCAAGCCAGGTGCCAGAGTCCTCACTCTCTGCAGGCTTGCCGAGAAGAAGACAATCGATTACGGTGGCATGCCCGCTTTTCCATGTAACATCTGTATCAACGACGTGGCTGCACACTATACGTCTCCTCGCGACGATCGTTCAACGATACCAAGCTTCGGGCTCGTGAAGATAGATGTTGGCGTTCATGTTGATGGGTACATCGCTGACACTGCAAAGACAGTCGACCTTGACGGCACACTCGAAGGTTTCACATCGGCCACTGATGATGCTATTGAAGAGGCCGTATCAATGATCAGGCCAGGGCTGCATCTCAGCGATGTGGGGCGCGAAATCGAGAGAGTGATTAAAGCCTATGGTCTTAGGCCCGTGAAGGAACTGGCAGGACACAGTCTTGAAAGATACAAGCTACATGCAGGGAAGGCGGTGCCCAACCACAAGACTCACGACGCAGGCCTGATTGTCGAGGGCGAGTATTACGCGATTGAGCCATTCGCCACAAGTGGCACTGGCGTGACAGACACAAAGAACGTCTACATCTTTGCCAACACTGGACTCGAGAAGACCTTGGATGGCATGGCTGAGAAGCTGCGGGTGCACCTGCGGGAGCGATACGGCACACTCCCATTCACCTCAAGATGGGTGGGCACGTCTGAAAAGGATCTCGACGTACTAGCAGTGTTCAAGGAGCTTCTCAAGTCTAAGGTGATCAGAGGATTTCCAGTCCTGTCGGAGCGGAGCGGGCGTCCTGTGGCTCAGACTGAGCACACGGTGTTTGTTTCGGAAGAACGTGCGGTCGTGCTGACTCGGCCCGACTAGACATTGCTCTTCTCTTTGTCCTCTTCTTCCTTCACGATATAGACCCCTTCTATGGTCATCATCGACCCGCATTTGGGGCACTTTGCATCAAGAGGTTTGAGGACATAGTCACCTTTCTGAAAGTCCCTGATATCCTTGAAGTCACAATTTGGGTTGTTGCATCTCACTTCGGTGATTGTGGGAGGAGGTGGCTTTGGCGCCTTTGGCTCTCTGCCAGATGTCAGCATTTGGAATCCGATTGATATGACTAGGAGTCCGATGAAGAACCACACCCATGACATGTTGGCGTCGCTCATACCATAGAACAGTATCAACGCTCCGGCTCCTGATATGATTGCCCCAATGACTTTGGAAAGTAATCCCAATCTTGGCACCTCAGATACCTATACCCATCGTGTTGCCGATGCCTGCCAGAATGATTTTGTCACCCGGCTTTGTGCGTTTCAGTATTACCTCTCTGATTCGCTCAATCACCTCAGGGACTGCATCAAGGACCTTTTTCTGCATCACGCCGACTGCTCCGGCCTCATCTTCTTTGACTACTATGGCTTCGATTCCAATGCCATTCTCTGTCGCGGTCTCCTCAATAGCATGCTTCTCTGGTCCTGGGTCACCTATTGCTGCTCCTGTGCCTTCAGAAACGCGTCCGGTTTCCTCTCCCTCCAGCTTCAGGGCCGCATCGACAGTGATTATTCGTGCAATCCGTCCCTCGTTCTGGTCGACTATCGTCTTCACAGCGAAACCAGGTTTGCCCACAGTTCCTCCGGGACCAGTCGCTCTCAGAGCATAGATGGTCCTTCCTTCGGCCTCCACCGGATAGTATCCCACTTCCCGGCCAATCTCTTGAACATAGGCCTCTGAGCTGACGCCATATCGCCTAGCGAATTTACTGATGACCAGTGGTCCTAGACCGTCGCCGATGGGCTTTCCGTCAGAGAAGGCTCCAATGGCATCGTAGTATGCCTTGGCCATTCGCAAGAGTTCTGGCATCTGCATCTGAACCTGCATTATTATGAGCTGGCTGCCTGTCTTTTTGCCTAGGAGGTAGAAGTGCCTGACAACTCGAAATATCAGTGATAAGACCTGTGTGACCTCAAGGGTGTTCTCCAAGTTCTGGTCCACAGACGAGGTCGCATTCGGGGCCAGCTCTCTGACATACTCTTGGAAACGGTCCCTGCGCTCATCGAGCAGGTGGTCGAGGCGTTTCAGTACTCCTGCTGGATCCAGGTCCACTGGCATGATTGTGAAGTAGTCCAGCCAGCGCTCAATTCCCTTGGTGACTTCGTCTTGGCTCTTGCCGAACTCCTTGAAAGTGTCGATGGCCTTCTGTTTTGAATCATCAGACATACGCCTGAGTTCTCCCAGCCCCATCTTAATCTGGTTGAGCCACTGCCACATCTGTATCTTTGCACCGTAGAGGCTGAACAGCATGATGAAACCGAAGAACAACAAGTTGATTATCCAACTGAACTCACTGGGCTGTGTACTGGACATTTACATCAAAGAGAGGTCCTCAGGTTATGCTTTAATGGTTTCTATGTAGGAGAAGCTGTGTAGCATCAGAAATAACTTACGAGAATGGAATCTCAAGAGTGAGAGAAGGAGAGTGTGGCAGCTTGCAGCCTTGTCACGGGCTCGCGCACCGCACACTTGCTGCAACGGCACCGGCCTTAACTTCGGAGATCGGAACGAGTTCCGGTGGACCCCGGCGCCTATGGCCGCCATCAAGTCATCGACTCAGCCAATTGAGTTTTAAAGATTGCTCTCTGGCTTCAACAGCCAATCCGGTGTCATCTTAGCGGAACAGCGTCCAAGCCCGTGTCACGCAACGCACGGGTGCTACGCTGACACTCCAGTCTAACGCGGGAATCGTTCATCCTTTCGCAGACTGATTTGCCGCAGGATGCGACTTCTGACTCTGCCGAATGGCAGTCTAACATGTCCTGTCAAGTGCAGCGTTATGAGAATCAATAGTGTGCCGGCAGTTCCTACTATTGCGACTACAATCAACGAGTCCAGAAGTACTATGAATGGGACAGATGCACTGCCACTGGCCGCCACAATCATCATGGATGAGTCAGCGGAGTACGTCAGGTTGCTACTTCCTCCAAGTATGGCTGGAGCTGGGGCATAGTCATTGTAGAACTTTTCAAGCACAATCTCAATCGTGCCTTCAGTGACAACAACCTCAGTTCCATCACTAAGCACAAACGTCAGACCATTGATGACTAGGGTTCCGCCGAAATCCGAAATGTAACGGGATGCTGACTCGGGATCCATGAGGAGCATTTCGCCCACAAATTGGCCATTTCTGATGGAATCGTTGAACATGAACAAGTGGGTAGTCATATACAAGTCATGAAGACGTCCTGTGCTGTCATGCCACTTGGGATAAAACGCGATACTATTGCATGTGACGTTCTGAAGCACAGCACGACCCAGCACTGTTTCGCCGTAGTAGAAGCCCACAGAGACTGACATATAATGCTCTGTCACGGTCGGTTGGTGATGTTCATACAGGTAGATCACAGTGAACTTACCACGCACCAGAAGTCCCTCTGTACCGTCAGGTAGTCTGATTGACACGCGGTAAGTAAAGACATCAATCTCAAACGTTTCGACAGCAGGCGAAGGCGACTGACCTGTGTCAGCAACTGCTGCAGTGAAGTTCGGAGCACTTGCTCCCATCGTGACTATGACAGCTAAGAAAATCACCAAGATGACACGCGTGGGCCAAGTCAACCAAATCACCTGAATGGAATGTACTGTCAATCTCGTATGAATATTAAAAGGCGCTTTCTATGCGAGCAATGGATACTCAGAAGAACTACGTCACGACAGGGGATGGAACTGGTGGGGACGCAGGGACTTTCACAGGCTCACGGGTTGTGAGGATGCTTTGAACCCTGGATCGACGAGTTGCTTTTCCTGATGACCCCGTATGTTCACCGGATCTGGAGTGCGTAAATCCACGGCGATGCGTGGACCTCGCCCGTCGCCTTACCGGCCTAGGCCACGTCCCCATTTCTAGTTCCATTTGGTTGGGTCCGAGGGACCGCTGCGTGCGAGGCGTTGGTTGCTGATTTAATCCTTTCGCAGGACTCGGACCAAGCTCTCAAGGGTTCTCTGTTTCGCTCTGGAATTCGTGTTCGATACAGGCTCCAGACACGCGGTCGAAGAGCGCACTGAATGGAGGGCAGACTCTCTTTCCTCCACAAGTGAGAACTCTGCAGCTCTTGTGTAGAAAGTCTGCAATCATACATTCGCCAGTCACTCGATGCAAAGGCTCCATTGCTGTTTCTGCATTCATACCAGTGCTGGTGGGCTGGTTCTCTCATCAGGCCCTTCTCGAAACCCCGCCCTTGTGGCAGCCCTCTTTCTACGG
The DNA here is from genome assembly GCA_964631415.1 of uncultured archaeon. Lineage (GTDB taxonomy): Archaea > Asgardarchaeota > Thorarchaeia > Thorarchaeales > Thorarchaeaceae > OWC5. The sequence goes on along the minus strand of CAZVZC010000037.1, from coordinate 537 downwards.
CGACAAAAGGCGAAGACTCCTCCTACGATGACTACTGCCACAGCCCCGATGACCGACAGGAACAGCGGGTCTGCAGACCCGCCCCAGAGACGCACTCCAAGGCTGTCTGCACTAGTAGTCCTCATTATGACCCCGTGCGACCCCACGACCCAGCCGTGAGTCCGGTTGATGCAGTCTATCGCCATAATGCGTGGGTCTGTGTCATCCACAATCGGGGGCACGCTCTGCCTGTACCAGTTCGCTCCTCCATCAGGAGTATACATGACTGGTGTTTCGATACCAACGATCCACCCGTGGCTCTTGTCGACGAACTGGATGTCTGTCAGGTAGGGGCCCATCAGACGGAACCACGGGAAGCCCCCGGGCACTGTCAGTTCGGTCCAATTCTCTCCATTCGTCATGTGAGCAAGCCAGTCATCATCCACAAGCCAAGCCTCAGTATTGCTCACGAAGGACATGGCCCAACCACCCAGATTGAACATCTTTGCCCACGTTTGGCCACCGTCAGTGCTGTGATAGGTGCCAGAGTAGCCACAT
>CAZVZC010000036.1:0-20858 GCA_964631415.1 uncultured archaeon | reverse complement strand
GCTGGTCGTATCCTGGTCTTACTGCTGTGGGGCCGTAGCCAAACACCACTGGGTGTGTAGGGACTTGGACATCCAATGAGATTGGTCCGATGAGTGTTCTCCAGTGTGGATGCCACTCTTCGTCATAGTCGAACCACTCATAGCTGTAGGATGCATTGACGATACCTAAATTGGTGTATGGCGTGTTCATCAGGGCTTCGGTCGCGCCGGCACAGACTCCGATGTAACCTCCTCCATGTTTGATGAACTCGGTTATGTTTCCGATGCCATTAGTCTGTCCACTGCCCCACGGGAACGAATAGAGGTGCAATGCACCACCCGGCATTACGAAAACGTTGGATTGGCTGAGAGCGCTTCCTGATGCGTTCCACCAGACAGAGTAGATGTCTACAGCATTCGCGAGAATTACCTTGAAGCCCAAGCTCTGGAACCTCTGGTAATGAACTAGAGCATTCAGGTATGTGCTTGTGTCGTAGAACAGACATATCCTCGGCAGCACCACTTGTGTTGCATTGGCTGTGAAGGTCACATCTGTTGTTACATCTATTCTCCAGACCCTCTGCGCCTTTGCCTCTACTCCGAGCCAGCTGACTGTTTCAGCACTTGTAGCTCCCAACCTCGTTGTGAACGGGGTCTGGAAGTAAAACGTGCCTGCAGGGTATGTGACCCCACCTGCTGTGAAGGCTTCTTGTGCCCACATGACTGGCACCTCTTCCTCCAGCAGCTGGTTTATCAGCTTGATTGCACCGACATCGTCATTTCGTACCCAGTCTTCCATTGGGATGATGAAAGTCTGAGGCGTTTCTGCCTGAGCGGAAGATTGGGAGATTGCAACTGTCGAGAATAAGATCACGGCAGCTATGAGCAACACTTTGAGTCTCGTGTTGTCATGATGAAGTCTGCTTATCTCACTGGACAAATTTGCACCTAATCGGCCGAGAAACGCCTTTTGTCACTTAAGCATTATGTTGTGTTGTGGTGCTTTTTTCACGCTGGCCTTTAACTGGTGAACGATGATTAAAACAGACAAGACGGGATACGGTCGTTTATTGAATTAGCTAATGCCTCAAAACATTCCGGAAAGGTTTGGACCAGTGATGTGCTTCAGGGTAGACCTCTTTCCCAAGACGTCAATGCTGGTGACTCAATGCTCTTCCTCAACTGCTCCGTGGCTGACGAGGACTCCTCTTGAGAGTTGAGGAATCTCCTTTTCGAATGTATACTCTGTGGACTATGCGAAGAAACCTATTCCTCTGGTGCTGGCCAGCTGAAGGCCTGACACAAAGAGAGAGTTAAGGCCACAGAAAGTACTCCGCAAAGTGAGCTGGGGTTTCCACAGCCTATGCGGCCTGGAGGTACACAACACACATGTTGTCCTGAGGGTTGCCTGAATGCATGCTGGAATCTTCACGTTGACAATCATAGAAAAAGAAGAGAACATGGAGGCGAATGTGGTAAGGATCCGCACTAGCCCCATGTTTCGATTCAACTAGACGTTGACAGCCCGATTGTATTCCTATTTGCGACCGCTGATGATTCCCTTAATCAAAAGGATTAGGCCAATCACAATGATCGCCGCGGAGATCATCTGCAGTATTCCAAAGATGACATACATCGCAAAGCTCAGGTACGCCGCTAGACCGATGAATGTCGCTAGCAGTCCTACTCGAAGGCTTGTTGATGTCTTGCCTACCTTGGGGGCGAGGGTCTTGTTGATGAGTTCGGAGAGGCCGATGAACAGGATGACTAGACCTGGCAGCTGCCAGTAGCCAAAGCCTCCAAAGAGCCACCAACAGAATAGTATCACGACTATTCCGAAGACAATGATCTCTAGCTCACCAACTACTCGTGTGCTCTTGACAGATTGTGTTTTGTTTCCTTCAGTCACCAAGATCATCTCCCTATAGGAACCTAGCTCCTGGGTACACTATGTACGCCTGTAGTTCCACGATACCATAGCTCCATGCACCGACTAGACCGGCCAAGGCATGATCGACGAATGACAGTATCTCTCTCGTCCTGTCACCTATCGTGATGATGTTCAAGAGATGGTAGTCAATCTTGTACTGCATGATTTTCAGCGTGTGACTGAATGAGTTCATTGTCCTGGTCTTGATTGCAGTAGCACTGATGTTATTGAACAGTTGGAACATCGTTGCATTCACTTCTGGAGTATAGGCGGTCTGGTTGAGGTATTTCACTTCGTTATACTCTTGGAGGCGCACCGAGTAGTTCTGTGCAAGCGGAAGTAGCACAGTAATGGTTTCGTTGTTGATGTACTCAAATATGCTGACTAGTCCCGTGAAGTTGGTGGCTTCGTTAGCGACTCCAAACGGTGTGAATGGACCCATGCCGGTATAGTCTGTCGAAGGAATCACGTGTGGCTCCGAAGGCAGATTCTCTGTCAGGTTGAACCAACTCTCAATCATGCCTTGAGCTTCGTCGATCATTGCCAGAGCTGTTGGATCTGTCACCATCGCTTTCAACGAATTCAGCTTGTAGAATTCATACTGGAAACGCAGTGCACTTCTCTGTATGTCATTGAGCTGTTCGTAGATATCGTGTGCGTAAGTTGTGACCGATGAATCGTAGAATATTCCCAGCTCGTGGTAGTGATCTCCTACTCTCAGGTTCACTATTGAGGTTGCAACCCTCATGGTTTCCTCCAATACTGGCTTGATTTGGGCTACCGTAGATGTGATCGCGCTAACCCGATCCGCCGTGATACTGGCAGGTATGGTCGAACTAGGTTCTAGTGACGAAGCCTTTGGCTGCCGGCTGACAAAGTACAGTGCTTGGGCGTAGAGTCTTGACGTGGGGCCCGGCCATTCTGGGTGTGGTGAAAAACCTACGGTGTGGCCTTCACCATAGATTGCAGTAACGATAGCTGCAGATCCCCAGATGTTGTGGACATATGGAGAGTCCAGCTGAGTAATCGGCGAGCCGAACGTTGCTAGGATTGTTGCATTAGTTCCCACGTCGTACATTGCTGGTCCACCATAGTAGTACACTGGTGCTCGGTCGTATCCTGGCCTAACAGCTGTCGGACCATAGCCAAACATTACAGGATGGTTTGGCACTGTGACATTCAGTGAAATCGGGCCGATGAGCTTCGTGTAGTCATTGAGCCCTCTCCCAAGAGTGGTGCTGAACCACTGATAGCTGTAGGTCGCATTCACGAGGTCCAAGGCAGTGTAAGGAGTATTCATCAAAGATTCTGTTGTGCCTGCACACGTTGAGGTGTATCCGCCTCCGTGCTTGATGAACTCTGTGATGTTCCCTATGCCATTGGTCCGAGCTTTTCCTGCTGGAAACGAATAGAGATGCACAGCGCCTCCTGGCATTGTGAATACGTTAGACTCACTTAGAATGCTTCCTGATGCATTCCACCATTTAGAATAGATATCAATGGCGTTTGCAAGCTGCACTTTGAAGCCCATGCTCTGGAACTTCTGGTAGTGCACCAAGGCGTTCAGGTATGTCGTGGTGTCATAGAACAGACATATCCTCGGCGCCACTAGTTGTGTCGCATTGGCTGTGAAGGTGACGTCTGTTGTCGCATCTATTCTCCAGACCCTCTGCGCTTTCGCTTCAACCGCGAGCCAAGCGACTGTTTCAGCGCCGGTAGCTCCCAGCCTCGTGGTGAAGGGGGTCTGGAAGTAGAATGTTCCCGCAGGGTACGTGACTCCACCTGCAGTGAAAGCCTCTTGTGCCCACATGACTGGAACTTCTTCTTCCAGCAGCATGTTCACAAGTCTAATGACACCAACATCATCATTTCGTATCCAGTCTTCCATCGGGATGATGTAGGTCGCAGGCGTGTCAGCCTGCGCCGATGTCTGGGAAACCATGACTGTCGAGAACAAGATCACGGCAGCTATGATTAACACTTTGAGTTTCAGGTTGCTACTGTTGACTCCGCGCATCTCATTGAGCCTCCTTCCTTCCCTTGAAGAAGCTATATCCAAATGCTACGACAATCAGTCCGATGAAAGCTAATGACACACCTGCGGCCACCATATCGACCGTAGCATATGGGGCGAGTATGTGCCACCACAAGATGACGCCACTGAAGTAGTTGTACCAGAAACCGAATCCTACTATGACGACGATTAGGGCAACAATGGATATCAACAACCCCAGCCAAGACGTCAGAGTAGCTTTGGGTTTGGATCCAGCTTCAGCGGTCTTCCTCGAAAACACCTGCGGCCTGAAGCACGCATTAACGAACACTAGGAATGCTCCGAGAACAAGCCAAATGATGAGCACCCAATGCATGCGAATAGACAACCCAACTAGCGCGAACCAAGAGCACAGAATGATGCCAGCGAGAGGTACCAGTCCATGGACTAGTACGTTCTTGAATCCCCATCCCGCCTTTCGGTAGTGCCAGAAAGACAGGAGATTGGTTATGATGAACGCTGGTATTGCACCTGTGGCGATGACATATACGATGACTTCCCATGGTGTGAATTCGCCCAAGACCAGAGTCACGAGAGAAACAAACAGAATAGCCACAACTGGTGAAGCATACTTTGTCTGAGTCTTGTTGAAGGAACGTGGAAGAATCCCGTCCTGACCCAGCTTCTGCAGTACGCGGCTTGATGCGGTCACTGATGCCAGCGCGGATGTCACGCCAGCCAGTATGCCCGCCAGGTTGATGACATTCGCCAATCCCCATCCCATGATGACTTCAGCCATGTAGGGGATTGGGTTAATGAAGTTGAACAGTGTGAACAATCCCCTAGTTGGGATAATCAATACAAATGCCCATGCAAGGAACGCATAGATGAGTGTGCCAATCGCAGCTGAAAGGACAATCGCTCTCGGAATGTTTCTGGCTGGTTCTACGGTTTCCTCAGACATCGTCGCTGACGATTCATATCCGATGTATGAGAAGATTGCGACAGTTGCTCCAATCATTATACCTGCGAATCCAAAGAGGGACCCCTCAGGCGTCCAAGCTATTGTCGCTATTACTGCGTAACTGCCAGAAGCCAAGGACCACGCAATCGAAGTCCCGGCGAACACAAGGAGGATACCCATCTCAACAAGGAAGAGAATCCCGATTGTCCTGATGCTCAATACTTTGCCAGAGAGAGCAAGGAGCATCACTACTATTGTAAAGACCAGAACGACAATCCAAGGCGATATCCCGAGCCAGTAGCTTGTGAAGAAGCCAACGGGGATGAGGGCTGCAGCCGGAGCAACAATCAGTTCTAGTAGGTACACCCAGACTGAAAGCTGCCCAAACTTCGGCCCTACTGTTTCGTCCGCAAAGCTCCAAATGCTACCCGCCTTCGGATAGGCCTTTACAAGTTCTCCAAAACTGATGGCTGTGATAGTAGCTGCAATTCCTGCAATAAGATAATCCAGTGGGATTGATACCCAGGAAAAGCCGGCCGCTAGCACTAGGCTGAATGTTGCTAAGAAAGAAAGCGCTGGCGCCATGAAAGCCAGGCCTAGCAGGACATTCTGCCATAGTCCATACTGTTTACTTACGGTTTCGGCCAAGTTCATACCTAGAACGTTGCGGAACTTCGCCGATTACTTAAGTATTATGCTATCCCGTGGAGTTTCTTTTCATATACCTCTTTAACTAGTAAGCACGGGTTTACTGGACTCAAGAAGATACAACCGATTGCTTAACTCGTCATCGACTCGAAAAACTCTGGAAAGGTCTGGACCAGTGATGTGTTTTGATGGCAGACCTTGCCGCCCGGGTCGCATTGTCAGTGGGTCGGCGCTGTTCTTCAGTTGCTCTGTGTCTATGCCAATGCTGCCTGACGGCTTTTCCTTTCAAGAGGAACACAGTTCGGGACAATAGGGAACAGGGATCTATTCCGCCACAAAAGAAGTAGGAGGGTGGCCAAGATATGGGCTTGACCACCTTCCTTCCGCTAGAAAGGGTTTGAAGTTCTCCTTCTTGTTTACTTCTCGATTTCCGTGAGGACATCTCCAAGCACGTCTAGGCACTTGTCAGCCTGATCGTCGGGGATTGCGAGAGGTGGTTTGATCTTTATGATGTTGCCAACGCCACCGATGTTCGAAACGCCAAAGAAGACGCCACGGTCGAGGCACATGGCAAAGACCTTTCCTGCCTCCTCAATCGCGGGTTCCTTTGTCTTCTTGTCCTTGACCAACTCCACTCCTATGAACAGTCCTGGTCCTCGGACCTCGCCTATCAGTGGGTGCTCGTTTTCCATCTCCTTGAGGCGCTTGGTCATCCTTGCGCCTTGTCTTGCGGCTTTCTGTTCAAGCTTCTCTTCCTGCATGACATCAAGAACTGCATTTCCAGCTGCACATAGCACCGGACCTCCTCCGAAGGTGAATATGTGCCACTGCTTCTGCAGCAGATCCTCTGGGACAAGATCAGCCTTTATGACGGTCGCAGAGATGGGCAGCCCACCGCCTAGTGCTTTCGCGGTTGTGAAGATATCTGGTGTCACACCGTAGTAATCACATGCCCACATCTTACCGGTTCGTCCCATTCCTGTCTGAATCTCATCAGCTATGAACATGATACCGTACTTGTCACATGTTTCCCTGATGATCTTGAAGTACTCGCCGCTTGGAGGGCACTGATGTCCACCATTGCCCTGAATTGGTTCTAGTATGAAGGCGGCCACACCATCCTTGCTGGCTCCATACTTGACTTGCTTTTCCAGAGCTCTTGCACACTCGAAGTCGCAGCCTGGGTAGGTCTGTCCAAATTCGCATCGGTAGCAGTATGCATTCGGGATTTGGCTGAATCCCGGGAACCTTGGATACCCCCCTGTTATGTATGATTGACCCAAAAGGCTCATCATAGCAAGGGAGCCACCATGGTAGGAATAGTGAACTGAGATGGCCTCATGTCTTCCTGTTATTTGCATGGCGAGTTTCAGAGCACCTTCGTTGGCTTCCGTTCCACCGCACGCGAAATAGGACATTGCTTTGCCCTTCATCGTTCCTGGGGCAATGTCTGACAGTCTTTTGGCTAGCTCAGCCCGCGGAGCGTTCGTGAACATTGTCAACGTGTGGGAGATCTTCGCCACTTGCTCCTGAACAGCCTTGACATACTTCGGATGGGAGTGTCCAATTCCAAGTACTCCAGCTGTCTGCCCAAGGGCATCGATGTATTCCTTGCCATCGATATCCTTGATGATTGCGCCGTGTCCTTCTACCAGCACGATGGGAGAGTAACCCCAGCCGTGGAGGCAGTACTTCTTGTCTTTCTTGAGAACCTCTTCTTTGGTTACCATATTCTATCATGTGGCGACCACTATAAGTAGTATTAATCACTTTCGGGATGTTGCGAATTAAGGGAGATAGGGGATTGTTGAATGTACGCAGACCGCTATATGTATCATCTCTACAATGGTTAATCCTTGTTTGAACACTATATTATTAAGAACTCGGCCTTTCGGACAGGCTACTCTGCTAGTTTCATTGAGAGACATAGTTGCCTGCCATGAGTAGCAACGTTGAGTCACTGTGAATCTCACTCGACGGAGGCGTCAAGTGGTTGCGAATTAGAGATGTTGCGATTGGGGCCAATGCCAGCATGTACTACAGGCTCAATCTTGACAGAATCAAGGGCGTATATTATCCGAAGACCGAACAGGAAGTAGTAGCCACTGTAGCACACGCAAAGGCGAATGGATTCAGCGTGACTCCTAAGGGAGGTGGCTCGGGTCTCAGCGGTGCTTGCACCGGTGGAAACGAAGAACGAGTCATGATAAGCAGTCTTCAGATGAAGAAGATCCTGAGAGTTTCCAAGGACCGGGGTTATATTGATGTTCAGCCCGGAGTCACACCCGACAAGATCAACGAGTTTCTCCAGCCAATGGGAATGCGTTTCCACATGACTCCGAGCAGCAGAGACATCGCCACGGTTGGCGGGCTCCTGAGCACAGATGGCGGTGGGAATGATGCCTGGGTCAACGGCACGATGCGGGATAACACGATCCGCGTGAAGATGGTCCTCTATGATGGGAGTCGTCTGACCGTTGATAGGAAGGGCGTGAAGAGCAAGGACGCAGAGCTCGAGGACCGACTAAACAAGAAGAAGGTCACTATTCATGACGTGGCATGTTCCCATGGCACAATGGGTTTCATCACGGAGTTGAGATTGGCCGTCAAACCTGAGTCCAACGAGTCTTTGGTGGGTGCCATCGTCGAGTTTGATGACTATGATGCTCTTGGCAAGTTCATCCTGCAGATGATAGAAACGAAATGTCCTGTGAAGTACAGTGAAGCAATTGTGTTGGCCCACAAGGATATCCGGGAAGATCTAAAACCCCCATTGTTGATGATGGAGTTTCCCGAGGATTTCGAACTGGAGCTCTTTGACCCCCACATCAGACGCCTTGAGAAAGCAAGACTTGAGCATTTGAAGGACTTCAGAATCAAGATGGCAAAGCGGAATCCCAATACTGGAATGCAGATATCTCTGTTCGAGGATTATGGGTTTCATGATGAAAACCTGGCAAATCTGCAGCACACAATCGACGAGATTGAATCACTTCTAATGGGCCATGGGTTCGCACCTTTCGCGAAGTACGGACATGCTCCGAGCAAGTGGTACTTGGGCGACAACAGCCCTGCATACGGACTCTTGATGCACTCTAATGAGATCAAACCCGAAGGAAAGACGCGTCAGGAAACCTATCAGACTGTGAAGGACATTGTCAAGAAGTGTGACGAACTCGGCGTGACTCCAAAACCGGAACATAAGTGGTTGTACAGTGATGAGGTCAAGAAGGCTCGTATTGAAGAGATCAGAGGAGTCATCGGTCGAGGATTCAACCCCTTCGTATTCGAGCCAGACTGTGCATCGGATACTCTGTCGTCAATGCTCTGAAGGTTTCTCGACCAGATGATTGCACCCAAGAACTCTCGCGACCCATGAGAAACCGGAGATCCATTGTGTACCCCAGAAGGGGAGTGTAATGCTCTTGCTTGGTGGCTGAATCATGAGTCGCCCAAGAATTCCTCTTTCCAATCATTGAATAACGCTCGGGAGGAGTAGAGGTATGGAACTCGCCACATTCGGTACAGGCTGCTTCTGGTGTACAGAGGCCGTATTCCAGCAGCTAAGGGGTGTCACCTCTGTGGTTTCGGGATACTCAGGCGGGCAGCTTGAGAACCCCTCGTACGAGCAGGTGTCCACAGGCGCGACAGGTCACGCCGAGGTCTGCCAGATCGAATACGACCCCCAACAGATAACGTACGATGAACTGCTGGAGGTCTTCTTCACAGTCCATGACCCAACGACTCTGAACCGTCAGGGCGACGACATCGGCACTCAGTATCGCTCTGTGATCTTCTACCATAATGAAGAACAGAGAAGGACTGCTGAGGCCGCAAAGGCGAGAGTCAATGCCAGCGGTGTCTGGAAGAAGCCAATCGTGACAGAGATTAGATCATTCACGAGGTTCTATCCTGCAGAAGAGTATCACCAGAAATACTATCGTCGAAGCCCCAACCAGGCCTACTGCCGCTATGTGATTCGACCCAAGCTCGACAAGTTCGAACACGTGTTCAGGTTGAAGCTCTCTGGCGAAGACATCAAAGAACTACGAAGATGAGAAGCTGGGCGGAGATTCCGGTATAATCGTTCTTGATGTTAGCTTGGCATGGTTCATGGGTGCATATGGGTGCGGTCGCTGCTTTCTTGTCATCACGAATGGCACACAGTGCTCAGGGGACCGGCCAGAGGACAACAAGTTTAAGACAAATCGGCAATTCTATGATTAGCAACTGGGAAACTTGATTCCATTAAGACCTAGATACTCATGGCACTCGAACCAGCAATTGCCAATGACTGCAGCTTTCCAGATGGTCGCTTGGGAGATTCAACTGTAATGGTAGGGCGTTCTTGTAAAGACGTTGGCAGTCTGAGGCTGGTTGCCGTTTTCATAGCGGTCTTCGGGCTTCTTCTAATGCCAAGTCCTGTCAATGCGGAAACCAGCTTTTTTGCAGAGGATTTCACAACAACAACCTTCATGGATGTAATGCAAACGAATGCGACGGGTTGGGGGTCTGGAAGTGTGAAACTTCCGCCCCGAGAACCTACGTTGGAGGGGAGTTACTCCTTTGCGGGTGTGGTTGTTGACATAGCCATCGAAGGCGAGTACATGTATGTCACTGACGGGAGTTTTCATGTCCTGAACATAACTGATCCTGTTCATCCAACGCCTCTAGGCAGTGCCCCTGTGAGTGGATTCATCTGCGTGGAAGGTGATTTTGCCTATGTTTCCGAGGCAACGAAGTATGCCGCCGGTTCCACCCTCAGAGTAGTGGATCTGACAGACCCGACAAACCCCGTTCTTCTTCCTAACGGGGCATCTGGTGGAGGTCGCCTAAGTGTCTCAGGGAACTATGCATACTGTGCAAGTGGCACTGCAGGCCTTCGGATTGTGAACATAACGGATCCATCAAAACCAGTTCTGGTTTCGACTGTACCCGTTGATGAACCCTTCTGGGGTTTTCAATCGGTGTGTGTTTCAGGCGATTATGCCTATGTGGCCGAGGCCTTCTACGTACGAATCGTGAATGTTACTGACCCTGTCCATCCAGCGATAGTTTCCTCCACGCCAACTGACGGAAACCATAGAGCGATTGCCGCCTTTGGTATGTATGTATTGGTTGCCGGCGATGCTGAATCCGTGGATGTGAAGGATGTGAGTGACCCTCATAACCCTCATGCTGTAGGTGGACTCTATCTGACAGAGCGCATCTGGGACTTGCAGATTGATGGTCACTATGCATACCTAGCTAGCTGGCTGAAGAAGCTAGTGGTCATCGACATCAGCAATCCTCTCAAGATCGTCCAAGCCGAATCTTGGGGTGAAGGCCATTCTGACGTTGTCTGCGTATCTGGAGGATATGCATATGTGGTAGACGAGGTGTCCGGGTATATCAATATCGTAGCCATAAGTGATCCAACACCTCCCACAACGGCAGGAACCTACGTCACGCCAAGCTACATTGTCTGGGATGTCTTCATCTCGGGAAGCTACGCTTATGTGGCGGACACAGGACGGCTAGTAATCGTTAATGTAACTGATCCTGAGTCCCCAAAGCACGTAGGAAACGTGACAACATGGGGTTGGTGTCGTGATGTCTATGTGTCAGGACACTGTGCCTATGTTGCATGTGGCTCCAGTGAGTTCCGTGGGTTGCAGGTCATCAATATCAGTGATTCAGCCAATCCCTCCATCATAGGAAGCTACACTACTGGCGCAAATGGACTAGGAGTCCATGTTGATGGTGATTATGCTTACATGGCTGATGATTGGGCTGGGCTTCTTGTCTTCAATATCGTCAATCCGTCTCTTCCTTCGTTGGTTGCCACATGTCCTACGGGCGGACTTGCATACTCAGTCTTCATCGATGGTAATCATGCGTATGTTGCCTGTCATGGCGGAGGTCTGGCGGTTGTCAACATCACTGACCCAAGCAAGCCCAATCTCTTGAAGGTCTACGACACTCCTGGCAATGCAGATGGTGTGTTCGTGAGTGGTGACGTAGCCTATGTAGCGGATGGCAATACAGGTCTGATTATTCTCAGCATTTCAAACCCAGCAGATCCGACATATCTTGCTACTCACAGTACGCCCAGTCCGGCATGGGGAATCGACGTTTCTGGGGGTCTGGCCTATGTGGGTCAGAACTCAGGTTCATCCGGGTACGCGTATCTTGATGTGGTCAACGTCACAGATCCGGCTAACCCCACTCTGTATGCTAGGACAGGGCTGAGCTGCAATAGCATCTATGGAATATGTGTCGATGGTGAGTATGCCTACGTTGCAGACTATGGATTTGGTCTGAGGATTGCTGAGGTGAGACGGAGTAGGCATAGGCAGTTTGAAGCCTTGGCAGTGGCACAATCAACGACCGTATTCAATGGTCCTGAATCATCCTCATTGTCACACGCCACACTTGACTGGACCGGCACTGAGCCAGCCGGGTGTGCGATCACATTCTCTCTATCTCCAGACAACGGTCTGCATTGGGAAACGGTCCTGTCTGGAGTACGACACGACTTCGTCTATTCTGGACGGCAACTCGTGTGGAAGAGCGTACTGACGAACGCCGATCATCTGAGGACTCCAGTCTTGTCGCAGTTGTCGATCAGTCTTACAACAGTGCTTGACCCGCCCTTGCTTCTGACGCCTAGTGATAGCATCTTAACGAACGACAGCACACCCACGTTCGAGTGGTCAGAGGTGTCAGGTGCTTCAGGATACCTTCTACAGATTGACAGAACATCCAGTTTCGACTCTGTTGACCTGTTGAATGTGACCGTGACTGGTGCAACAAGCCACACTCTGGTCACCCCTCTCCCTGATGGGACCTGGTACTGGAGGGTTGCCACAAATGATACTGGCGGCGATCTTGGAAAGTTCTCATCCACACGGCAGATGAGCATCGATGCGACCGCTCCAACCTTCGACCAAGTCCCAGTCAACCTAATGATTGAATTCGGAGCCGCATTCAGATACGACCTGAATGCATCTGACTCGTCAGGCATAGACATGTGGTGGCTCAATGGTACGAGCTACTGGCATGTTGATGGAACTGGAATAGTAACGAACTCTTCACTAGTTCCTGAGGGTGTCTATGGACTGAGGATATTCGTCAATGACACAGCAGGAAACCAACTGCATGCAGACATCCAGATTGACGTAGTGACAGGAGCGCCGCCAATATGGGTGCAGACGCCTACGAATCAGATTGTTGAACTTGGTGACCCTCTCATCTATGATTTGAATGCCACCGATTTCTCAGGTATAGATACGTGGTGGTTGAACGACACCCTGAGATTCAGTATTGACCATAGTGGCGTCATAACGAACGCAACCATGATAACAACGGGTCAATACGGGTTACAAGTACGGGTCAATGACACAATCGGGTATGAGCAGGCAGCTACTTTCTTCGTTCGAGTATCTGACACTGTTGCACCACACTGGATAATTCCACCTGTCGATCAGGTGTGTGACGTAAGCAGTATCTTGCACTATGAACTGAGTGCTTCTGACTTGTCAGGTCTCCACAAATGGTGGCTCAATGATACTGCGCACTTTGACATTAGTGATGACGGTGTGGTGACATCCTTGGCTGTCATGCCCGTAGGAATCTATGGACTGCAGGTCTGGGTCAATGACACGATTGGAAACACACTCACTGCTGCATTCACAGTCGTGGTGCATGACATCCTCCCCCCTGCTTGGGTGGAAGTGCCTGAGAACCAGGTTGTCGAGTTCGGAAGTGAGTTCAGGTACGATCTTAATGCGACTGATCCTTCCGGTGCTGTCGACTGGTGGGTGAATGACACAGTCCACTTCGCGATAGACAATGCGGGCGTAATCATCAATATCACAGACTTGAGTGTCAATGTGTACGGTCTTGAGGTGAGAGTAAACGACAGCTACGACCACTGTACGATTGCCCTGTTCGAGGTGTCTGTGCAGGACACTTCGCCACCTACTTGGGTCATAGTCCCTCTTGACATGGTAGCAGAGTTCGGGGAACGGCTAAGCTACGGATTCCATGCCTATGACCTGTCAGGGCTACTCTCCATATGGATCAATGATACGGTACACTTCGAAGTCTATGGGGTCATTGACCTCACAGGATTTCACTACGCGATTACGAATGCTACTCCTCTGCAGGTGGGTGAATATGGTCTAGAGGTCAGAATCTACGACTTCTACGACAACTACTGTGCGGCAACAATCACCATCGTGGTGGAGGACACAACCCCACCCGGTTGGCTGGTGCAACCTGTAGACAAGACTCTCTCCTACGGGGTCTCTCTTGACTACCATTTGGAGGCTTTCGACCTCTCTGGAGTTGTGTTGTGGCTGATCAATGACACAGTACATTTCGCCATCAGCAGTTCGGGCCATCTGACGAACGCAACGACTCTGTCGTCTGGGAGATACGGAGTCACAGTCACTGCCTCCGACCCTTATGGCAACACATTGACTGGCGTGTTTGCCATCCGTGTAAGCGTGACTACGACCGAGACTACTACCGGGACTCCGACCGGAACTGACATGAGCCTTGCTGCACTGGCCCTCTCCGCCGGAGTAGTCGCTGTGGTCGTGGTCATTGTTGTCCTGCTTCGCCGGTCGAAATCTCTCCTCAAATCAGAGGCACCCTAGTCCCTTTCCAATCCCACAAGATACGAGCCTGCTATACCTGCAAGTGGTCTGGGTCATGATTGTTGAGCGTAGTAGCTACGAACGGTGACGCCAGTCATCACAGCACCATTGGGGCGGGCCTATGCGTCTGCTTGGGTCTTGTCCAGTTCCCATTGTGTAGACGACAGCGCGAGGAAGTTGAGACCAACTAAGGACCACGCCCTGACTGGGGCATTTCACGTATCCGAAGAGAAACATTGTAGAAGAGATAATGGCACCTCTCTGTTGCCTGCGGCCCTTGCACCGTCATAACAGCAGCCAAACCTGAGAAGCATCTTGTCCTGAGATGTCACAACCGTGTTTCGCACTAGGTTTGTTTCACATCAGCTCCTGAGAAACATCTTAGTCCTTTTTGTTTCTGGATATCTTCGGGAAGAATCGACCACTCCGCTCCATATACTCCCGGTATTCGTCACCAAATGCCTGAAGCATCATCTGTTCTTCTTTTCTCGCCACGAACGGAAACGTAATGATAAGGAGTATCGCGAAACAGACAATGAGGAAGTTGGCAGTGACGAGAGATATACCCAGCGAGAAACCGTTCAACACGGTATACATTGGATGGCGAACTCTTGCATACGGTCCAACTGTGATTAATGAGTGACTCTCCTTTATCCGTAGACAGGCTGAGTATTGTCGGCCTAGTGTTCGATGAATCCAAGCCAACAGAGGTATGTTTGCTAGTGCTACTAGGGCACCAACCCACCGTACAGACTCTGGATAGCTAGCTATCTGTGTCCACGCGAACCATGACAGATTTAGCATGTACAGGATTATAGAGCCAAAGTACCCAAGAACAGCAAAGCTGATGGCTGCTTCTGCCTTTCCCAAGGCCTTCCGTTCCATCTCAGCTTTCTCTGGTTCAGCAAGTTTCGGTTTTACGAATCGGTAATAACCTCTCACGCTGAAGAATAGTGCATACAGTGCAACAAAGAGGATTCTGTAGAACGCCTCATCAGCCATAGTCTTTACCACCACCTGCATGCTGATAAAACATGCAGCCAGGTATCAGAGCCGCGAAATAACGTAGAGCGACAGGCTCACGACTAGGAACCATATTCTGAAAGTGAAGTCGTGGAGTTATTGAGCAATCGGCGTTGTCGCAGCATAGTACGCATCATATCCCATCACAGATTCGGGCTGAAGTGGCAAGTTCTCTCTGATGCGGGGGCTTGAACCGATCCACGATTCTTCCGCGCTTCGGTTCACGAGGTCTTGTAGGGTTGGCAACGTTGCGTCGAATCTGGGAATCCTTGTCAAACCCGAAACAGACATGATCCCAAGGGGTGGCTCCTACGCCGTTCCGGCTCTGCCCAGCAGACGATGAGCATTCATTCTGGCATTACCCATCTGACATGCCTGTAGTCGGAGGGCCTCCTCAAGTCATCACTGCTCTCATAGGTATCCCTCATCTCCCGGAACCCTGAGTTGTCAACCGCGGCAGAGAGGTCAGAGAGACCGTCAAGTCGCTTGAGGTCATCTCTCGTAAGAGTCAAGAAGTCCTTGGCAGCAAGTCCCCACCCATCCCATGGCAGTACCTCCTCCTTGTTCAGGCAGATGATGTCATTGACGAGCTTGAACTTAATGTAGCCCGGACCGGTAAACCCGAAGATGCCAAACCTGTTGGGATCTGCCTTCTTTTCCCGGTAGAGTTTCCACATGACACCGCCCACAAGGAATCGGTTTCGTGGGATGTCGTTTGTATCAAAGTCGATTCTGAAATCCTTTCTCTGTTTCGTGTCAATCTGAGAATCGACCAGAATCCACCTCTCTTCGCCACGGTCCCAGTACTCTGTGATGTAGTGGTCCATGAAGAATCCGGGCTGCTCAGGTGTCAGATATGCTGCACAGCCGCTCCTGACTCTGGCCGGCGTTCCTCTGTGGCGGAGGAAAGACGTGAGTAGCACGGCGTAGTGACGACAGTTGCCTACTGCTCTGTCGATTGGACGACGTTCTGGCAAGATGGGACCGGGCCTGATGCTCTGATGAACTGCTAGCATATCTTCGGTCTTGACCAGATTGTATTCATCTGCGGGTATGCGCCCTGAACGCTCGACATCCTTGAGTGTGATTCCGTACGATCTCCGTCCATTGTACTTCAATCGGTACTTGTGTATCAACACATTCTGGCAGACCTTGCAGAGGTCGGCAATCGATTCCGGCAGGTCCTCATACAGACGGTTGAACCTCCCCGGGTTGGTTGTCGCGCTCTGCGAGGAGTAGTAGGACAGGGCGTCATCGTTCATAATGGCACCAGTATTCAGCGTGCTTACTTGGATATCAACCTATAACTCGAACTCGTCGAGTGAAAGGGCGCCTCATTTGTGTGAAAGGCCGTTTTCCGTAAGTTGCGCCTATGGCATTCCTTGGTGTACCCAAGGGCACCATGAAGTATCATTGCTCGTTTGATGATGTCCAGTGCGTTGTGTGGTGTCCCGGACTTCGCTGCCTCAATCTGTTCTATTCCCATCCCATTATCCCTCTGCGGAGATCGAACAGGTCGTAAGAATAAGCCGGCTTTGGTTTTCATTGAAAGAATCGACAGAAGAAGAGAGAGCAGACCAGAGAGAGGGGTGTCCCCGGCTATCATTCGTCATCTCCCAAGATACTTCTTGAGTTTCCTGAGCTCCATCTGGAACACGTAAATCTCCCTATACAGCTTGAATCCCAGCTGCCTGTTGATATGCAGCATTGGGTCATTTGATGTAGCATTCTGTGTAGAGACTGTGATCACACTAGGGAACTCATCTCTGACTCTAAGAAGCATCGCACCCTTGAGCCACTTGCCCAGTCCTCTGCCACGATGTTTCTCTTGGACTCCAGTGAACGACTGCATTAAGAATGATGGTTGGGATGGGTACCAAGCCACATCGGTCAGACCAGAAATGACCCCGTTTTCTTCTATGGTCAACGCTGCGAGGTACTTCATCCCTGCTTCAGCGTACTTCTCCATTCTGGCTCGCCAAGATTCAGGAGTGACAATCTGGTCGCCGACTCTCAGTTCGTCGCGGGGTGCTTGGTTGGACACCTCAGTAAACACATCGCAATACTGCTCAAGCATCTCATCAGGAATGGAGCGAAAGAACTCAATGCGCGTGCCAGGAGAACGTTTCAGGCCCTCCTCAACCCATTGACTGACCATGTTCCAGTCCACGTCATCGAGATGGAGGCGGTTATCCTGCATTTCCAGTGCTTCTTTTCCGCCAATCTTCCCAACAAGAATGCGTCCGGCCTCATTCAGAATGGACCCAGTCACCGATCGTCGTCCATGTCCCTTCGTTTCATCATATACCGCTGGCAGAAGCTTAGTCGCTATGCCCCTCCTTCGGTATTCACTGCGCACCGAAATCCCGGCGAGATTACAGATGTGTTCGTTGCCTCTGTAGGAGGGAGAGGATTCCTTCGAAAACCACAGTCGAAAGAACCCCGCGATTCTTTCATTCTGCTGCAGGTCTACGGCTTCATATGCAACCATGTCTATCTCACCTAGGTCTGCCAGCAGCATGCGTTTCCATGTGTTCATGTCCATCGGGGGTTGCTCGGGATAGAACTCTTTGGTCAGGTCCTTCCAAAACTCATGATATCTCGACCAACCACTTGGCGACCCGTGAATCAGGTCGAACGGGCGTATTTCAATACTCAATCTACGTTCAGCCTCCGGACCACACAGCGTGATACCGCCTTCAAGTGGTGTGCTCACTACAGATAAATGAGACGGGCTTGAGGGCTGCATTTGGGTGAACTAAGCAAAGCAGCTGATGGACAAGCCAATCACTCACAGCGCAGGCTGACCTGTGCTTCCAGCACATACACCGGGTTCAATCGATGCCGAACCTGAGAAGGAAGAGTGGAAACTCGTTCTTAAGCCCGGTGAGCCCGCCAATCGAACCTGCCTGCTGCTCGGCGTTATTCTTGCAGCTGCAATCATGAATGAATCAATATGCACCGCATGGAAATACTGGCTAGGACGACGCGCATGGCTGAATGCGATACGTGCTCGTGTCGCTCCTTTGTTCCTAAAACGTATAGTAGAGGCAGGTAGTGTTCATCTGTGACGAAGGCCCTGTTAGAGTCTGGGAGTGACCTGTAGTCGATCAGTGCATCATGGTCCTCGATATCTATCATTGCAGCGGCTTCCCTGTCGAACGAAAGAGCCCAGGGGTACGCTTGCTCAGTATCCATGGCCAGTGCTAGATTGTGAACAATGTTGCCGCTTCCAATGATTAGCACTCCCTCTCTGCGAAGACTGAGAAGCTCCCTTCCGAGCCTGTAGTGCAATGATGGCTTTAGGCTGAGGTCAAGGCTCATCTGGAGGGTAGGAATATCGGCCTCTGGATACATCCTTCTGAGTACCGCCCATGTCCCATGATCGAGACCTCGCGACTCATGGACTCGAACGCGGGTCGAGTGCGCAAGTTGCACTATCTGTTCGGCCAGTCTTGGTGCTCCGGGGGCACGGTATTCAATCTCATACAACTTCCTAGGGAAACCGTAGAAGTCGTGGATGGTTTCGGGTTCAGAAGCAGCAGAAACAAAGGTGCCTCTCGAAGTCCAGTGCGCGGATATGCAGAGAATGGCCCTTGGTCGTGGGATGGAGTGCGCGATGCTGGCCCAGTTTGCAGCGAACTCGTTGTCCTCGACTGCATTCATCGGGGATCCGTGACCAATGAACAGTGCGGGCATGAGCGGTTGACTGTCTGTGCTATCATCTGTCATTCTGCAGTCCGTTTCCAAGGATTCTGTAGCACGTACTGCAACAGCTTTCTTGGTTCTTCCTATCGAGGACGGAAATGGACATATGACCAATCTCAAGGGTCTGCTTGGTGGTCGTTGCCAGACGAATCAGGTTGGCAGACCTGATGGGCCGCCGATACGTAGTGACCTCGGGTTACCTTAGAGATGGGTGTTGGTTCACAGATTACGTTTCGACACTACGCCCCGCACATAGAGGAAGAAGGGGATGAAGCAAATCAGGCCCATAGCAAAGACCACAAGAACATCGACCAGAGCGAATGGCGCAGTGGTCAAGAATGGCTGTAGTAGCAGGAAGATGATCAACGCGATGAATAACATGCTGGTCTGGAAGAGCAGCCCCAGACTGATCACATACCCCAACTCTTTACGCCGCCAAAGCAGTACGCCACCAATGACCGACGCGGGCGCAATCAAGAAATCTGAAGTGTTGACCGCAAGCTCCGTTTCGGCAATCGGCATCCCGCTGATGAGCGCATTGACTACAACACCAATGACAAGCAAGAAAAACAGGAGCCCCAGCCCAACCAGAACCCCTCCGGCTGCTCTCTCATGCACAGCACCAGTGAGCGATTCTTGTACCACTTTTCCGTCAATGCTTGCAACGAGGCCTATGGAAGTGTATACGCTCAACATGACCAGTGTGAGATGCAGCAGAAACGCCACGTTGAGTGGCAGAGCAAAGATGTAGGCTATGTAGTTGTAAAGCACAAACAGAAGCGCGCCCGGCCAGCAGAGCAACCCGATTAGCTTGCCACGCCGTGCCAGCCACATTGAGCCAAGCAGGATTGGCAGGCCGACGAAGAGATTGACCACGTCATTGGACACGAACGTACGAAGCAACTCGTCCGTCGGGTAGATGATGGTGCGGTACATGAGGCCGGCGACGGACGCAGCCGCCATGAGGATGGCGATTATGAAAGAGGCGGTATACATCAGTGTTAGGTCGCTTCTGACTGGCAGGCTGGCGTTACGCTCTTGATTTGTGCTCATTCTTTTCAACTCATTTTCATGGACGGCTTGGGAAATGCGCGCCCAAGGGTCGTGTTCAGCGCGCGCTGGTCGTATATTATGTTACACATCGACGCCAGACTGTCCAGCAACTCTCCTCGTCCATCTGGCTGCTCGCTCTGGCTCTCCCTCTATGTGAGTACGAAATACAGATTAGACTCTCTTCTCGAAACAGTGGTTCTCAGAGGCTGCATCATCACTATGAACGGAAAGGGAAAGGCTGACCAGCATAATGCCAGATTATTCCCTCTTGAGAAGGAGTATGCTCGCACCATTACCGCATTGAACCGGACAGGAATTCTAACCCTTCTTCCACGATTGGAGAGTTTAGGGGTGATTGGAATTGACGGAAAAGAGTATCCTGTACCAACTCAAGAACAGCTGCAAGAAGTATTTACACGCAATAAGGAATTGGTTGATAGGAAAATGCGACAAGGATTTACTCAGCTTCAGTTAACGCCGATCGCAATGCCTACTTCACAACTTATTGATCGGGTAAAAACTGCCGTTCTTAAACATGCCGCAGCGGGAAAAATTATCCAGACAAAACAAAATTCTACTGACGCTGATATACCGGTTCGTGTAAATACTGGTGAACCGATCTGGATATGGGATAGGGTGCGTCAAGCAGTGGATACTCCTAATCTTGTTTATTTCCCTCAAGCCTATACCGATCGTAACCATCAAGGATTAACTAAAGAAGAAGTAATGCAGACAACCAGCTTATGTGCTGTGCCTGGCTGGAGTGTGGGACTAATTGAGCCTATACCTATTATGCCTCAACAAGGACAGGGTAAAGTCATAGGAGGAAGAAAACAGCTAGAGGCATATTCTACCCCTCGTGATTATTTACGAACTTTAAGTACACCGACCTATCAGGGAGAAACGGGATGGACA
>CAZVZC010000035.1:0-21368 GCA_964631415.1 uncultured archaeon | reverse complement strand
ACTCTGCAGTGATCGCAGCAGTGCTATTGCTCTTGTCCGTGTGCTCTATGGTGCCGTCGCTCATGGGCGCCCAGCCGGTGTTTCATGAGGACACGCCGGGGCCGACGAGCACTACGGACGATGGCACAGGGAACAGGGATGTAACACTGGACATGATGCACTTCTCGCCCTCGGCGTCTGTCGAAGATGGCATCTACTACGTGGCGCGCAGAGGCGTCGACCCCATCGCTTACTTCGGAGAGTCTGAGGTGTGGTACGTCGTTGGAGACACGCTGCTCAGGCTTGGGTTCCCTGGGAGTGCGGGAATCATGCCTGTCGGTGACAAGGAAACGGGCTCTGTGACAAACTACATGTTTGGGAATGACCCAAGTGGATGGAGAATGGGGCTCAGGGATTGTGCAGTCCTGAGATACTCGGACATCTACCCGGGAATTGATCTCGTGTACGGGTTTCTCGATGGGAGCCTCAAGTACCAGTTTGCTGTTACGCCTCGGATGGACCCGTCGCTGATACAGATGAGGTATCCAGACGCAGACACGATTGATGTGAATGATGATTCTGTGGCTGTGGCGATGAATGGGGTCGTACTCACAGACAGCGGACTCATGGTATATCAAGAGGACAGTAGGATTGTCAGTATTGAGTGCACTTTCGAACCCCGTGGTGATAACGCCATAGGGCTCTCAGTTGGTCAATACGATGTGACCCGTGAACTCGTTGTCGATCCTCTGGTTCTTATTCACAGCACGTTCCTCGGAGCCTCAGGCTACGACTCCGGATACGCGATTGCTGTGGAGAACGGTTTCGTCTATGTGACCGGCGAGACATACTCCTCCGACTTCCCGGCAATCAATGCCTATGACTCAGCCCTCAGTGGGGACAATGACGCCTTCATTGCGAAGCTAGCGGCAGACGGTCAGTCTCTTGTCTACAGCACCTTCATCGGGGGCTCAGGCTACGACTTCGGATATGCGATTGCCGCGGAGAACGGCTTCGTCTATGTGGTCGGCGAAACATACTCCTCCGACTTTCCAACAATCAATGCCTATGACTCGGTCCTTACTGGGGACTGTGACGCCTTCATTGCGAAGCTAGCGGTCGACGGTCAGTCCTTGATCTACAGCACCTTCATCGGGGGTTCCAATCGGGAAGGCGTGAACGGAATAGCTGTTGACAACGGCTCAGTCTATGTGACGGGCTTTACGAGCTCAGAAGATTTCCCGACATTCAATCATTACGACGCTACCTACAACGGAGGATTGTATGACTGTTTCGTGACCAAGCTGGCAGCCAGCGGCTCGTCTCTGGTGTATAGCACATATCTTGGCGGCTCGAACCTGGACGCAGCACGCGGAATCGCTGTGGAGAACGGCTCGGCCTATGTGACGGGCTATACCCAGTCTTCGAGCTTCCCGTGCGTCAATAGTTTTGACTTCACCTACGGTGGAAGCATCGACGGCTTCGTGACCAAACTGGCAGCCAGCGGCTCGTCTCTGGTGTATAGCACATATCTTGGCGGCTCGGCCCAAGACATCGCATGTGGAATCGCTGTGGAGAACGGCTCGGCCTATGTGACGGGCTCTACAGACTCGTCCGGTTTTCCGACTGTCAATGCGTACGACTCGATTCTAGGCGGCACTCGAGACTGCTTCATGACTAGGCTGGCAGCGAATGGCTCGGCCTTGGTCTACAGCACTTTCCTAGGGGGCTCAGGCCAAGAAGGAGGAGCGGCGATTGCCCTAGAGAACGGCTCGGCCTATGTGACGGGCTCTACAGACTCGTCCGGTTTTCCGACTGTCAATGCGTACGACTCGACCTACAACGGAGGCGGCGACTGCTTTGTGACCAGTCTGGCATCTGACGGCCAGTCACTCATCCACAGTACCTACTTCGGAGGCTCAAGCGATGACGCTGGATATGGAATCGCTGTGGAGAACGGCTTCGCATACATCACAGGTTGTACATCTTCCACGGACTTCCCGATAGCCGATGCGTACGACTCGACCCACGCCGGTGACTATGATTCCTTTGTGACTGTCATCTGTGATGGTACTGATACTGACATGGACGGACTGATTGACTTGGTGGAGGCTCTTTACGGCACGAATCCATTATGTATCGACTCTGACAACGACAACTTCCTCGACGGGTACGAGGTGGCCTATGGTTCCAATCCCCTAGATCCGCTGTCCTACCCCGCCATGCCCCAAGCCTGGTATGAAGCCATCTACGAGGACCTCGATGGGAATGCGACCCTGATCCGGTACCTCATCGCGTGGTCCAACGGCAATGCGACTCTTCTGCAGAGTGTGATGCAACAGATGGACGACAATGCCACGATGCTCCAGCAGGTGGTGTCTTGGCTTGATGGAAACCACACGAATATCGAGAGGCTCTTCTCCTATGTCGATGGAAATGCAACACTACTCATGCAGGTTGTCAGTGCAGTGGACAACAACGAGGCCGAGCTTGATCTCCTTGCCGCACTGGTCGCGCAGGACGTAGCCGCACTGTCACAGTTCAATGCCAGTCACATTGAGGACATCAACGAGATACGGGCAGTGTTAGAGATGCTCGGTGTTACGGTCGGGGATACAGACTACGACGGGCTTGATGACCTCGATGAGATAGCACTTGGGACAGACCTGCAGTGCATCGACACTGACTGTGACAATCTCAACGATGCCTACGAGGTCAAGATAGGTACTAGTCCAACAGACGATGACAGTGACAATGACACCTTCCTTGACGGTGCTGAAGTGCTGGCAGGGACGGACCCTCTTGATGCACTCGATTATCCTAGCCATACTGGTACGACCGCCGTGCCCCCGATGGGGATTGAGCTCATCGTCATTGTTGGAGCAGCTGGCTGTGTCGGACTCATAGCATTGTTAGTGCTTATGAGAAGGAGGACAGGAGGAAGGGCGCCTTCCTGAATGAGAAAATGCGATGAGCCGTGTGAAGACGGGGTAGCGGCCCCTGCTGACTTGGCCATTCCTGCTGTGGATGACAGGAGGCCGCTACATCTCCCCCAAGAAGTCACAGAGATGCTCACAGCAAGTGACAGACTGGACCCCAAGTGGCGTTTGGACAGGAATCCTAGGACGACCTATCCTATGAACAGGCGCACCCCACACACAGGGCACAGTACGACATGGTCCTCGACCTGTGTCGCATTTGTGAGTTCGAACGACATCCCGCACTCTGGGCAGCGGAACATCTCAATACCGCCTGTCTGCTGCGCAGGAAGAGCATGGCGTGTCATTGAGGCGAAGATTTCGCTGTCTTGGGCCTCATCGACTGGTGCGATAGAATGGCCCTGCGCCCAGCGGAACGCTGCACAGAGCATCAAGATCACGAGTGGGAACATGAGGACAGTGTAGCCGAAGAACACCTCGTAGGACGAAACGAGCAGAGTGCCGTATATCACAAGGACACCTATCACGGTCAGGAGGACGAAGACGATCCACCGGGCAGGGTTTGTCGGCTTCTCTTCTTGGCTGCCTGTCGAGCCGCGTGCACTGTCACCCATCATAGCGGTCGAGGGCTGGAGAGCCCACGAAACGTAATCAGTGTTGCGATTGAGGGCTGTGAGCATAGCATAGAGCACCGACAGCGATGATGATTAGTCACTGCTCGGATGGTGTGGCGAAAAAGTAGAGGGACGCGGGCCGTGCGGCCCGGTCCATTATGTTATCACTCTGATGCGCTTATGCCCTTGGGGTGATGTCGAGCACGATACCCACTGCGACGGTCATACCCATGTCACGTACTGCGAACCTGCCCAGCTGGGGCATGTCCTTGTACTTCTCGAGACACAACGGCTTTAATGGGACGAGTTTGGCGACCATGCTCTCGCCTCTCTTGACGAAGTCGGGGTTCTCTTGGATGACTTGGCCCGTGCGCTGGTCGATCTTCTTCGTGATTTGGTCGAACCTAGCCGCGACCTGTGCAGTGTGGGCGTGGATGACAGGGGTGTAGCCCACAGTGATTGCAGTCGGGTGCTGAATGACCATCACTTGGCCTGTGAAGTCCGTTGCGACCGTCGGAGGTTTCTCGACAGGTCCGGCGACGTCTCCACGGGTGAGGTCCTTCCTCTCAATACCCCTGACGTTGAAACCTATGTTGTCACCCGGTATTGCCTGAGCCAGCGTTTCGTGGTGCATCTCTATCGACTTCACTTCACCTGACTTGTTAGGTGGCATGAAGACTATCTTCTGCCCTGGCTTCATGACTCCGGTCTCAACACGGCCGACTGGTACTGTTCCAACACCCTTGATCGTGTACACGTCGTTGATGGGCACACGCAGAGGCTTGTCCATAGGCTTCGGAGGGAGTGTCACTGCGTCGAGGGCCTCCAGCAGACTGGGTCCGGTGTACCACGGGGTCTTGGCGGGGGTCTTCGTCTTCAGGTTCACAGCCTCTAGCGCAGAGGTCGGGATGAACGGGATCTGGTCGACCTTGTACCCTATGCTCTTCAGGAAGTCTCCGACCTCTTCCTTGACCTCTTTGTACCGGGCCTCGCTGTACTTGACCTCATCCATCTTGTTGATACAGACGATGAGACTGGGGACTCCAAGGGTCATTGCAAGGTATGCATGCTCCTTGGTCTGACCACCAGGACCAACGCCGGACTCGAACTCACCGCTCTTGGCAGACACGACCAGCATAGCGACATCAGCTTGGGACGCGCCAGTTATCATGTTCTTGACGAAGTCCCTGTGGCCGGGCGCGTCAATGACAGTGTAGTAGAACTTTGGAGTGAGGAACTTGAAGAATGCGATGTCAATAGTGATGCCACGCTCTCGCTCCTCCTTTAGCCTGTCAAGCGCGAAGGCCCAAGCCTGTTCAGGCCGTCCAAGACGCTCCGCCTCGGCCTTGTTGGCTGCGACGGTCCTCTCGTCAAGTGCACCGGCCTCGTACAGAAGTCGTCCGGTAAGAGTGCTCTTCCCGTGATCGATGTGTCCAATTACGACGAGGTTGAGGTGCTCTTTTCCTTTCTCTTTGCCCGGTGCAGCAGGCGCCGCCGCTGGTGCTGCTGCGGCCTTTCCTTTCTCTTTGCTCGGTGTAGCAGGCGCCGCCGCTGGTGCTGCTGCGGCCTTTCCTTTCTCTTTGCTCATATGACCTCAACTCAGACTAGGTTGAACTAGGCGGAAAACAACTGGTCTGGGTTTAAACCTTACGGAATCCATCAGTAATCGGACTCATACTCCCCAACCTGAATCCGGCTAGTCAGTTTCTCATTCATTCGGGGTCTACGACTTTCGATCAGGTTAAGCACTTTGTAGCCCCGCTTTCTCAGGAACAAAACAATGCCACGATTGTCTGGATGAATCCAGTTGTACACAGTGTCGCCACCGTTCATTGTAAGTTGGACAGAGTTGGACACAGGAGTTTCTGCCCTCCCAGAAACGGCACTGGGGTCGTACTCATTGGGGCTGAAATGTGTCGAACCAGCTTCAGAGAGATGTCTGATTCAAGCCATTTGAGCTTCTACTCGAGAATGTCCAAGATTACCGAATTCTCAGTAGCTGTTGTCCGCCCTCTCAACTAGTAGCCGTGAATTGGTGTGTCTTATGACTTGGGCTGGTCAAAGGGACATTCTAACGATAGTTGCAAGAAACTGACAAGACCTGCCAGATTCGTAAAATGTTGGCGCCAAAGCCTTCTAACGAGCTGATCTCGCTACTCTCTCGCGCTCGTCCTTTCTAGAAATGGCGTAGCTTCCCATGTCACCCTTGAATGCGAGGAGTATTTCGTCGACGAGACATTCCTCAAGCGACTTGGCGTTGTTGTGCGAGGTCCTCACAGCCCCGACTACAATATACCTCAATGCGACGTCCACCCTCCGCTGTGGGGCTACATCTACGGAGCGGGGATAGGCCATACCACCATAGGAGATACGAGTGGTGTCCTCGGCGAGAGCCGCATTCTCAATCGCGGTTACCAAGACCTGTATGGGGTTCAGGCCAGTCCTGAAGTCTATCATCTCGAAGGCGCGCCTGACGAAGGCGATTGCCTTCACCTTCTTGCCAGCATTACGTCCAGTCCGCATCTTCTTCTCATGACGGTCGCCTGCGTTGAGGACCTTGTTCACCAGACGCTCCACTATCGGTACACCAGACTTGTGGAACCTCTTGTCTGCATGTCGACCCGCAGTGTGGGGGATAAGCACAGGCTTCAGCGTGATATACCTCTCGAGACCGACGTCCTTCACTTGGACCTCGGTGGAGTTCCATTTGCCGAATAGCAGCAGAGGAGGCTTGGAATGTGGGGCTGGTGCTTCAGGAGCCTGAGTCGACTCGGTCTTCTCTTCTTCTGCCATGATTATCACCTAACGTACAGGCTTCTCGACCTTGCCATAGATCAGCGATTCAAGGCAGACACCATTGACCTTAATTATGCGCCACCTGACACCGGGGAGGTCTCCGAAGGCACCACCCATGGCGCCACCGATGCCCTCCAAGATGACGGCGTCGTGCTCGTCAATGAACTTGAGTCCTCCATCGCCAGGTATGAATGCAGTGATCTGCTTGCCATTCTTTGACAGTTGAACTCTGACTGCTTTGCGAATACCCGAGTTCGGCTGCTTGCATTCGACTCCGACCTTCTCAAGGACTATCCCACGTGCCTGAGGAGCTCCCTCCAGCGGGTCGGTTTTCCGCTTCAGGCCAAGCACTCTGCTCTTGTAAGTGGGCTTCTTCCACGCAAACTTCCTTCGCTTGGAGGCGAGCGGCCTAGCAGCAAACTCACCGAGCGGCGACTTTGAATGAGTCAAGTGATCTACCTCTTAGCTCTCAGGATCAAAACACGTATGGCTCGACCTGAGGGGGTCAGACCACCCGCGGACCCTTTCCTTAAAAGCATTATGACCCGACTGAGGCATTCTTTGCATCCTTGAGTAAAGAGGAGGACAACAACTCAGGTTTAGGTCGGTGTCAGGCGATTACAACGTTGTCCAGATCAAAATGACGCCTTGCAAGAATGCGAGCACGTGCGACATTCCTGCCCTCACGTCCTATAGCAACCCCTCTGTCCTCAGCCTTGACCGTCACGCTGGCGACGAGGCTCCCGTCCTTGTGTTCGACTATCTTCACGCGTTCCACGCGGGCTGGTGCCAGTGCACTCTTGACAAAGTCCTCAGCAGTTTCAGCCATTTCAACGACATCGACTGTCCGGCCAAAAGCGTCAGCTGCGGTCCTCACCCTCACGCCGTCCCTACCTATCGCCTTTCCCAGCTGTTTAGCACGCACGACGAATATCAGGCGCTCACTATCGTCATCACGGACAACGTCTACAGCGGATACCCCAGTTATGCTCTCGAACGTCGCAATCAGAGCCATGTCATCCATGGACAGCTTGAATTTGGGCAAGAGGACTCTCCTCATACCATGTTTAGAATCTTGGAGTCACCCGGTTTTATGATGGCAATGGCGGAAACCATGAATGGTTTTCCGACAACTTCACCAAGGTCCCAGGAAGTACCCTCGAACTTGTACATCTTGGTTTCGGTAAGACTGGCATAGTGACTGATATCTTCGTACTCCTCCTTAGGGCAGTTGGAGGCCACTACTACCAGTTTCACAATACCAGCGCGGAGCGCCTTGATGGATGAGCTTGCTCCTATCCTGCACTCACCCGTGCTGACTGCACTTGCAATCGGTTGATTCAGGCTCAAGTTCAGCGACCTCGTTGAGTATCATGTTGCTGTGGTTTCATGGACCTAGGACCAGTAGTGCCATATGCTGTCCGGTTTTAATGCTTGCGCAGTGGAACACGCCTTCACTTCTCAGTGACTGGACTCTGTGGGTTCATCAGCAAATCAATAGACCCAGTGCCAAGTGGGATGAGCTGCCCGAGTATCACGTTCTCTGTTATGCCTTTGAGCGGGTCCTTCGTCCCAGCGATGCCTGCGCCAAGCAGATGCTTGATCGTGACCTCAAAGGCTGCACGCGCCAGAGCACTGTTCTTCGAGCCAGAGATTCCATGGCGACCAATCTGTCTGATTGCGCCATCGGCGGTCATCATGTCCGAAACGAGTAGTATGTGTCGGACATCAACGTCCAGTCCTTGCTCCTTGAGGACGTTCATGGCCTCTAGGATTATGGCGTTTCTTGTCGCCTCAATCCCAAGGACCGTGTAGATCTCCCGGAGGTTGTTTGTGTATATCTTGTGAGGATTGACGCCCTCCACTTCTAGGGCCTCTTGGAGGTTTGAACCCTCTGTCAGAAGAACAAACTCGTCACCCTCCTTCCGTATCACGACATGGGTCACGTCGTTTATCCCCTTGACTCTGACCTCGCGGATCTTCTCCATCAGACGTTGAAGTTCCGCCAAGGCCTCACTACTGGGATAGACATAGATGACGTTCTCCTCGCCCTCAACATCACCCTTTGCCCTGATCTTGTTCTGAATCGCCTCCACCACGTCTTCTGTCGAAAGACCCTTGTCCTCCATCATCTCAGGGTCGAGTCTTATGACAATAGCCTGTTTGAGGAGATCGATTGAGAAGTTGCTGGCGACACTCTGAACGAGGACCATCTCTATCTTCCGCGCGATTTTCTTTGCCTCGGCCTGGTCCTGTGCGATATCGGGCGCCAGATGTATCCTCATGGTTGGAGTCGCGGGGTTGTTGCGTGCGTCCACTATCTCAATGAGCCGGGGCAGACCTCTGGTCACGCTCAGCTCTGCAACACCTGCATAGTGGAATGTTCGGAGCGTCATCTGAGTACCGGGCTCACCGATGCTCTGTGCCGCGACCGTGCCCACGGCCTCACCCGGTTCCACCATGGACCGCTCGTAGGAATCGACCACACTCTCGCAGATGTCATCAAAGTCCTTCTTGGTGAGGCTTTCCACTGCCTTGACCTTCGCTTCAAGCTCAGTGAGGACCTTCGGCGGAAGCCTGTGCTCCTCTCTCATCTGCTCAAAACGTTTCTCCATATGCTTCTCTAGGACTGCCTTCGACATCAATCAGCACCCCCTTCCTCTGTCTTCTTGCCGACCACTTTCTCGACTGCCATGTCTATGTTGACAGAACGCCCATGGTCAGACTTGCTCGGATCCACCCCGTCATCGCCGAATCTGAACTGGACTATGCGTCCGGGAGCGGTCCGTACAGTACCATCACTCTCGACCTTGAGGTCTTGCAGTGCAGTCATTAGCCTTCGCTGCATGTATCCTGAGGTTGAGGTCCTGACTGCCGTGTCGACCAGACCCTCCCGTCCTCCGGCTGCGTGGAACCAGTATTCGATGGGGTCAAGGCCGCTCTTGTAGCTGGAG
The DNA here is from genome assembly GCA_964631415.1 of uncultured archaeon. GTDB lineage: Archaea > Asgardarchaeota > Thorarchaeia > Thorarchaeales > Thorarchaeaceae > OWC5. The sequence continues at coordinate 12,086 of CAZVZC010000035.1, read as the reverse complement.
GTCACAAATCCACGTGCACGAGCACCGAGATCGCCGCGCTCAAAGTGTGGCAGTGTTCTGCCCATGTAGCCCCTGCCGATACGTTCTCCTCGCACAGCCTGCTGCCCAACGACTGCAGCCATCTGAGAGAGGTTCAGTCGAGACCCCCTCGCACCAGTCTGCGCCATGATGACTGCTGAGTTCTCTAGACCGAGATGCTCCCCAGCCACTGCACCTGCGGAGTCACGGGCCTCGGCAAGGACCGCCCGAATCCTCTGCTCAAGTGTCTGGAGCAGTGTCTGACCGGGGTTCGCCTCCAGCTCGCCTCGTTTGTATGTTTCAATGAACTGGTTCACCTTGGTGTCAGCCTCCTCAAGGATGACCTTGATCCTCTGCATCACCTCACGCGGCAGAGTGATGTCGTTCAGGCCCATGGAGAAGCCCCTGTCAGTTATCAGTCGGATTAGCAGCCGACCTAGGGAGTCCAAGAATATCCTCGCCGTGGTCGGACCGTGGTCCTTGACTATGCGATGGAACAACGAGTCTGCTTCGCCTGCACCAAACCCCTTCTCATCAATGACCCCGAAGAGGAGCTGACCATTCCTGATCACGACGTAGGCGTCACTCTCGCAGTCCTCCTTCTTGCACGTCTTGCACTTTCTGCAGATGTTGGCCTTGAAGGACATGTTGATGTCATGAGGGATGAAGAGACTGAATATCTGTTTCCCGGTCCACAGCCGGACAGGTGCCTTGACTGCAGGCTCAGGCAACTCGCCTGCGAACTTTGAAGTGGCCATTAGCTGGTTCACTTGGTCCAGTGTGTATAGACTGGACCTGCGCGTCAACAGGAATGCTGCAGAGATGTAGTCCTGAAGAGCGCCTATGATTGGCCCTCCATACCTTGGGGACAGGATCTGCTCTTGGACCCTCATAAGGACCCTTGCCTCGGCCCGAGCTTCCTCGGACTGCGGGACATGCAGGTTCATCTCATCGCCGTCAAAGTCTGCGTTGTAGGGTGGACAGACGTACAGACTCAGCCTGAACGTGCGATTGGGCATCACTCTGACTTCGTGAGCCATGATTGACATCCTATGTAGTGAAGGCTGCCTGTTGAACAGCACTATGTCCCCATTGTCAAGGTGGCGTTCAACGATGAAGCCCGACTCGATCGTGTCAGCTATGATTGTCCTGTCCTTTACGAACCGCAGGTCCACCCTCCGTCCGTCAGTACGGATCAGGTAGTTGCAGCCCGGGTGCCTTTCTGGGCCACGGAGCACTAGCTCCTTCATCTCGTCAATGTTCCACTCCGTCACTCGTTGAGGGATCGTGAGTATCTTTGCGATCTCTTCAGGCACACCGACTTCATTCATGCTGAGGTTCGGGTCAGGGGAGATCACAGTCCGAGCAGAGAAGTCAACACGCTTGCCTGACAGGTTGGACCGGAACCGGCCCTCCTTTCCCTTCAGTCTCTGGGCTAAGGTCCTCAACGCACGACCAGACCTGTGTCTGGCAGGAGGGATGCCGCTCACTCCGTTGTCAAAGTAGGTCGTGATGTGGTACTGTAGCAGCTCCCAGAGGTCCTCCACTATCAGAGCAGGAGCCCCTGCATCTAGGTTCTCACGCAACCTCTGGTTGATACGGATTATGTCAATGAGTTTGTGACTGAGGTCGTCCTCGCTCCGTACGCCCGACTCCAAGGTGATGCTTGGTCGGACAGTGACTGGTGGGACTGGCAGGACTGTCAGAATCGACCATTCCAGTCTTGCAGCCTGGGGGTTTATCCCCAGAAGCATGTAGTCGTCGTCCGGTACGTTCTCCAGTCTGCCTCTGATGTCAATCGGCGTGAGTCGCACTGATCCGGCCTCACTCACTTCGTATATGGAGGTTGGCTTCTCGAGTTTCAGTTTGAGCTGTTCTGCACCACAATGGGGGCACTGCTTTGCTTTTGCGGCTCGCTTGAGAATCTCCTTGGACACACTCACTGTCTTCTGACCGGCATCGGGGTACTTCTTGAACAACCTGACAAAGTGCCTAATCTCATCCTCTGAGATGAGGATGCGGTTGCACTCCCTGCAGACGGCCCTCAGGACCTTGTGAATGACCTTTGAGTAGCCCTCGTGCATGACAGGTCGAGCGAGTTCAATGTGGCCAAAGTGACCGGGGCAGTTCCCGACACGGTTTCCGCAGGTCTTGCACCTCTGACCGGGATCAATGACACCGAGGCGCGGGTCCATTATGCCGGACTCTATCGGATATCCGTCCTCGTCGTATGTGTCAGCGACCACTATCTGAGCGACAGACATCTTGCGGATGTCGTCTGGCGACAGGAGACCAAACTCAATCTCGTCGACCTTCTTTGTGGTCACACCAGACATCATCCTAGATCATCTCCTTCAGTCTGAGTCTACATGCCAGTCCCAATGACATCATCTCTTGTATTAACAGTTTGAACGCGTATGAGACGACCACACTACTGATCTTCGCTCCGCTGCCGCATATCGGGCAGTAATACACGTCCTTGTTGCGGTCATAGACGCCTATGAGCCCGCAGGTTTCGCATACCAGCATGTTGCTCTTATCGGACTCATCGAGCAGTCTGCCCTTGAGCAGCATTGCTGCGCCATGACCAATGAGAACGTCGCGTTCCATCTCACCAAACCTCAGACCACCCTCACGTGCACGGCCTTCCGTCGGCTGCCGGGTCAGGATTTGGACAGGACCTCTCGCCCGGGCGTGAATCTTGTCAGCGACCATGTGATGCAGCTTCTGGTACATGATACATCCGATGAACACGTCAGTCTTGAGCTTCTCACCTGTGATACCAGAGTACATGACCTCACGGCCATTGTGCTGGAGACCATGACTCTTTAGCATCTCGAAGAGTTCCTCTTCAGTCACGCCACAGAATGGCGTCGCGTCCTGTTGTCTGCCAACCACTGCGGCGGCCTTGCCAGCAATCATCTCGAGGATTTGACCAATGGTCATCCGGCTGGGTATGGCGTGTGGGTTGATCACGAGGTCTGGAACTACTCCATCCTCAGTGAACGGTAGGTCCTGTTGAGGAGCCACATAGCCAATCACACCCTTCTGTCCGTGACGTGATGCATATTTGTCACCGAGTTCGGGGATTCTGAGGTCTCTGACCTTGACCTTCACGAGCCTGTTACCATCAATCGTTTCAGTCAGTATGACACCGTCTACGACACCAGACTCGCCATGACGGACTGCGACAGACGTTTCTCTTCTGTTGGGGGACTGGATTTCGAACTCGGAGTACTCCTCAAGGAACCTAGGTGGTGAGGTTCGGCCTATGAGGACATCTCCGCCCTGCACCTCGACCTCGGTCTCTATGATACCATCCTCGCCCAGATTGCGGTACGACTCTGAGGCTCTGTATCCACGTACGCTCCTTTCAGGGACCTCAAACCTGTCCTCCTGTCCACCAGGGTACTTGCGCTCCTCACTCTCGTAGACACGTGCGAAAGTGCTTCGCCCTAGGCCCCTCTCGATAGAGGCCTTGTTCATGATCAGCGCGTCCTCAATGTTGTACCCCTCAAAGGACAGTATTGCCACCACAAAGTTCTGTCCTGCGGGACGCTCCTCATAGCCGATGGGGTCCATGGCCCGTGTCTTGACAAGGGGTTTCTGCGGGTAGTGGAAGAAGTGTGCGCGGGTGTCGACTCTGAACTTGAAATTGGACGCAGGCACTCCAACAGACTGCTTTGCCATGCCAGCCATGTACACGTTGCGGGGCGACTGATTTCTCTCAGGAAATGGTATGAGCGCCGCAGAGATTCCGAGTATAGTTGGGGGCGCTATCTCCAAGTGTGTTGTGTGAGGACCGATATCGCTCGCGTACATCGCTATGAGTGTGTTCTCCTCTTCTTCGGCGTCAAGGAATTCGACAGTCCCATTCCTGAGAAGGTCCATGAAACCCCACTCACCATCCTTGATCATCCTGAGGTGCTCATCCGTCAAACGACTTCGACCATTCTCAACGACAATCGCCGGACGCCGGACTCGACCCGCATCACTGTTCACTTGGACCTCGTGTGTGTCCTCGTAGTAAGCGATGTTGACCTCTTGGTCAATCTCTCCTGTGCGTCGTTTCTGACGGATAGTCTTGACTAACACTTGCGGAGCAGGATGAATGCCCACAAGACGACCATTCAGGAAGACATCAGCACCCTTTGTACCACGTCTGCCCTTCAACCGCTCTATGGGCTCTACCTCGGCCTTCAGTAGGGCTCTCTCTACAGCCTCCTCAACTGTGCCCACTGAGATGTATGCCATCATGGCGATGTTCTTTACCAGACCACAGTTTGGCCCCTCAGGGGTTTCATTGGGACATATCTTGCCCCAGTGTGTCGAGTGGAGGTCTCGCGCCTCAAAGTGAGGTTGTGACCGTGACAGGGGGGAGACTACTCTCCGCAGGTGTGACAGACATGAAATATAGTTTGTACGGTCAAGGAGCTGAGAAACACCAGCCTTTCCACCAACCCAGTTGCCAGTCGCAAGCGCGTGCTTCAGCCTCTGCGTAATCACATCCGCCCTCACGGCAGTACGAATGTTCGGCTTGCGGCCCCGTACGGCTGTACGTTCCAGCTGATACTTGATATCACGGGTGAGGGAGTACAGTGCTACTCGAAAGAGAGACATCAGGAGGTCGCCTGAGAGCTTGAGACGCTTGTTTGCATAGTGGTCCTTGTCATCCGCTTGACGTTTGTTCATGACTAGCTCCAGCAGACGCTCGACCATCTCACCGAGGTAGTAGGCCTTCTGAAGCCTGTGCTTGTCCTCGGTGCCAATGTGGGGCAACAGATACCTGTCCAGCACCTTCTCAGCTCGGGCAAGACGATACTCCTTGGTCTGTCCGACAGCCACACGCTTGCCAATGAAGTCCAATGCGTTTATCCTAGTGGAGGTTTCACCTTCATTCTGTGTGGCATTGATTGGCGCAGATTGTTCGATCGTGACGATAAGCTCGTTCCGGATTTCCTCGTCATCTGAAACCACATCTGCTATGTCTCTGTCAGACTCAAGACCTAGTGCCTTCATGAGAATGGCAAGGGGGATTTTGCCTGGTACAGATGGGAAAGACACCCTCAGTTCTCCCGTACGCTTTCTCTCAATCGTGACTGGTGCTCTGAAGCCGCGAGAAGTTGAGAAGACTTTCGCAATGTGGGTGTAGCTTGAGCTCTTGCTGGCCTCCTCAATCAATATCCTGTTTGGCGCCAAGTCTTCCTGTGTGACAAGTACGCGTTCAGACCCATTGATTATGAAGTACCCTCCAGGGTCCTTGGGGTCTTCTCCATGCCGTATGAGTTCCTCATCGGACATACCATGGAGGAGGCATTTCTCACTTCTGAGCATGATAGGCAGGTCACCGATGTAGATCCTGAGAGTCTCCATTCTTGTTGTCACAGAACCCTCTTTGCGGACTGGAGTACACTCCAAGTGCATCTTGCTCGCATAGGTGAGGTTCCTGATTCGCGCCTCGTTAGGAAAGAGCGGGTGCTCGCTGCCGTCTGCCTCCCTGATAGACGGTGGCTCGACAGTGATGACACCAAGGTCAACAAAGTAGTCCTCAACCTTTGGGCTCAACCTGCCGACACTGGCAACAATCTCCTGCAGCTCTTCGCGAACAAACCTATTGAATGAGTCCAAGTGTTGGCCTACAAGGCCAAACTCGGAGAAGTAGGCCTGCATGACCGGCCAGTACTTGTCCCGTTCTTCTACGACCAACTTGTCACCACACCTTGTTGGAAGAACCGGGGCACTACTGTCAGCGTGATTGCTTCCCTATGCATGAACCCAGAAGTCCGAGTTCTCTCGCCGCAATAGACGCCCCGTTCGTTTTGCCTTGGCAGTGGTCCACCCCCACCCATCATGAGGGCCATGGCGGGCTAGGCGGGACTTTCAGACGCCATGGAACGTGTGCGTCCTTTGAACCCGCGGCCTTCAGGTTAAAAGCCTGCAGCGCTACCTGGCTGCGCCACTAGCCCCCGATAGTCACCTGTGTGTCCTATGGAGCATGCTCTGCATGAAGTCATCCTGCAAAAACATGATTCATTTGGAACGACACATATGGCCATGCATGAGCGGGAAGCAGCTCTGCCTAAGCAGCGAATCGGAATTCTGTGGCCATAAAAGTGTTTCCATGAAACCAACTCGTTTCGGTGTTTGGAAGGGGGTTTCCGTTGTCCGCGGCACTCGATCACACACTGGCAGGTCCCTGTGGTCGGACACTTCCTCTTGCTCGACTGAGAACCGATTTGTACTCCGACAACTTTAATAGAAATGCTGGCGGACCAGCCAGTCGACTCGAGGATTCAGGGTCTGGAGCCGGATGAGTCGAGAGTGCCCCTGTAGTGTAGTACGGTCTAGCATAGGCGACTGTCACTCGTCTAACCCGGGTTCAAATCCCGGCGGGGGCGCCACTACTTCTGTGTGCCGTGTTCATTCATGTCTGGCGTGTCCTAGGCATGATGCGTCCAATCGTGACCGAGATAAGGAAGCGAGCTGAACACTCTGCAAGGAGTGGAATAATCAATGACCGAGTTCCTAGATGCTTGTTATCGAGCGATCAGGGGACAGGCATCATCAATACCAGCTACGATAAGAGCTGTCAGAGAAGACGACCTGAAGCCTCTTTCAGGCAGACAACTCATTATGCTTCTTGGATGCGGCGATTCATACGCCGTTGCCGAGTATGGTAGGTGGGCACTTCTCACGGCCGGATTCAACGCGATTTCGCTGTCGCCGCCCGAACTGCAGAAACTGCATCTCAGACGGGACTCTGTCGTTATCGGAGTGAGTGCTTCTGGCCGGACTCTGGCGACAGTTGAGGCACTCGAGTTCGCCAAGTCTGGTGGTGCAATGACCATTGCTCTGACAGACAATCCACAGGGGAAAATCGCACAGCTCGCAGATAGAGTGTGGCAGACCAGTTCTGGATTGAAGTCCTATGAAATCAGCCCGTCATCTACCACCACAAGTGCACTCACATACCTTCTTGCACTCGCTGCAAAGCACACAACAGCTGACCAGAGCACGCTCCAGCACGACATAGGCATCTTAGAGTCGAAAGGGGACGAAATCGTACGCTGGTCAGAACGACAGGGGATTGCCATCTCCAAGCTTATCGAAACAGGAAAGGCTCTCTATCTGATCTCTGATGGGCCCAACTACACAGCTGCGCAGATTGGCATGATGAAACTCGATGAGTTTTCGGTTGTGAAGGGCATCGCAGCATTGAGAGAGGAGTTTCAGCACCACTACAACATGTCAATCGACAAGGACGAACGAGCAGTGGTCATTTCAGACAATCCGGTCACCCCCAAGGATGAGAGATTCCTCATGACCCTCAGAACCAAGCTAGGCATGCGCATCTATGCTCTCAACACTGACGATGGACTGGGCTTGCTTACACCACTAGCGCAGACAATCCCAAACACAATCGCGCTTCAGGTGGCGTCATACTATGCGGTCTTGAAGAACGACCCCAATAAGCAGGGCTTCAGACAGCCACACGCAGGAGCATTCAAGATCTACTGAGGTTGCCCCTAACTAGGCCGACTACACAATACTCATGATACTGCCCCCGGCTCTGTATGTCGTGCTGACCGGGGCAGAACGACGAAAGACTCGTTGATACTCTTCTCACATCATACCCCTGAAGAAGCCACCATCGATCAGAAGCAGTGCCCCATGCACATAGCTGGAAACTGGACTCAGCAGGAATGCACAAATGGCGCCAAACTCCTCTGGTCGTCCCATCCTACGCAGAGGAATCATGGCCTTGATGCTCTCCTCTGACTGGGACTTCTTTCCCTTTGACTTCGCCATGATTTCTTCGACACGTTTTGTGTAGATATAGCCGGGGCAGACAGCATTCACGCGGACCCCATCAGGCCCAATCTCATCCGCCAGCGTGCGCATCATTCCAATCACCGCAGGGCGCATTGCATTGGAGAGAAGCAGATTCTCAAGAGGCTGCTTGACCGAAACAGATGTGCTATACAGTATTGCTGGACTCTGAGACCCTCTGAGAAGAGGCAGTGCCTGTCTAGTGAGCCAGACTGCGCTCATAAGAGTGAGTTCGAATGATGAATACCAATCGCTGTCGGTCAGGCTCAGGAATGTCCCCGGGGGTGGGCCACCTGCATTGACGAAGAGTCCGTCGAGCCTCGGACTGATGGACCTCACGCGCTCCATGAGCGAAGTCACACCTTCCTGTTTCGACACGTCTGCCACGACATACTGAGAATGATCACCGAGGCCAGAAACTGCCTTCTTCAGGGACTCCTCAGTACGCCCGCAGATGATCACTTCTGCACCTTCGCCCACAAGCGCTCTTGCCACGCCAAATCCTAGACCGCGAGACGCCGCGGTGACAAGCATCCTCTTGCCGTCTAGCTTAAGGTCCATGTTTCAACCACCACCGATGTGGAGCGACGAGTAGAACACATAGCACTCGGAGTTGGAGTCATTCGGCCCCGCTTCTCACTTCGTGCTCAGTGCGTGCGCTCATGATGACCTCCAGATGGAGAAAAGATGCACTCAGACGCTCAAACGTCGTTGGTACCTTGAATTCGCCCACCCCAAGGGCGCTCAATGCTTCTTCCACTCTGGCAGTTGTCAGTCGGGGGTTGTCCATTGAGTTGAAGGCTAGCAGCACGCGGTCCTCCTCGGCTTCTGGCATTTTATACACAGAATGTACCCGAATGCCTTGACCTTCTAGACCCGACTTTATCTTGGCCTCGATTGTGTTCATCTCGACAGTCCACCTAACAGGAGTTCGTCAGTAGACTACTAAAAGACCTGTATTGGCGGAGTAATACCGTTCATTGTTGGTTGGACAAGGTGGAAACAAGAAACTGCGTCCACCCAGAAACGGCACTGGGGTCGCAGTCCTTGACAACAGACTGTGCCGAGTCGGCCTCAGAGATCAGTCCAGCCATGAGCCCTTCAAGTTTCTATTCGCGAACGAGTATAGGCCATGGCTTCCATCAATGAGAGATGCCCGTCCCAAAGACATGCCCTCCATCTGCCGGGCCAATGCTACTGTGGCGATACGAGAATTGAGAGTGAATGGTCGGAGCGGGGAGATTTGAACTCCCAACCAATGGATCTACAGTCCATAGCTCTCTTCCGGTCCCGGGCGACTCGTCGCAGAACAGCCAGATTGAGCTACGCTCCGTTGCCCCCGGATGGGCGTTCAGTAGAAATAAAAACGTTACTCAGCTGACAGATGCAGCAGTACATCAGTTTGTCCTCAAGACACAAAAAGCACACTATGATTACAGTCCCTCATATGACAGGAGGAACCGCCCTGCCCGTAAGACCAATAGAAACCGTGTTTCCAACCGCTGAGGTCAACAAGATAGCCGAGAAGGAGTCAACGGGCTTTGGACGACGTCACTATCGGCCAGTGTATGTCATGCACAAGTGGTGGGCACGGCGGCTCGGGTCTGTCTTCAGAGCAATCCTCCTCTACACACTTGCTGACAATCGACTAAGCGACTGGGATCAAGACCCACACAGTCTGTGGCAGCTCTACTCACGCGACGTACACCTCACTGGCAAGGTGGTACTCGATCCTATGATGGGTGGCGGAACCACTGTTGTGGAAGCACTCAGACTTGGATGCAGAGTCATTGCAGGAGATCTCAACCCGGTTTCATGGTTCATTGTGAAGAAAGAGATTGAACACATTGATCCATGTGCACTTGAGAACAGTCTCGTCGAGATGGAGCGAGATATCGGCCCCGAGTTACGCAAGTACTACAGGACTGCCTGTCCTGAGTGTGGAGGCGATGCAGAAGGGATTTACTACTTCCACTGCAAGGAGCTTGAATGTCCCGACTGCGGCTCCTTGGTGCCCTTGATGAAGAACTTCCTCTTGGCACGGCTCCCTAGTGGGGCAGGAGATGTGGTGGTCTGTCCCTGTTGTTGGGATGTGTTCAAGACCCGCGACTCTGCCACCCAAGTCAGGTGTGCCAAGTGCGGTACTGAGTTTGTGCCAAGAGATGTATCGTACACATCGGGGCAGGATTACTCGTGTCCAAATGATGGATGTCGACCTGCGAGAATCGTTGATGCAATCAGAAACAAGGGTCGGCCCAAGGAACGTATGTATGCTATAGAGTTCTACTGCAGGGCTTGTGACGAAAGACGCAACCCAAAACTGTCGCGGGGTCGAGGGTACAAGAAGCCCGATGCGGCTGATTACGAGAGGCTGGAGCAGGCGGAGATAGAGTTTGAGAAAGAGAAAGAAGAATTGCCAATTCCGGATGTTCGTATTCCAACGGGTGTGGAAACCCGTCGTGCCTTGAACCATGGATATCTTAGGTTCGAAGACCTGTTTAGTGCACGTCAGCTGCTCAATCTCGGCAAGATATACAGGTGGATCCTGAGCCTCCAAGACTGGAACCTGAAGGAGTTCTTAGTACTCGCCCTGTCGAACTGTCTGAAGTACAACAACATGTTGTGCAAGTACAACGCAACAAGGGGGTTCATAACGGACATCTTCAGAACTCATTCATACTCCCCCTCGACGATGCCCGTAGAGGGCAACTGCTACGACACCCCAAAGGGAAGAGGCCCTTTCACAGCATTTGTCAGACTCATCATTGAAGCAAAGAGGTACTGCGAAGCCCCCTTTGAGAGAGTCGCTGTGGGGAACAATGGCATGAGAACAGTCCGCTTCAAGACCCCAATCGTCGCTGAAATCGCATCAGACTACAAGGATTTCCAGAAGCGCAAGAATGTACTGTTGATTTGTGGGTCATCTGCCAAGATAGATGCTCCAGACGGAATAGTTGATGCTGTGATCACGGATCCCCCGTATGCGGGCAATGTGATGTACTCGGAGCTGTCCAACTTCTTCTACGTCTGGCTCCGACTCGCATTGAGAGAGAGGTACAAGCACTTTGCAGCAGAAACTGTCCCGTGGGAGGACGAGGTGATCTCGAATAGGGTTCAGAAAAAGGGTGACAGGGAGTTCTTAGAAGGACTCACTTCCGTCTTCTCCGAGGCGAACCGGGTGTTGAGGACACGTGGCCTCCTCGTTTTTACGTTCCATCACAAGAGCCTTGATGGATGGGCCTCTGTCCTTCAGTCGGTTCTGAACTCGGGTTTCCTTGTGACTGCGGCCTATGCCGTGAGGAGTGAGATGAAGGCGTCGACTCACCTTCACCTGATGAACAACATCAAGTATGATATCATCCTTGTCTGCCGAAAGAGATCTCACGAGCCCGCGCCAAAGGCGTGGAGCACAGTAAAGAGATCAGTTGGTCAGGCATCGAAACGGATGATTGAGGATATTGAAGCAACTGGGGAGAGACTGAGTTCTCTTGATGTGTTTGTGATGACTCTTGGCAAGTGTCTGGAACACTACTCCAAGCACTACCCAAACGTCCTCGAACATGGTCGGAGAGTGGATGTGAGAGAGGCACTCAGCTCCATTGTGGCTGCCATTGGGTTTCCTACTTCGGGACCTGCACCTTCAGAGGTAAGCCGAGAGCTGGGGAAGAAGACCAAGCCCCAATAGCAGGCATAGTGACAGGAAACCGATTGAGGCCGACAAGACGATGGTGTCCGCATGATGCCATTCGGGAGTTCGTAGATACGTCCTGCGGTCACTGTACCCGAAGCCTCTGCCATCCATTGACAATGACAGGGCTTCAACTTTTGACAGAGCGGAAACAAGCAGCGGAAAGAAGGTATAGCGTGCAGCCCTCAGGATTTTGGAGATGCTGCCGACCTCTATCGAAATCCCTCTGGACCTTTGAGCCATTCGGACCGCGTCGTTTTCAGAGTCGAACAGTGGCAAGAACCGGAGAGCTATCACAAGAGCAAAAGCATACTTGTACTGAATACCCAGCTTAGTTAGGGAGTAGGCGAGAAGCGTTGGATCAGTGACCGAAACGAACAGCATACTGGAGAGGACCACCACGAGAAACCTGATGGCTATTGCAAGCCCCTTCTCAACACCGAAGTCCGTGACAGGCACAAATGGGCCCAACTCGCCCAATCGGGGTATCAGGAAGAAAAGGACTGACCCATTCGCTGTGACAAGAATCTGCAACAGGAGAATGAAAGAC
>CAZVZC010000034.1:0-21827 GCA_964631415.1 uncultured archaeon | reverse complement strand
TCCGCTGTCGTGAAGCTTAAATGCGGCGGGACTGGCACGGTAGAGGACTGACCGAAGCCTCTCATGGCCAGATCGGAACATACATGGTCCAGTGATGCATCCAATGCAGTTCACACCGCAGAGAATCGACAGAGTCCATCGGGCGATGCAGCATGAGTCAGTGGATGCAGTGCTGGTCACGCGCAAGACCGACGTTCAGTATCTGACTGGCTACGGGAGTACGAATGACAGTCTTCCTGTTGGATGTGTTCTTGTGGACGGCCAGCAGCCGTATCTCATAGTATCTGATCTTCAACGCGAAGCCATGGGTCAGGAGTCGACGATTGCCAAGGTGCGGTCCTTCACCAACGTGCTTTCTGAGGACTGGTATCCCACACATGGACCGGGCTTCTGGGCCTGCGTGTTCGACGTTCTCAAAGAGGCGGGAGCGAAGAACGCCATGCTTGGCATACAGCACGATGCACTCTCGATGAAAGAGTTCGATGGTCTGAAGTCTGCACTCCCCGGAGCTGGATTCAAGGACTTCTCAAAAGCTCTTTGGCGGCTCAGACAGATAAAAGATGCAGCCGAGATTGATGCCATTCGTCAAGCAGTCAGAATCTCCGAGATTGGAGTAAGGACTGCTCTGGAAACCGTGGTTGCAGGCAAGACTGAGGCCCAGTGTTCAATTGAGATCGAGGCAGCGATGAGAGGAGCTGGGGGTGAGTTACGCGGTATCAGGGCCGCAGTTCTCGCAGGCAATCATGCTCGCTTTCCATTCGCTCAGCCAACTGCCACGAGAGTAAACACCAATGAGCTGGTCATTGTCGACATCACGGTAAGCCACTCGGGGTACCTTGTAGAGGTGGCTCGGACTGTACATGCCGGGACTCCGTCAGCAGCACAACGGAAGTTGTTCGACTCTGCTCTTGCCGTGAGCAGGGCTCTCCAAGACCTGATGGCTCCGGATGCTAGGATTTCAGATGCCGCCACTCAGGCGATGAAGATGGTGAACAACGGTCCTACAGCAATACAGATCATGCAACCTATTGGCAGTTCGGTCGGGCTTGACGTTCATGAGCCCCCGTACATCGTACCTGAGAGCAAGTCCAGCCTGCGCGAAGGCATGGTGTTCTCTGTGCACCCGACAGTTCATGATTTGGAAGCTGGCTGCGCAAAAATAGCTGATATCCTTCTCATAACAGCTGATGGTTGCGAGAGCCTGACAGGTGTGTCGAGAGAGACCCTGTAGATCAGGTTTGGGTCTGCCATCTCCTCAGCTTCTGGAACACCTGAGCGATGGTTTCGGCCTTTGCTGTATGCCTGCCTACGTCTTCTCTTGAGACCTCACGTATCTGGGCAGCCGGGGCTCCAGAGTTCATGCTTCTAGGGGGTATCACAACGTTGGCCGGCACAATGCTTCCGGGGGCCAGCATCACACCCTCACCGAGCGTTGCTCCATCGAAGACCACGCAACCGTCTCCGATGTTCACGTTGTCACCTATGTACACACCATGAACTACAGACGCAGTCCCTATGATGGTCAAGTTGCCTATTATGGCCGGGTTGTTCTTTGTGTGGGCGTGGATGACCACACTGTCCTGAACACATGTACTGTCTCCTATTCTGACAGAGGCCTGATCACCACGTATCACTGCACCGGGCCATATGCTTGTCTTGGCGCCGATCTCCACATCTCCGACAATAGTAGCTTGAGGGCTCACGAACGCCGTTGGGTCCACTTTCGGCAAGCGGTCTCCAAAAGGATGGATTGGCATTGACTCACCTCATCTGGTTCTCCAGCGGGTAGTCCACACTTTTAAACTAACATCAGGTCGATGAGTCTTCAATCATCACCCAAGGAAGTGGTGAATCACCGTTTCATAGTGTGCGGCGGGCCTGAGTCCTATGAGACGGTCAGTCATGGCGCGTTTTCCACCTCTGGTGTCTAGAGACTCGAAACGGGCAGGCTGACCCTCGAAGTAGACCAATACACATGGTATTGCGTTGATGTTGTTCTGAGCGGCAAACTCCGGGTGGTTCTGGGTATTGATCTTCAGAAACTTCACGTCGGGGTTGCTGGCATACTTCTCACTCAGTTCTTCGAGCACAGGTGCCAGAGCGACACAGGGCCCACACCACGGAGCCCAACTATCAACGAAAAGAAGCCTTGTTTCTGCGATGGCCTTCTTGATTGTTGCAGGGTCTACGTCGCTCACCAAACAGGATCACTCACCATCTATCCGGCTCTCTCGTAATTATGAATCTTGTTGTCTTTGAGTTCTGGAGTGCAGCCCTGATTGATGGGCGGCTCTTCGCAGTTCTCTCTGCTCGGGACGTTACTGGCAATGACTAGGCTGGCTGTGACAGCAGGTTCTCAATGATCTCTGTATAGGCCTCTTGTGGCATCACACCCACGAGTCTGTCCATCCTCTTTCCTCTGCCGTCATCGAACACAACGCGTTTGCCCTCGCTGTATACAAAGACACTAGGTACTCCACTGATTTCGTTCTCCATGCTGAAGTCGCGGTTTCTGTCCACATCTATCTTGACGACTTTGAACCCTCTTTCCCTGTACTTCTCATCCAGTTCCTCAAGCATTGGACCGAGGGTCTTGCACGGATGACACCACACGGCCATACAGTCGACAAAGACCAGTTTGCTGCTACCGATAATCAGGTCAAGCTGATCGGCCCTTATTTCTTCAACCATCAAGGTGCCTCTCCGCAGTTGGGGGTTGTGCATAGACCACGCACAACCGCATTTAACAGTTGTGATGCGACTCGGCTCCTGAAATGTTTCACCCTACGACACTGCCAAACTTTGATAAGCGCTGCACGGGCCAAGTGCAGGGTCTTGGGTGGTTCAGTGCCGGTCCTTCACTGTTTCAAATGTGGTTCGAAGCTGGACATATACAAAGTGGATCAGATATGGACAGTGAGATGCGGCAACTGTGGTACCAGCATCGATGGCAAGTACCGGGATCTGCTTGAGGCCTATGAGGCATATACTGAATCCGTCAGAGAAGGCGAACTCACAACAGACACGATGCAGAAAACAGACAAGAAGCGACAAGCAATTGAAACTGTTTCGATAGAGGAAGCCGGGAAGAAGAGAAAACCACGAGTCGCCAGTTCAAGAGTACAGTCCCCTCAGGAAATCGCTAGACTAGTGGCGGCAGGGGGTAAGGGTGTTGACGAGCTGCCAAAGGCCCTACGTTATCTGACTGACAATGGTCAGGACTACTTGGTCAGCTATCGCTACAATCCTGCGACAGAGGCCGAGTATGGATGTGCCATAGGCGACCTGAAGATTCCGAAAAGACTGAAGGATTTGTTGCGGAACAAGGGCATTGAGCGACTATACAGGTTCCAAGATGAGGCGGTCACTGCCATATTGGACGGCAAGGACGTTGTCATAGTGGCTCCGACCGGCCAAGGTAAAACAGAGGCATTCGTCCTGCCGATTGTACAGCAGCTTCTGATGACCTTCGGAAACACGTTCGGACATCTTGGGGTCAGAGCTCTTCTAGTCTATCCGACAAAGGCTCTGGCCAGGGATCAGTTCGACAAGATCGTGCAGATGTGTGAGGCATCAGGGCTCACAGCCGGTATCTTTGATGGAGACGTGCCGCAGACCCAGAGGGAGAAGACCTACGAGACCCCGCCTGACATCCTTCTTACCAACCCCGACGTCCTGCACTACCATCTAGGATGGAATCAGTCTCGTCTGGTCCCGCTGTTGAGGAGTGTTCAGTATGTAGTGCTAGACGAGATTCACATGTACACAGGGTCAATGGGCGCAAATGTGTACTACATACTGAAGCGACTGGAGATGGAGTCAGGAAGATTCCAAGTCATTGGCGCATCTGCAACCATCTCGAACCCGGCGGAATTCGGGGAGCAGCTCTTTGACAGACCAGTCCAGCTCATAGAGTCCAAGTCTGCAAGGCGCGGACCATTCCACTTCTTCATGTACTACCCCGGCGGTCGGAGCAAGTACGCCATGATGGTGAATCTAGTTCAAATGATCAATAGGGGCGGATATAAGACACTGGTGTTTGGCAACACACACTCCGAAGCCGAGCTGCTGAACCTGCTTCTGAAGGATGTAGGAGTCAAGTCTGAGATTCACAGAGCCGGTCTGTCCAAGGCTCACAGAAGTGCTGTTGAGGACCAGTTCAAGTCCGGGGCGCTTCCAGTTTTGGTTTCAACACCGACTTTGGAGCTTGGGATTGACATCGGTGACCTTGACAGCGTTGTCAGCATGATAGTTTCTATAACAAGACTGACTCAGAGGATAGGACGTGCGGGACGGAAGGGTCAGGAGAGCGTTGCGGTGCTTGCTCTGCGAGAGAACGACCCCATCTCGAAATTCTACAGCCAGAAGCCGGACAAGTATTTCACAGACATAGACTCTGCGTACATGGAACCTGAGAATGAGGTGGTAGGCCGCTATCAGCTTCTCGCCGCAGCCATGAGCGGGAAGCTCAGGCTGTCGCAGTTCCCTCGTCAGCGCAGGATAGTAGAGTCCCTTGAGAGGGAAGGCCTTCTGGAAGTCTTGAACGATGACAAGGTGAAGGTGAAGGACGCCAATAGAGCTAGAAAGGAATGGAGAAGCTACAATGTGAGAGGAATTGGCGCTACGGTCGAGATTAGGTCCGGTGCAAAGAGCCTCGGAGAGCGTTCCATGCCCATGGCTGCGCAAGAACTCCATCCCGGTGCGACGTATCTGCATGGTGGGAAGAACTACCAGTCTGTCGACTTTAGATATGCTCCTGGACTTGGCGTCGCCGAGGTCGTCCCACTGCAAGATCGCAGTATCTACACGCGCCCACTTTACATGACGATGCCTAGGATACTCGAGGTCCATGAGGAGAGGAAGCTCTTGGGAATAGGTGTCGTTTACTGCAGTCTTGAGATGACACAGACCGTCACAGGGTTCGTAAAGAAGGAAATCCGCTCCGGGAGAATCATGAGCAAGTCTGATCTTCCGAAGCCGCTTACCTACACGTACCAGACTCGTGGCTTTGCCTTTTCCATGCCGGAACCAGTGGAGTCAGTCAACGGCTATAAGACTGGCAGACTTGAAAGCATGGAAGGCCCGAAGATGGGCGTACCTGAGTTGTACGGGGGCACATTCCACGCAGTCGAGCATGTCATCATCGAGTCGAGTGACATGCTGACGGGCGGCGGCACGAGGGAGATAGGCGGCGTATCAATGGGTGATTCCGGAATCATCTTCGTCTATGATGGGAGTCCGGGTGGCAATGGAGCATCGAAGCTCCTGTTCACTAGGCTCGAAGAGGCATTCAAAAGGGCTGAAACAATTCTGGCTGGTTGTGACTGCAAGACAGTGGATGGCTGCCCGCTTTGCACCTACTCTTACCAGTGTGGCAACAACAACCAACCACTCTTCAAGCTCGGAGCACTCGACAGCATTAGACAGGTCTTGAGCAGTGCTGAAACGAAGGTCGACACCACCGGATACTCAGGATATCAACCGATTGTCTAGCAAGGAGCGTGATCGTAGAGATGGAGTTTCTCATTGACCGTGGCCATGATGGTCCTGCTCGCTTTGGCAATCTGAAGTTGGGAACCCTGTCTATGGCGACCCCTACAATGATTGCAGGTGTTAGTATTCCTGAGGTGAAACTCACATATTGGACCGCTGGGCGGGATGCCGAACCAGAGTCCAAGCAAAGGATAGTCGTACTCCCTTCCCTAGCAACGATTGATTCTGGTCTTATCGATCGTATCAGGTCTGAGGAAGCTGTCCTACTGCCATCGCTGCCACCCTCCTCCAGTCTGGGTCCCGAGTTTGCCATGGCATTGCTGCGCGAGCAACTGAGTGTTCTCAATCAGCATGGAAAGGATCTCGCCGCATCTCGTGCAATAGTGAGAATCCCGCCGCGGCTTCGTCCAGAGGACATGGACTCACTCGTCCCTGAGTTCGCAAGGCTAGGTGTTCGAGCCGCTGCGTTTCTCATTGACGGCAGTCTGGGTCCGGAGGATATGAGGTCATTATCCTTGCGCGCGCGTCTTCCCTGCAACTGGCTGGCATTGGCGCTCGGGAGGGTGAATCCAAGTGCGATCCCAATGCTCTGCTATCTAGGGTTCGACCTCATCGATGTAGGCCGAGCGGCAGGCGCTGCGTTTCATGAAGTTCGTCTTTGGCCAATGGGATCTGAGGACGTCGCAGGGTCTGGTGAGCTGAGATACTGCCCCTGTCATGCGTGTATGTCTTGGCGGAGCATGGCAGACACTTCCAGTCAGATTGCTGATAGCACTCTCATTAGTCACAATGTGGGCGTGTATGAGTCTCTTCTGTCCGAGAGTGTCCAAGCTGCCCATGCCGGTCATCTAAGGTACCTGGTCGAGTCCATGACCCACTCGAGCACTGCACATGCCACCATTCTGAGAGTGGTTGACAAGAGGTTGTATGGCTACCTTGAGGAGTTCACCAGCACATCTGGAGGCGGTGTCCTGCCACTCATCGGTCCCGAGTCTTACAACTCACCTGTTGTGAGGCGGTTCCGTGAGTATGTTGCGTCAAGGTATGCTCCACCTAAGCACAAGAAGCTGGTCCTGGTTCTGCCGTGTTCAGCCCGGAAGCCCTATTCCGACTCGAAGTCGCACAAGCTATTCACGCAAGCCATTGACTCCGGGCTTCAAAGATCAAGGAACTCCGCTGCCGAAGCCGTGGTCACTTCTCCACTCGGTGTTGTGCCGAGAGAGCTCGAGCGGGCATACCCCGCATCTGTCTATGACGTCCCGGTCACTGGTGACTGGGACGCCGAGGAAGTCAGCATAGCAGGGGACGCGTTGGCTGCCCACTTGGCGAAGTTCGACAGGTCTGTCGTGGTAGTGGCTCACGTGGCGGAAGGGTATGAGGAAGCAGTGAAAGCGGCCGAGTCTCGGATTGAACAGAGTATAGTATACACGACAGACGGCCATTCGGCCACCAGTAAGCAGTCTCTGGAAGGACTGAGAGAAACCCTGAGCGATCTGAGAAACGTACTGTCACTTCCGGCCGGGGCTCGTAATGAGTTAGGAGAAATACTTCGCGCCACGGCCGACTATCAGTTTGGATCCGGAGCAGGCGAGGTACTGGTGCCAGAGACCTCTGTGCTACGTGGGAAGCCCTACGGGACAATCCTCTGTAGTGTTGACGGCGCGCAGACCTGTGCGTTCGTTGGAGCGACAGGTTCGTTGTCACTCACGATTGAGGGAGCGCGCCGCATTGCCCCGCTGAAGCGGTACTGGGTCCGTTTTGACGGTGACCACATAGAAGGTGGTTCCGTGTTTGCAGTCGCGGTCAGAGAGGCTGACCCCGGGATAAGGCCGGGAGATGAGGTAGTGATCATTGGCGCCGATAATGATGTCCTTGGAGTGGGTCGAAGTGAGATGTCTGGCCGCGAGATGTGCGAGTTTGAGAGGGGCCGCGCGGTGTCGGTGAGGCACAAGGTGGGATGAAGTTTGGGTACGAGTGATCTATTAGAGGACTTGCATCGGATCATCATTCAGGAGTCAGTGGGTGCTAGGAAGGACTCCTTGGCAAGGCGTCGGACACATGCGCAGGAAGCGCCCTCTGCGGCTTGGACATCTCAATCGCGTATCTCTTCTGAAGTCGGAAATGCATTGTCAGTCGTACTCGCCACTCAGGGTTGTGCGCATGCACAGGGACCTTCAGGTGGATGTACGATGTGCAGCTATCTGCTAGACGGTACTCGGGAGCAGCCCTCTTCAGAGCAGTTGGAGCAGCAGTTCGCCCGCGCTATGTCCAAGCTGGATGGCGCACAGGATCCTCTGTCCGTCAAGCTCTACACAAGCGGCAGTTTCCTGGACCCGGAGGAGGTGCCGCTGTCAGCTCGTGCTTCCATCCTCGCACGCCTGAATAATGACCAGCGCATCCGGCAGGTCGTGGTCGAGTCGAGGCCCGAATTCGTTTCCGATGAGAACATGATTCAGTTACGGAATGCGTTAGGTGAACGTGAGATTGAGCTCGGCATTGGCTTGGAAAGCAGTAGTGACTTCATCCGCCGAATATGCATCAACAAGGGCTTCTCGACTGAGGGCTTCAGAAGGGCATTGAAAACCGCTCGTGCTCACGACATCGGCATACGTGCGTACGTCTTGTTGAAGCCGCCCTTCTTGACGGAGAGGGATGCTCTGCTTGATTCTATCAAGACCGCACAAGATGCCGCAACCATGGGCGTCACGACTGTTTCGTTCAATCCTGTGAACGTTCAGAAGTACACTCTGGTTGAGAGGATGTGGTCAAGGGGTGAGTACAGACCACCATGGCTCTGGACAGTTCTGGAAGTCCTCAGACGGTCTCGAGAGTCACTGCCAAGATCAGTCAACGTGGTGTGTGACCCCGTGGCAGCTGGAAAGGGTCGGGGGACTCACAACTGCGGCAAGTGCGATGCTGTGCTGACCGCATCAGTCCGCTCGTTCTCGCTGACGCAGGAGATCACTGATCTGGGAGGAGTTGACTGTGAGTGTCTGCCGCTGTGGCGACACATACTGGAACATGAGGACTCTTCTCTTCTGGTCCATGATGACCTCAAGTCCAATCCTGAGCAAAGGTTATAGGAAAAACCGAAAGCTGTTCACGTATTCCTGCTCAACGAGGTCTTGGTCATGGCAAAGTACGTCACACGAGTTTCAGTATGGTTCAACAGTGAGGGAGCAAGTCCTTCCACAGTGATTGCGAAACTGGTCGGGCTTGGCTTCACCCCAGTGAGGGGCGCATATGACTTCATCTACAAGCACGAGTCTCCCACTGACATGACAGAGTCAGAGCTTGGAAGTGCAATCATAGAGATCTCAAATGCACTACATAAGACTCTGGCAGGTTTCAAAGTCCTCTATACGCTTGACACACACACACTTGATGACGAAACAGACTACGTGCCGCTTGAAGACATTGATGCTGAGCTTGAGGCAACAAGAAGAGAGCTCAGTGAGCTAGAAAGAGAAGAATCAGAATGAATCGGGTGGAGGGACTACGTGTCCCTCTCACCTAAATGAAATGAAACGGAAGGTTAGTCAGAGGTCACTTCGGGCTCGCGTCGCTCGTACTCGCCCTCTCCCCTGACCGTGATGCGTAATGACTTCTTGTCCCCGGGGTTCATCCGTGCCCAAGTCCATATCATCTGGGTCCCGTCCTTGCCAAGGACAACCTTGGGTTCCTCCTCGCGCGGGTCCGAGGATACGTACTTGAAGCTTGCAGGGGCCCAGTCTACCACCTTCACATTCTCCACAGTGACTTCGCCCTTGTTCTCAATGACCAATACGACGACGTACTCTCCTGTCTTTCCACCCTTGTTGATTGCCTTCTTTGCGCCAATGCGCCGCTTCCGATATACCACGCCCAACTTGTGACCGTCAGGCGCGCTGGCTGCTTCTGCGGGGATACCCACTGGATACGTGTTTGCCAAGCAGTGAATGGGGCTTTGATACTCTTTCTCTGGTCGACTCCTCCAGGCCATTACTGCATAGTTCACCTTCACGGACTCACCGGGCTGCAGTTCACCGCCTGTATCCTTCATGCCGGCGATCTTGAACCTCAGCTTGTGAGGCTTCTCAGGGTCTTGATCGTCAGGAGTGACCGTCACTGTGTATCCGCCCTTGTACTCCTTACCTCTTACCCAGACCGTGATGTGTTCCTTCTTGGGTGGCATCACGTCATCTGGAAGGCTGTCCTCAATCTCTATGTCATTAAGTTTCGCAGTTCCATTGTTGGTGACTTCAATGGTGACCTCAACGGGAGTCTTGTCAAAGCTATTGACCTCGGGAGGATCGAAGGTCTTCTTGTAGTCGATGCTGAAGACTGGTATCATCTGAGGTGTCTTGCTTATGGTTCCAAGAACTCTCTTCTTGATGACCCTCATCGGAGTGTAGACCACATCGTGCGTACACTTCGGTGGAGACTTGCTGTCGACATCGAAGGCCGAGCTCCATGACTGCTTCGGCTTCATCTCTATGTGTGGAGTTTCGTCAATCATTTTTCGCTTCTCGCCGCCCTTCTCGGGGGCAAGAAACACCTGTGCCCTGTCTAGTCGTACCATGAGGTCGCTCTCATTTGAACACTCAAGCGTGCAGTCCCAGTGGTTCGGCTCCGTTTCGGAGGTTTCTATTCCGCTGAGAAACTCAGTCAGCGCGGTCATGTCTGGACTGAGCGAAGACCTCTGTTGGCCCTCGGCTCTATATGAAATGACGGCCTCACCTGCGCTTCTCTGCGCCACGTCATCCACTCTGCCGACAGCCATGAGCACTAGAGTGGATTCTTCCCTTGGATATATCACGAAGTCTTTCCAAACGACCTGTCGAGTTCCCTCATCGAACTTGGCAGTGCCAGACTTCACACTCTCAACCTTGACCTTGGAGAGCTCGGGAGGGATTGCTTTGTTGAGGATGAGGCTGTCAATCTGACCATCAGTTTCGTTCTTGACATGCAGTGTGATTCTGACGGGGTTTTCCTTGCCACGCACGTAGGCCCAGTGGGCTTTCTCTGCTGCCACAGTGCTGCACGTGTCGTAAATCTCAATAAGCTTCAGAACCGGGGCCCTGACTGTGATACCATAGCTGGTAGTCCACTTGGCACCAGCATCGATCTCGCCAGCTGACAGCATCTGGTCTTGGATACTTGTCCCGGCCCGGCTGTCACCTAGATGTACTCTGACGTTCCATATGCGATTCTGCGCTGAAACGTTCTTGACACTGAGAACACCTGATCCCTCTGCTGATGCAAGCTCGCTCATCTCTCCCAAGCGGCTCTTCTCAGTTTCTTCCAGGTCGATTATGACTGTCTTCTGTTGACTCAACTATGGCTCACCTGCCTGTCCCACTGCCGACCCTTTCGGGCTCATGTCGCTCCGGACTGCTTCGACTCGCGGGACGGAATCAGGACAACTTGTACCTGAACTCGTTGCCTGCGACCCATTGGATCTCCAAGGTCTGCTTTGGTTCCATGAGCATAGGTGTCGTCCCACCGACAAACTGCTCCACGTACTTGGCGAACTTGGTCTTCTGTTCTGGTGTGGTCCATCTCATGGGGATGCCTATCCGAGGCTTTGAGTCGACGCAGAGGCTGACAGCATCCTTGACGGCAAACACCTCTCCATCCCCTACCGGCACAATGAGGACATCTGCCTGCAAATGCTCGAACGGACCCCGGACTATTGTGTCGCCCAGATAGGAAACCTTCATGCCTCCCATCTCGATGTACAGACCCAGATTCTGAATCTTATCACCCGTCTTTGTGTCTCGTCTCTGAAGAGAATGTGGTGTAATCTTCAGTCCTGGAATCTGATAGGGCTCCTCGCCCTTCAGAACATGGAGAAGCCAAGGCTTGCCGCCCTGTGCCTTCACCTTTTCGACTGTCTGTTCATCACCAAGTATCCATGCCTTGGACCTTGCAGCGATTGCGGTCGCATTGCCGATTGCATCGTCCATCTGGTTTGTCGCCACAATGATTCGGACGTCGTGGCTTTCGGGTACCACTGGTTTGCCGTCCCACGTTCCTGGATTCAACAGGACAGAGGTCTCCTTGGACTCCAGTCTGAAAGATGTCTGACCGAAGTAGGTGATCTTGAGCAACAAACCACATCCCTTGGCCCCGCGAGGCTGTCGGCAGGCCGGAACTCTTGCAGTTGAAAAATCGTTAGTCCGGTTCCTTAAAAGGAAATTGGGCCTCTATCGGCTCGTCGGGCGAGAATCATGTGTTATCGAGGTATTTCGGACGGTCCTGTGAAAAGATTATTGAGGTACGCCACTCGCTTGACCCTCGTGACTCAGTTGTTCGTGCTCTGACTGAGCCCTGGAGACCCAAGGCTTGTTCGACTACACAACACAGCAGAAGACTCTTGAGATTCACGGCGTGAAGATAGGTGGGACACCGGGACTTGCGCCGACTGTCCTCATCGGCTCTATCTTCTACTCGAAGGACAAGCTTGTCCTTGACTCCAAGACAGGGGAGATAGACACGTCTGAAACCGAGAAAACCCTTCAGGCACTAATTGAGGTTTCTGAGAAGACTGGGCTCCCGAGCATGTTGGATGTCGTCGCCTCATCATCAGCGGCGATCAGGAAATACCTGTCATTGCTTGCAGATCTCACTGACATGCCCTTGCTCATCGATGGCTCTGGTTCAGAAGAGGTGAACCTATCGGGAATTGATTTCGCGCGCGAAGCCGGCCTGTTGGACAGAGTCATGCTGAACTCACTCGCATCTGAAACTAGCGACGCAATCTACGATAAGATGAAGGAGAGCAAGCTGAAGAACGCAGTCCTTCTCGCATTCTCAAGGGAAGCCATGGCCTCCGCGATGAAGAGGGTTGAAACAGCAGATGTCCTCATAGCCAAAGCCGCAAGGGCGGGAGTGACCAACGTGTTGATTGACACAGGCGTGGTGGACCTGTTGACACTCGGCTTGGCATGCAGAGCGATGCAACTCCTGAAAGAGAAACACGGGCTGCCAGTCGGGTGTGGGGCTCATAATGCAGTAAACATGTGGAGTGGCCTCGTTCCGAAGTTCGGAAAGGAGGCCAAGATGCCAGCTCTTGTTGGGTCGAGTCTAATGCCCGTTGTGCTTGGCGCTGACTTTGTCTTGTATGGCCCTGTCAAGCACGCCCCCGTGGTGTTTCCATCAGTGGCAATGATTGACACAGCCCTTTCGGGAGTTCTTCTTGAGAAGAGGATCCGCCCCGACCGTCAACACCCCCGTTTCAAGATTGGCTAGGTGACGCACACGTGCCCAAACATGTCGTGATCTTCGAACCCTCAGGATACAGCGTTTCGGTGGATTCAGCGACGTGTATCCTTGAGGCGGCACGAAGTCTTGGCCTGTTCATTCCGTCAGACTGCGGCGGGCAGGGCACCTGCGGCAAATGCAGGGTTGCATTTCGACCCGTTCCTATCGCGACAGAGAAGGATCAACATCATCTCTCTCCATCTGAGTTAGCTATGGGGCTTCGTCTAGCCTGCGAGCATGTGGTTGACAGAAGAACGCGAATCATTCTTCTGCAGACGGGACAGGCGAAGATACTCACAAGCGGCAAGTCCAGACCGATGAGAAGCCAGCGCGACCCGGGTCTGGTAGGCCAGAAGGGTGTGGCCATCGATCTTGGCACGACAACCGTGGTCGCCTACTTCATGGACCTTGGAACAGGAGTTCAACTCGCACAGGCCGCCACGCTAAACCCCCAAATCGCTTTCGGCGAGGATGTCATGTCGCGGATAGACTTCGCGACCCGTGCAGAGAGTGACGGGAAGGTCCTCAGAGAGAGAATACTATCTTGCATCGACGAGCTTGTCGCGCTACTGCTGGCAACAGCGGCATTCCCGCCAGAAGCCGTGTCCCGGCTTTCGATTGTCGGTAACACTGCAATGCATCACCTTCTGTTGGGCTTGGATGTTTCGACTCTAGGACTTGCTCCTTACAAGCCACTTATGCGGCATTCAATGGCTTCTAGCGCTGAATCGCTTGGCCTGAAGTCCGTCGGTTCGGCTGAAGCATATATCGCACCCAACATCGCAGGCTTTGTGGGAGGTGACACAGTGGGATTCATCATCTCCCAGGGCTTAGATTCAGCGGAGGGTACCATCTTGGGCATCGACATCGGTACTAATGCAGAGATTGTGTTGGCACACAACCAGAAGGTGGTCTGTTGTTCCGCAGCTGCTGGTCCGGCGTTTGAGGGAGCAAGAATCACCCATGGTATGAGAGGACAAGATGGTGCGATAGAACACGTACATATTGCCAGTCCTGAATGCCCGCCGGATCTCTCCGTAATAGGTGAGAGCTCTCCCCGGGGACTATGCGGTTCAGCGATTCTGGACACTGTTGCCGAGCTTAGAAGGGTGGGTATCGTAGATGCAAGAGGACGAATGTATCCCTCGCCCAGAGTCACTCATGGCGAACATGGTCTCTGCTATGTCCTCACCGAGTCAGAAGACTCCGATACAGAAACGCGCATCGTCTTCACGCAGAGTGATGTGAGGCAAGTCCAGCTCGCCAAGGCGGCAATATCTGCAGGTACTAGCGTGCTGATGGAAATCTGTGGTGTTCGGCCTAAAGACATCGAGCTCTTGTTCTTGGCTGGAGCTTTTGGCAACTACCTACGCCCTGAGAGCGCCCTTCGTATTGGCCTCTTTCCGCCAATTCCTCCTGAAAGGATAGTCCCTGTCGGCAATGCTGCGGGAGAGGGTGCAAAGAGACTGCTGCTGTCAACCCGGGAGAGGGCACATGCAGAGCGGCTGATTGATGAGGTTGACTACATCGAACTCGCCACTCATCCTTCGTTTGCTCAGATGTTCATGGAAGCTACCTTGTTGGATTCCAAGCCGCAAAGTGCGGTCTAGACAGGTATCCACAATGAAACATATATGCCAGTCGAATCTTCAGCAGGCCGGGTCTGTATGAAGGCTACTGAGTCGGCGAACAAGGTTGGGCTCGAATCAAGCGGCTTGCAGGCTCAATGCCAACGTATCGCGAATGACTGAGGCAAGAAGCGGATGAACGAACTGACACAGGCTATGGCCGACCTTGATGATCAGAAAGTGATGCAGCTGGTGAACAAGCAACTGTCGGCAGGAACGGCACCGGTACAGATTCTTGATGACTTGAGACGTGGAATGGACATTGTGGGTGACAAGTTCTCCAAGAACGAGTACTTCTTGGTGGAGCTGGTCATGTCCGCTGACGTGTTCAAGAAGGCAATGACCCTGCTTGAGCCAAAGCTGTTTTCCAGCCAACGTACAAGTGAAAAAGGAAAGGTCGTGATTGGCACAGTCAAGGGCGACATCCACTACATCGGCAAGAACTTGGTAGTGGCGTTCCTGAAGTCGAATGGCTTCGATGTGTACGATCTTGGTGAGGATGTCGCGCCAGAGATGTTCGTGAACAAACTGAAAGAAACTGGAGCACGCGTATTGGCACTGAGTGGGCTGATAACGACGACTCATGACGTGATGCGGACCACCATTGAGGCACTCAAGACTGCAGGAATCCGGAAAAAGGTCAAGGTGATGATAGGTGGCGGTGACATCAATCAGGAGACCGTCAAGTTCACGGGCGCAGACGCCTTTGGCAGAGATGCTCTCAGTGCTGTAGAGCTCGCAAGGAAGTTCGTCGCAGAAACGAAGTGATTGCCACCACACGTGTCAAAAGTGGTAACCGCGGCCTCCCGCCGGCTGGAGAGGGCCTCGATTCCAGACATGACATAGTTTCACAGTGGCGCTCTATGCCTACAGACTCACACCTGCCGAGTGCTATCTTTTTATGAGTCCATCAGGAGTAAAGTCTGCCAGACGCCAAGGCTTGGCCAAGAAGCACAGTGCAAGAGGGGTCTCATGCTCGAACGGATTCTTACCGACGACTTCAGGAGCAAACTCATGCTCACCTTTAGAGACATCGAGAACCAGCAGGACCGTACCGATGAGAAGGAGTTCGCCAAGGACGAAGTCCGAATAAGAGAGGAGCTCCTTGATACTGTGACACCCCATGCTTCGGATGTCACTCTGGATCAGGACTACCTTGTAGCTGCAGTTGACGGATCTGGCTCAGGTGACCTCATGACCCTCGACGATGTCAGAGTCCATCTACTCAGCACTTCGACCGTCGTACTCGACACGAACACTCGGGCAGGAGATCCGTTCAGACCGTTGGACAGGACAGTGCTTGAGGACGCGTTCGGGCGTACTCAACCCTTTCTGGACTGTCACTGGCACTCAGGGGTGAGGGGAGATGCCCGAACGAAGATGGCAGATTCCCTTGCGGAGATTTACCCGCTGAAAGACCTGGGCGCACTTGTACTGCCATTCTTCAGGGACATCACCAAGCGGCAATTGAAGTCAATGTCAGACTTGTCGGGGTCTAGCTATGGCGCTTATACGTCATCACTAGGAACAATGGAGTCATTGATTACCAGAGAGCAGATGCTGACCAACCCCGCCGTACATGATGAGCTGCGTACAGCCTCTGAGTATGCTGCTGCAAGAATAGTCCTGACCAGCAACATTCACCCCAAGTACCTGCTGCTTGATGGCGCGATGTCAATCTTCATGCACCAAGCACGTCAGTACCCGTCCATGCCAAGCGGTTTCATGCTCAGAGAGCTGTGCTCGCTCGCCAGAGAGAAACGTGTGGTCCTCTGTGCTGTGAGCAAGAACCACACGATCCCCTTTGCCCACCGCATTGCTAGGATGGCTCAGGAAACATTCGGAGAAGGCTCAAAATGGTTCTGCCTTCTTCCGGGCAGCGAAGACCCAGGTGGGGGGCTCTACATCTATCAGGACAGGACATACATCCCACCTCGCCTGGCGGTCCCTTATCTTTTCAGCTTCTCAATGGACAACCGTCCGTCAAGAATCGATTTCGACAGGGTCTGGTGGCTTGACAACGTGTTCGTACAAGACGACCCTTCGAAGACCCGGGAAAACGAAAAGGCCCTCTTTCAAGAAATCGAATTCATGTCTAGAGACGCGAGATGGTACGGCTATCCCGTCGCTCTTGCACAGGCGCACGAGGATTGCAAGCTGAGTTATGAGGATCTCAGGCTGGCGAGAGAGGTGGCTAGTGATGTTCGTCATGAGTTGGGGCTGGACCCCCGCCGAACGACCCCATATAGGGAGGACTTCAATCTGTAGATGATGTGTGAGGTAGAAAGTCATGACACTAGAGATACGAAACCTTGGAGAGCTCTATGGCAAGGTCAGTGTGGGTGATCAGACCTCGCTTGGAATCATGGGCAACAACCGTGATGTGAGCGTGGGCGAGATATTCATGATATACTCCCACCGCGATGGTCACGAACGAGTATTCTTCTTCCGCGTGCTCGCCCTTCAGAACTACCTTCGACAGGTGGATGATATGGCCCGTGTGGCCGGGACCCTGATGGTCGAGGGTGACGCCTACCTCTCTGGGATCCAGAGGAATATGCTTCTCCAAGTGGGCGGGAAGATGCTAGGATACGCTGAAATGGAGAAGGGAAAATGGGTATTCAAATCACCCCGTCGTCTTCCTGACCATCTTGCCGACGTGTACCGGCCCGTCCCGAATGTTTCTGACGAAAGTGTGAGGAAGATGCTGGCGAGTCAGATCGATGGTGAAGTGTTCATCGGAAACCTGCAGGTCGGAGAAGCGACACTGGATGTCCCGGTCAAGATACCATCGAAGTACCTCCCGATGCACATGGGCATATTTGGCTCCACAGGCTCAGGAAAGAGCAATCTGATGATGGTCCTGATTAAATCAATCATAGACTCTAATCTCGAAGCGATTCGCAGCCCAAATGAAAAACGAACTCGCATCTCAGCATTCTGCATAGATCCTCACGACGAGTTTGCTAAGGGTGTTACCGCATGCGGCATTCAGCACATAGTCGAGGCAATGGACCAAGACACGAGGACAGCAGTCATCGGTGATTTCTACTACCTCACAACGCACCTTAAGGCAACCCCACGAGAGATTCAGCGCTATGGCAGAGAGATACGCATTCTGTGGGAGGAGATTCTGCCACACGACCTCTACACGATCATGGACTTCACACCTCAGATGGTGGTCTTCATTGACGGTCAGTATGCCGCGAACCGAGAGAGCTGGATATCGGCCATCGTCGATATGAAGGAGGATCCAGAAGGCACGCCAAAAGGCACTCTCAATGCCGTTCAGCGCCGTCTTCGTTTCATTGAGCGATCGCCAATCTTCATCCGCAGTGGTTCATCCATCTTGAGCGACGTCTTTATGGCAATGGAAACAGGTCGGGTGCTTGTAGTCAACACCAGCCTGATGAGCGACACAGAACAGTTCCTTCTCACAACGGTGATCGCGCGTACAGTCTCTGATCTCAGAAGAGCTGCAAAGAGTAGCGGGACCCTAGGTGACTTCGAGAGTCAGGGCGCAATCAGGCTCCCCGGACCCTTCTTCAATCGCATCAAAGCCAAGGCGAAATCGTTCTATTCGGCTGGTGGGCAAAGCGACGAGTCTGGCGTGCGAGATCCGCGCGATATGCCTGTAATCCTCGTGACAGTCGAAGAGGCCCCGTCCATACTGAACCCAGAGCTCATGCGAGGACAGTCCGTCTTCAAGGACCTCTCTCGGCAGGGAAGGAAGTTCAACATCGGCCTTATCGTTGTGAGTCAGCAGGTCAGCGTCCTCGACAACGTCATACTCAGTCAGATGAACACAGAGGTCAATCTTCGACTCGGCAACGAACGCGAGATTCAGGCTTGCATCGAGAATGCGAGTGTGAACATATCGGGCTTCGAAGATGAGTTTCGGGTCATGGCTAGAGGGGAGGCAATACTCACAGCATCATATCGCGAGCTCCCCTTGCCGGTCCGCATTCCTCTCTTTGACACACTTTTTGAGCGGGACAAGAGCCGTTACAAAGCATCCAAATCTACACGGGCTGGTGAGAAACACACTCTCTGAGGCGCTACTTCATGGTGGTACGTATCGCTCACATATCGGACACTCATTTGGGCACCAGACCGAGAGAGGGTGTCAGATCAGATGTCTGGGCGGTAGAGATGCGTACCCGTGTCCTTGAGAACGACTTCTACGAGCGCTTCTTAGAGGTTTTCGACAGGATTGCGTCACTTGACCCTCCTGTCGACCTAGTGGTTCACTCGGGTGACCTTTATGACTCACCCTCCGAGGACAACCCGTCCCAACCACCGGTTGTGGCTCAGGAAACCGCGCTTTCCGTGCTGAAGAGTTTCACAGAAAAGACACGAATCCCTGTCCTTGTGATAGAAGGCAACCATGGTCTGTACAGGTCACTCGATGTGTCGCTTCTGGATTCTCTCAGGATGTCGATCTCAGGTCTGAATGTCGCCACACAGGTCGACTTCAAACGAGCTTTCAACAAGCATGAGCCCTTGAAGTGCTCATACGACAAACTGGACGTGTTTTGTTTTCCATACATGAGCTCGAGCATAATTGAGTCATCGGACCTGGCTGCCGAATTCAACGACTGGATACTGACATGCCAGCGTCCTGAGAGTCGCAGGCTCTCTATAGCAGTTGTTCATGGAATGGAACTGGACCGTACACTCCACCCATCGATTTTCAGCATGGGCTACGACTACATTGCTCTCGGTCATGACCACAGACAGCACAAGCATTCTGAGAATGCGTGGTACGCGGGATCAACAGAGAGATGGAGATTCGATGAGTCTGGGCACAAGAAGGGTTTCCTTGTAGCTGAAATAGCTAAGGGTACACTTCCAGTCGTAACCCCGCATTACTTCGGCTTCAAGCGGCCAGTGTACAATCGCAGAATGACGACTGACGATGTCGGTACGGCTGACTCATTGGTCGCGAAACTCGATACTTGGTTTGCTGAGAAGGGCATGAAGGGAGCTTGGGATTTGTCCTCTGCCGCAAGAGTCCGGCTTGTGTTTCGAGGGTCCTCCAGTGTTGGCAACCTTGACACGAGTGACGCCATGGAAACCTACAGAACGAAGGTCATGCAGCCGGGTTCACAATACAACATAGCCCAGCTCGTTTGGACGACCCAACGACCCAATATCGAGCCGAGTCAGTCTGCGTATCCCGAAATCGAATCCGAATACCTGATTGAAAACCCAGAGGAGGATTTCAGAGCATATCTGGATAGCCTGAAGGGAATCGACAAACAGTTCGATCCTGCTCTCTTGACGAGGGTCGCTGTGCGTGCATTGAAGATGTCGGTGAAGAGGGGCGAGCAGAAGCTGACACTTGAAACGCTCTCGGAGGATGGCGGAAAGTGAAGCTTCTCAGCATAAGACTCAGGAGCTTCAAGCCGTTCCATGAGCTCCAGCTGCCTGATGACGGAACTGACCTTCCAAATGGTCTGATTCTAGTTCGAGGATCCAATTCGACAGGCAAGTCCTCCTTGTTTGAGGGGATACTCTGGGGTCTGTGGGGAGCAGACGCAGTCAAACTTGACAACGATGAGCTGGTGAGTTTTGGTTCTGCATCATGCGAGGTGACTCTCGTCTTCGAGGTGCAGGGTATACAGTACAAGATTCACCGGTCATACGGCTTGGACAAACGGATGTCTGTTACGCTCTTCACCAAATCCAACGGCCAATGGAAACCAATAGCCGATAAGAGCGGCTCTGTGGCCTCCAGGCTCGAGGAGATTCTCAACCTTCAGTTGAAGCAAGCTCTCAACACACTCCTAGTTCGACAGGGGGAGGTCGCCACGATTGCCAGTGCTACTCCGTCGGATCTGAGGGATCTCCTAGTCAAGGTGTACAATATTGAGCTTCTCGACCAAATGGAGAACCATCTGGAGAACCTTGAGACTGATGTCACAGCTAAGGTCGAAACCTTGGGGCAAGAGTACGAGGCGCCTGAACGTGTCGAGGAGCGAGTAGAGAAGGCATCTAAGCGGATTACTGAATATGAGGAGCGCCTTGCGGCCAAGAATGATCAGATGACCGCGCTGGAGTCACAGATAGAATCCCTGCCCAAAGCCGACGTCCTGTCGGAAATGCTTGAGGTCACATCGGAAATAGAAGAGAAGGACCGAGAGTACGAGCATGCTATGAGTGCTAGGGACAAGGAACTTGCCAGTGCTGGTCTTGCCGACTCAGAGGACGTGGTGGTTCGTGCGCGACAGGACTTGCTCACGCGGGAACTGGAGCGTTTGACAGAACAACGCAGCAGGACTGAGTCTGAGGTGACGGCGGCAGACCAGGAGATTGGCGGACTCTCAAGGGTGGACAAGGATCTTCTCAAACAAGTGGAAACACTGCAGGGAGCAACCGAATCTGGTGGAGACGGAATGAAGTGTCCTACGTGCTCCAAGCCCCTGTCTGTGAAAGAAAGAGATCAGATACTGGCCGATTACAGGAAGACACTGAACCATGATGCCTCCCGACGTGACGAGCTCACCAAGCAAAAGGCGAAGCTTGCCGCGGCAATGAGGGCAATAGACGAGAGGCTTCTTGCCATCCCAAGGGCTATCGATGCATTGAAACGACTCACAGAGCGGCAGGCGGAAGTTGATGCGGCAAAGGTCGCGTCACAGGATTCTAGGAGGAAGCTCGAGTCGTTTCTCAACAGCTTGGGTATATCCAGTCTCGACATGCTTCTCAGCAAGTTCAATGCCAGAAGTCCAGACGAACTGCAACGAATTGTCGACAGACTCAACGACCAGCTTAAGCCGCTGAGAGAGGAAATCGATACAATCGAGAAAGACATCAATCGCGAGCGCGCAGACATGGGGGAGCTGGAGTCCAAGGTTGCGCGAATGAGAGAACTCGGCGCTGAAATTGCGGATATGAAGAAGCTAGTTGAGCACACCAAGTATGTGCGGAGGAATCTAGTCAAAGGCTTCATTTCGGACTACGTCGTGCAGAAGCGGCTGATTGGTATAATCAGAGCGGCTACAAACCAGTACGTTCAGTCGTTTACGAACGGTCAGTACACGCGCGTCGACCTTGAACCTACACCCGGAATGGCAAAGTACGGTGCAGGGCTTGTGCTCAAGATACATGACCATCGTGACAATGCAGACAAGAAAGCTAGTCAGCTGAGCTATGGAGATCGGACCGCGGTCAGCCTTGCGCTAAGACTAGGAATCAGTCGGACCATGAGCAGAATTCGTCCATTGAAGGACAGTCCGGCGTACTCCCCCCGCGTCCAGTGTGTGCTCCTAGATGAACCGCTTGGCGGCCTCGATAAGGACAGAAGAGCTTCAGTAGTGGAGAACCTTACAGGTGACCAGAGCTTCAAACAGATATTCCTGATAACGCATACCGATGTGCCAAACCTGCAGGGTGTGTCAGTCATCGAAGTGACGAAGAGCGGAACAGGAAGTACTGCAACTCTCCATGCGGTTCCCT
>CAZVZC010000033.1:0-25596 GCA_964631415.1 uncultured archaeon | reverse complement strand
GTGCCGTTTCTGGGAGGACAAAGACTCCTGTGTCCAACTCTGTCCATCTTACAATGAACGGTGCATGCAGACCAAGTAGTCACTTCTCAGACTGGGACTCAACCAACAGGACCATGGCCTCGCCGGGAGATATCGACAGCTTGCTTGCCAGCTCTCTCACGGTGATATTCGGCTCGCTGGGAAGCACCTTCTCACGTGTGTATCCAATCAGACCTGCGTACAGAGGATTCCTCTTTACAGTTTCAACAAGGAATGGCCACAGAGCATCGTTCTTGAAGTTGATACCTTCAATGTCAATTCGGAATGTGGATGTGTCAGACGCCTTCCGAGAAACATTGTCAGGACCGGAACCGGATGTGGATGCTACCGGACGGTCTGTCAGCCTAGCCTGCTTCATCTTTGCGTCCCTTCCTCATTGCTTCCCGGCGACCTCGGCCAGAGGTCGCTCATGGCATGACCGATTTCCATTATAAGGATTCGGGAAGATTATCTCCTCATTCGACAAAGCGCGCGTCTTGACATTGCTCAAAGTCTGAGTCATCCAACGTCCATCAAGTTGGCTATCAGAAACAGTGTGAGAGAGTTCTCGAGTACAATCAGTCGGTCAGATCGTTACAGTAGACACGCGGCGTATAGAATGCTTCTTGGTTTCGACGACTTCTAGACTGGTTGATTGCGACCGCCCAACTCGTGGAGCAGCCTCTTGCTCTCGTCCTCTATCTTACGTTCGACCACGCCGTATAGTTCCTGCTCGAAGACGTCTGGGATTATCTTGACAACGCTGCAGAGCCGGTCGACAATCCTCTCTGCGAGTTCGTGTGGCGAAACGACAGTGCCCCTGACGATGCTTCTCACAACCTCTTCGCTCACGCTAGTCCTGACAACGGAGTCAACGACACTGGCAATGGTGCCCAACGGGTCTATGAAGAATGGCAGCTGCCCTTTGTCATGAAGGATAGTGAAGCCTAGTTTCTCCACTATGCTGTCAGTATACCACTCTAGGCTGGACTCCTTCATCCGTAGCTTGGCCGCAAACTCAGTCTTTGTGAGAGGATTTGGATGGCTCCAAGGGTGTCTAGTAACGACATACAGGGCCGCTCCGTGCAAGGGTTCTGGTTCCCGAGCGGGACCCTCTTTGGACACATACCTACGCACAATATCAAGTGCCATTAGCTCGTACCTTTCGTCGACCTTGTGTTCGGCGTAGAACTCGTGCGCCTCCCTCACTTGGTCAACCACGACCTGAGGACTGACCATCACGCTCTCGTTCTTGGTATCGAGCATAATGCAACAACTCCGGGCCGTGGATCTGGCTCTGGCGAGTGTGGAGAGGCAGTTGAATATATCGCTTGTGCATGCGAAGATGGGGTGTGCAGACGAAACACGCTTAGAATCTAGCGAGCGCGATAGGTCTTCTCCAAAGCCCATCGCAGAGCGCGTTCAATCTCGGCGAGCCGGCTTTCGCCCCCATAGTTCTTGACGACGACCTCTTCTAGGATACCGTCCTCTGTTCGCACCTCGAAGTCGAAGGCATCGTCCCACTCAATCTCTTCATTCTCCACCCTGTGCCTGTCTTCTTGCTGGAAGAGACCCAGAATCCTCTCAACGAAGAAACGAGCAAAGGCGCCCCTCTTGATATCGTATGATGCATGTGCAGCAGGGATTATCCTCAGATCCCGGTCATTGGTCTCTATCCTCGCCAGTTCCAAGTCCCGTGCCTTGTTCATCACGATGATCGACTTCGGCGGCTCCGGTGCGGCGGGCGGCGTCGGGCGGGCGGCCTTAGCTGTGGGAGCCACAGCCGGGACTTCCGCAGTCCGTCCCAATGCTGTGTCTGCAGTCGCGAAACTGCCTACACCAATCGTCGCATCGAGTGCTTGAATGAAGGATTCCAGCTTGTCAGCTCTATCTCTGAGCCTGTCGATTTCCTCTTCGAGATCCTTCCTGAGCTCAAGAAGGGTCCTTATCCGTGGGTCCTCCAAGTGAAACACCGCTAACCTTGACTCAGTAATCACTAAGTCGTGTGCTGGATGTATATCTTTCCGTGTATTATGGGATTCTGGGCATGGGGGTAATGCGAGCAATATGGAAAACGACGAGCTAACACAAGAAACGATTTAGTCCGCGACCACGCTGATGGCGAAGTCTGGGCACTCAATCTCGCAAAGACGGCAGACACGGCATGCATCTAGGTCAATCACAATCGGGAGCACATAGCCACGGTTGTCGACTTTCTTGGACTTGTCTAGAACCTTTTGGGGACAAATTGAGATGCAGATGCCGCACCCCTTGCACAGCTTTGGATTGATGACAATCTGCCGAGCTTTCTTTGGCATGACAAGTCCCCGGCCCGAGCTTGGGCTGGTCGTGATATAATCGTATTCATCCGTCCAAGAGCATCCATTATATAGCGAACTGAGAACATGAAAGCGGAAGGCAGGTGTTCGACCGGTGATATCGTTCCTCGTCTTTGCGTGCCCTCAATGTAAGCATTTCACAAACGCTCCCGCAGGTCAGAAGCACCGAAGGTGCAGCTACTGCGGAAAGATAATCGACATCACCAAGGCTCTGTGTGCTGTATTCGATACCCCCGACGCAGCATCGGCCGCAGTGAGGGAGTTCAACACGAGAGGTGACAACGAGTTCTTGGCAGCCGTCGAACGATCCAAGGACAGGGTCAGAGCCCTCATGCCCAGCACAATCATAGGGGTAGAGGACATCTCGTCCAAGGGCGAGGCCCCTGTGCATGTAGGAAAAAGGAAGATGCTTATGGAAATGCTGGAAAGGGAGGCAAGGGACAAGCCATGCTCTCTCGACCACATTTCCGAACTTTGCAGAGAATACAAGCTGGAATGGTTCTGGGTTGAAGATGAACTGCTGAAACTCGCTGACACTGGGCTCTTGGTGTTCCCCCGCCCATGGACAGTGCAGATT
Organism: uncultured archaeon; assembly: GCA_964631415.1. Lineage (GTDB taxonomy): Archaea > Asgardarchaeota > Thorarchaeia > Thorarchaeales > Thorarchaeaceae > OWC5. The sequence continues at coordinate 22,662 of CAZVZC010000033.1, read as the reverse complement.
GTTCAGTCGTCAGAGAAGAAGACGGAGAAGACCCCCAAGAAGACAGACGTAAGTCGTGAAATCCTTGCAACCCTGAGAGAGGCTGGTGGCACTTCCTCCGTCAAGGAGATACTTAGCCGGTTTGAAGCAAGGGGAGTCAACCAGACGTCGGTCGAAGACTCTCTGGACAAGCTGATGCAGTCAGGAGCCATCTTCGAGCCCAGACCGGGGGTAGTGAGCATTGTATGAGAGCCAGACCAAACTCAGAGCTGGCAGATGCAGCAGGTAGTGAGTCCAATGCCAATCGTTGAACTTGTCGCCAAAAGGACACTTGAATCGAACCCCGACATCGGACTCAGTATCGTTGATCTCATCGTGCTTCTGTGGCTATTCACCAATCCCTACGACAGCAATCGGCGTCAGCTCAGCAGCATGAAGGCAGTCCTCAGGATGTGCGAGGCAATGCAAACGCCGGGCAAGGGATTTGAGATGTCAGACGAGGAGCTGACACAAATCGTCTTGGGTAGCCTTCAGAGGCTGAAACAGCATGGCCTTGTGTACATCTTGTCTGCCGGAGTCCACTTTGTGAAGGGAACACTCACAGAGTCAGGTGTTGATCTGATTCACAGTTCAGTGAAACGCTCAGCCCTGCGAAGAGTGACGGCTGAGTTTGGCGACAATCCCTGAACATCCAGCCCAAGAGTCGATAGGATCATGGAGTAGGAGTTCGCCGGGTGACAATGTTTAAAAGATGAACCGGTCGGGGACTGTCAGTCGCTCGCTGAAACGACTGCTTCAGGGCTTCGGAGCCAGTGCAGGCCTCTGGTTCTGCTCGCGAGAACGGTCTGCAGACGTGTGCCGGTGGAGCCTTAGAGTGGTCTGTTGAGCGCGCAAACTCGCTGACAACGTGCAGGCAATTGACTGCGAAACGTTGACAGCAATCGCCACACCGGAAGTGAAGTACGATGCCGACGTATCGATACTCCGTACTCGGGCTTGACCCCGACAAAACAGCTATAGCTAGCGGCAGGAACATGCGATGCTCTCCGAAGCATTCCAGGGAGATCTGCAAGACTATCCGAGGCATGATGCTCGATAAAGCAACCGAACTCCTTGAGAGTGTGATTGAGCAGAAGGCATGGATTCCATACAGACGCTTCAGCAAGGGAAGGGGACATCACCCAGCGATGAATAAGTGGCCCATCGGAGGACACCCGGTGAATGCGGCAACTCAGATTCTCAGAGTCTTGAAGAATGCAGAGAGCAATGCTGACAGCAAGGGCCTTGACATTGACAGGCTCAAGATTGTACATGCAGTCACTCAGAAGGGCAGGGTGTTCGAGAACTTCATACCGAGGGCCTTCGGAAGAAGCTCTGCCTACAACGAGGAATCGTCCCATGTCGAGATTGTGCTTGAGGAGGTAGCGTAGGTGTCTGCAATCAAGTACTTCATTGAACAGAACACACGCAAGCTCAAGGTCGATGAGTTCTTGGCAAAAGAGCTCAATGCTGCGGGATATGGTGGTGTGGAGATTAGGAAGATGCCGATGAGAACAGAAGTTGTCATCCAAGCGTCTCGACCCGGAGTAGTGATTGGCCGCCGTGGAGCCAAGATCAGAGACCTCAGCTACGCCCTCGAAACAGAGTATGGAATCGACAACGTCCAAGTCGAAGTGACTGAGATTGAGAACCCATGGCTCAGTGCTCAGGTGATGGCATCAAAACTGGCAAGGCAGCTTGAGCACGGAGTGCGCTACCGTAGAATGGCCTACTGGATTCTCAGACGAGTCATGCGGGCAGGAGCACTCGGCTGTGAGATAATCGTGAAAGGCAAACTCGGGAGCAGACGAGCCAGATGCCAGAAGTTCAGAGAGGCCACTGTTGCAAAGACAGGACGACCCTCAGAACTCTTTGTTGATGAGGCATGCGATTTCGCCGTCCTCAAGCCTGGCACAATTGGCGTCAAGGTCAGAATAATGCGGCCAGATGCCAAGATACCGGGCATCATCCATGTGAAGAAGCCAAAGGCCAAGAAGCCGATGGAAGCCGCGGCCGCAGGGGAGAAGGCAGAGGGTGCGGAAGAGAAGGCCATTGAGGAAGGCCTAGAAGGGATCACAGACATCGAGGAACTGCGCGAACTCGAGGAACTCGACGGGTTGGAACTGGTCGAGGGGGAGGGTAAGGAGAAGAAACCACCGAAACCGCAACGGGAGAGTCCTCCCGCAGTCCATGATGAAACCCCAACAAGCAGCACCACAACCGAGAAGGATGAAACAGTAGAGGACCTCGACGAACTCGATGGCCTTGACGAAGAGGAGGGGTAAGAGATGGCAAGACTGACACCCAAGGACATCAGGAAGCTGACTCCCCCCGAGCGCCAGAAGAAACTCGAGGATCTCTATAATGAATTGACGAACGTTCGAATCCAGCTGGCGACTGGCGGTGGAACTGACAACCCACACAGGACACGATCTGTGAGAAAAGCTATAGCACGTGTCAAGACAGTCCAACACGAAGAGGAAATGGGGGGCGGACAATGACAATCAAAGCTAGGAATCTGATCAGACATGAGCTCGTGGGCATGAGCGTACACGTTGTCAGCTCGAGTGACCCAACTCTCGTGTGCAGAAAAGGAACAGTAGTCGATGAGTCAAAAGAAACGATTCGACTTGACACGGGTAGAAACGAAATCACACTGCCGAAGAGGGTGTGTGTCCTGAGCATGATGCTGCCTAGCGGCGAGCTCGTCAATGTTGATGGCAGAGTACTGAGAGGACGACCCGAAGAGCGAGTCAAGAGGTCCCCAAGGAGGAAGCTGTGAAGATGCCAAGAAGCACTCAGAAGGTACGTAACATAGGCGTCGCCGGGATAGAACCACCTGAGAAGACTTGTACCGATCAGCAGTGTCCATTCCACGGGAGCCTTCCCGTTAGAGGTCGCTTCATGCAGGGTGTAGTGACCAGTACAGAAATGCATGACGCACTTACATTCAGAACGGACTATCTCAGTCTTGTAAAGAAGTACTCACGATATGAACGTCGTAGGTCAAAGAAGCATGCCCACCTCCCACAGTGTATGGAGGCACAAGTGGGAGACATCGTGAAGGTGGCAGAGTGCCGTCCACTGAGCAAGACAATCAGATGTGTCGTCATCTCAGTGACACGACCAGGAGCCACTCAGGAGGAATAGACGGTGTCGAGGAAGCTCACAAGAGGAATTAGGAAGTTCATTCCGAGAATCGCACGCGGACTGCCCATCGGAGCCAAGATTCTCTGTACTGACAACTCTGGTGCAAAGGAACTCCAAGTGATCACAGTAATTGGCTACAAGGGCAAGCAGAGGAAGATAGGCAAGGCAGGCATTGGAGACCGCGTCAACGTTTCAGTCACAAAGGGCAAGCAAGAACTGAGGAAACAGGTTCTCCAAGCGATTGTGGTGAGACAGAAGAAACCCTTCCGTAGACCTGACGGCACGTGGATACAGTTCGAAGACAATGCGGCGGTCCTGGTAAAGGTTGGCGGAGAGCCCCAAGGTTCAGAGCTGAGGGGACCGATGGCAAGAGAAGTCACCCTGAGATGGCCCCGAGTAGCAGCCATAGCTTCGAAGATAGTTTGAGGTGCGTCCAGATGACAAACAGGGTGAGTTCAAAGTCCCCGCGAAAGCAGCGGTGCTTCCAGCGTGAGTCCCCACAACATGTGCACAGGAGAATGCTCAAGTGCCGACTCGATGATCTGCTCAGAGAGGAGTACGGATTCCGCTCACTGGTGGTGAAGAAAGGAGATCTCGTACGCATCATGAGAGGGCAATTCCGAGACACTGAGGGCAAGGTGACGGGTGTCGACTACCGAGCAGTCAGAATCTATGTCGATGCTGCCTCCACAACGAAGTCTGACGGCAAGGAGGCGCGCGTGCCAGTCAGTCCTTCGAATCTGATGCTCGTCAAGCTGGAACTGAACGATGAGAGGAAGAAGTACATCGAGCGTAAGATCGCCAAGACAGCGGAGAGTGAGTAGATGACAAGAGGAGGTCAGAAGAAGCACCTCAAGCGTCTGCCAGCACCGGCCCACTGGCCAATCAAGAGGAAGGAAGCGAAGTTCACAACGAGGCCCATTCCAGGTCCTCATCGGAAGGAGGACTGTCTTACTCTTGCCATTCTCCTCAGAGAGATGCTGGGCATTGCAGACAACATGCAAGAAGTGAGGAGGATTCTCACGAAGGGCGAACTGCTGGTCGATGGCAGGCCTCGCAGAAACCCTCGATATCCCGTAGGCCTAATGGACGTCATAGAGATGAAGTCCTCGGGGGAGAAGTACAGACTGCTGCCGAAGGCACGTGGAGGACTACGCCTCGTGAGCATCGATGAATCTGAAACGGGCTTCAAGCTGTGTCGGGTTGAGAAGAAGATGGCGGTCGCAGGAGGAAGGTTGCAGATGACCCTCCATGATGGCCGCAGCATTCTGTCCCCAGAGGGAGAGAAGCCATCGGCACACCAGACTCTGGAGACTGTCAAGATCTCGATACCTGAGCAGAAAATCATCAAGACTCTGCCCCTCGCTGAAGGGGTCTATGCAGTCGTGACCAGAGGAAAGAACGTCGGCGCAGAGGGGAAGGTCCTCGCGATCAACAAGCGATTCGGAACGCATGCTAGCACAGTAACACTACAGGACTCCAGTGGGAACAAGATCCAAACTGCAATGGAGTATGTGTTTGTTCTCGGCGCTCAAAGCCCTGAGGTGAGCCTGGGCTCCGCAGGAGGTCAAAGCAGTTGAGCACTTCGAGCGAATTGGTTACCACACCCAATGAACAGCTGATAATCAAGGAGTGGAAAGCCTTTCCGATGCGCGAGCCCTACATCGCCAAGGTGATTGTAGACATCTGTTCAGGTGGCGGCGAAACTCTTGAGCGTGCTAGCACCGTACTCAAGAACTTGACCGGTCAGACACCCATTCAGTCGAAGGCTCGTCAGACAATCAGAGACTTCGGCATAAGAAAGAACGAACCCATCGCGGTGAGAGTCACGCTGAGGCATGAGAAGGCCAAGGAGTTCCTAACAAGGGCACTGAAGGCAAAGGAGGGCGTCCTCTTGATAAAGAACTGGGACCTCGATGGCAATTTCGCCTTTGGCATAAGCGAACACATCGACATCCCTGATGTCAAGTATGACCCGCAGCTCGGAATCCATGGTATGAACATCACTGTCTGCCTTGAACGTAGCGGGTTCAGAGTGAAGCGACGCCGAATTCGGCGGTCCAAGGTGCCCTATCGGCACAGAGTGACGCCGGAGGAGAGTATGGTGCTCGTGAAGAGGGACTTCGCAGTGGAAATCCTAGAGAAGGAAAAGGAGCGCACGTATCTGTTCTGAGGTGGGCAAAGATGAGTACGACAAAGAAGGAGCAAGTAGAGCGAAAGCGAGCTGGGAAGGGCGCCCGTACCTGCTTCAGGTGCGGCACGCATCAAGCTATCATCCGCTCATACGGACTGTACATGTGCCGACGCTGTTTCAGAGAAACAGCCGTAAAGCTCGGGTTCCGCAAGTACTCCTAGGGGGTCATGAAGAGAATGACACTGCTAGATCCATTGGCTGATGCAATGTCGACCATATACAACAATGAGGTCATTGGGAAACCGGAGGTCGTGATCGCACCGGCATCGACCCTGGTGGGGAGAGTACTGCAAGTCATGCAGACAAGGGGCTACATCGGAGAGTTCGAGAGAATCGATGACGGCAGGGAAGGCAGGTTCCGGATACAACTCATGGGACGAACGAACAAGTGCGGCGTGATTAGGCCAAGGTTTCCTGTCAAGCGTGATGGCTTCGAGAAGTATGAAAAGAGGTTTCTCCCGGCCTATAACTATGGGATACTAATAGTGACCACACCCCAGGGTGTCATGACTCACGACGATGCAAAGAGTCGTGGGATTGGAGGAAGACTGCTCGCATTTGTGTACTAGGAGGCCTAGTCATGGTCAATGACGTCTACGAGAAACGCATAGAGATACCAAGCACTTGCCAAGTCACCCTAAGTGACAAGACAGTCACTGTCAAAGGTCCAAAGGGCACGCTTGAGAGAACCTTCCCGGAGCCATACGCCCACATAAAGATAGAAGGCGGTGAACTCGTAGCCAGCACAGACGTGGCTCGGAAGCGAGCAAGAGCGTTAGTGGGCACGATAGCTGCACACGTACGCAATATGCTGGTCGGAGTGCAACTCGGATATGAGTACCAGCTGAAGGTTGTCTACTCCCACTTCCCGATCTCTGTAGAGGTCAAGGGTAAAGATGTGGCCGTCAAGAACCTCATCGGAGAACGGGGTATCAGAAAGACCAGATTGATTGGAGATGTTCAAGCGCTGGTGACCGAAGAGGACATCACAATATCTGGAATCAGCATTGAAGACGTTGCACAGAGTGCTGCCAACATTCAGAATGCCACTCGGATCAGAAAGAAGGACAGACGTGTCTTCTTGGACGGTATCTACGTCCTCAAGAAACGCAAGGGTGATGTCCAGAAGTCTGTCGTATAGGAGGCGAGGCCATGCCAAGAGCGTCAAAGACTGACAAGGAGAACCCGGCAGAGAAGCCTGAAGACATTTCAGAGACTGAACCAGCGAAGGTGAAGCCTAAGAAGGTCAGTAAAGTCCAGAAGAAGACAGATTCGAAGAAGGCTGAAGCGAAGCCTGTCACTGGAACTGTGATCCAAGAAGCTGCTGTCGGGGCGGAGAAACCAAAAAGAGCGCCCAGGAAGAAGGCTGCTGCAAAGGTCGAAGAGGCCGAAAAGGCACCTGCCAGGAAGAAAGCCCCTGAGTTTGAGCCAGAAGCTGAGGTCACAAAGCCACCAGCCCGAAGGAGGAAGGCGGCAGAAGAGTCAGCAGAGAAGCCTACGAAGGTCAAAGTAATCAAGAAGAAGGAGGCTGAGCCGGAAGCCCCTGCAAGAAGGAGCCTAGTCGACCAAAGAATCTTCAGGATCGCTATGGAGAAGAAGCGCAGGCTCCCAGAGTTTCGCCGCGAGAATGCTCATCGTTGGATGAAGCTAAACAACTCGTGGAGGAAAGTACGAGGTAATGACAGCTTCACGCGACAGAAACGCAAGGGACGTATCGCCATGGTTGCTGCGGGATACCGGACGCCAAGACTGACCAGGGACATACATCCCTCAATGTACATCGAGGTGCCTGTCTGTCGTGCTATGGAGCTCGAGGGGCTAGACCCTCAGATGCATGCAATACGTATTGGTGGCACCGTTGGCTTGAGAAAGCGTCAAGAGATTCTGAAGAAGGCAGAGGCAATGCTTCTCAGAGTCCTCAACCCCGGCACTCCAGAGGCTGTGGGCGAGGAGGAGCTGTTCTCCGAGCTTGACACGGAGGCTGAGAAGACATGAAGCTCACCATTCAGAAACGACTCGCTGCTCATGTGATGAAAGTAGGGACGACCAGAGTGTGGATAGACCCGAACTTCCAGGATGAGGTTTCCCTCGCCATAACCAAGAACGACGTACGACGTCTTGTAGAAGAAGGTGCCATCCAGCCTCACCAGAAGATAGGAGTCAGCAGAGGGCGTGCGCGATTCCGCATGGAGCAGAAACGCAAGGGTCGAAGAAGTGGTCAGGGAAGCAAGAAAGGCAAGCAGCATGCACTCCTGACGGGCAAGGACCGTTGGATGATGAAGATCCGACCAATGCGTCACGAACTACAGAAGCTCAGAGCAGAAGGCAAGATCACAAGCAGGGTCTATCGCGAGCTGTACTTGAGGGCCAAGGGTAACTCCTTCAGGAACACGGCACATCTGAGGGCCCACATCGCAGACCACAAACTGGAGGTGTCACGGTAATGGCACAGGGCCCAACATATCGGGTGAAGTTCCGAAGACGCCTAGAGGGTAAGACAGACTACTACAGGAGACGTCGCCTTCTGATCTCTAGGCGACCGCGTCTTGTCGTCAGGAAGACGAACACAAACACGATTGTTCAAGTGGTCAATGCCGAAGTGATCGGTGACAAGACACTGGCTTCTGCGATGTCGAAGGAACTGCGAAACCATGGGTGGTCCTATGCGACGGCTAACGTGCCTGCTGCATACCTGACAGGCCTCTTGGCTGGACGAAGAGCCCGAGAGAGGGGCGTGGAGTCTGCAGTACTCGACATAGGTCTCAACCCACCGGTGAAGGGGTCGAGAGTTTATGCGGCCTTGAAGGGAGCAATCGATGCAGGTCTACAAGTGCCTCATGATCCCGAAGTGCTTCCAGATGAGGAGAGAATAACAGGGAAGCACATATCCGCAGGGTACGCGCACTTCAAGGAGGACCCGGGAACAGGACACATGTTCACTCGGCTCGAAGGAGAGAAGGTAGACATCGAGGCTGTTCCGAAGCAGTTCCAGACAGTGAAGAAAAAGCTGCTTGAGATCTCGCCTGCAGAACTGAAGGTGCAGAAGAAGCCCGTTGCGGCGAAAGCCAAGGCAGCTCCTGCAAAGAAGGCAGTCGGGAAAGTCAAGAAGGTGAAGGTTGTTGAAAGAGCTCCTCGTGCCAAGCCCACGAAGCCCAAGCCAAGGAAGTTGGTTGCTAAGGGCAAAGGGAAGAAAGGCAGGGGAGGCAAGAGCAAGGGATGAGCAGCGATGAGTAGCAAGCAGAGAAGACGTCGAGCACCCCGTGTTGAGGAAGAACCTCTAAAGGAGTGGACTCCAAGAACAAGACTAGGGCAAATGGTGAAGGAAGGCCACGTCAACAGCCTAGAGGAGATTCTCGCCAACAACTACATCATACGGGAATCAGAGATTGTGGATTCCCTCTTTCCAGAGCTCAGACAGGAGGTCGTTGATGTCAGCATGGTCCAGCGACAGTCGGACTCTGGTGAGTTGAGGAGCTTCCGCATCACGGTTGTCGTCGGTAATGGCGAAGGAGTCATAGGAGTTGGTGTGGGCAAAGCACCAGAGTTTGTTCCAGCAGTCAGAGCAGCAGAGGCCAGAGCCAAGCAGAATATCACCGTCTTCCGGAGAGGCTGCGGGTCCTGGGAATGTAGATGTGACGATCTCCACAGCATCCCGTTCGAAGTCCGTGGAGCGTCAGGGTCTGTATGGGTCGAACTCAAGCCTGCACCAAAGGGAACAGGTCTAGTGACAGCGGACGTCGGAAAGCTGGTGTTGAGGATTGCCGGCCTGAAGGACGTCTGGTCGATAACCAAAGGCCGATCTCGCACATCCTCCAACTTCGCCAAGGCGTTCGTGTATGCTCTCACGAAGACGTACCGGATGTTGCCGCCCCAAGAGTGGGCATCCGCAGGGGTGTATGGCACATGAGTGGAAAAGAGAGTGTGATTCTGGCGATACGACTGAGAGGACTCCCACGAGTAGCACCTGAGATAGAGGACACTCTTGGGAAGCTGAAACTCGGGAGGGTGCACCAAGCAAGAGTAATCAAACTGACGCCGAGCCTTCGGGGCATGATAGTGAGAGCAAAGGACTACATCACCTGGGGACCAATATCCGAAGCAACTGCTGTATTGCTTGTTTCAAAGCGGGGCCGCATACCGGGCAATAAGTCCCTGAGTGATGAGTATGTCAAGAAGAACTCCAGTTACAAGTCGATGGAGGCTTTCGCGAAGGCTCTAGCATCAGGGGCCGCAAGCATCTCAGACATTGACGGACTCAAGCCGGTCTTTAGACTGACGCCGCCCAAGAAGGGGTTCAAGGGGCGGATACAGGTCCCTGTCGGTATGGGTGGTGTGACAGGTAACAGAGGGCAAGCCATAAACGAGCTTGCGCTACGCATGATATGAGTACTGCTGAGGTGTAAAGGCATGCCACGGGATGAACCGTTTGACTTTGACGATGATCATGACGATGACGAACCAAGCAAGCAGCTACGCAGATGGCTCGGAGAGTTTCTGCCTGAAGAGGCACTCAAGAACATCGAGGACATGATGGATAAGATGCTCAGACAGATGGGTGATGGCAGCATGTTTGACCAACGCTTCATGGAAGAGTTCATGAAGAACCCGCAAGGGGTGAACCCATTCGTGTTCGGATTCTCAGTCAGGGTCGGACCAGACGGAAAGCCCGTGATTCAGAAGTTTGGCAACAAACTCCCAGAACAGCCCGGTGAACGAATGACTCCTCGTTTCGAGCCGCTAGTGGATGTCATTGATGAGAAAGAGGAGATCATAGTCGTAGCAGACCTACCTGGTGTTGAGAAGGATCAGGTCAAGGTCAGTGTCAAGGGAAAGATACTCACTTTGGATGTCAGCAATCCTGAACGGCCCTACCACAGAGAGGTGGAGCTTCCTGCCAAGGTCAAGAGGGATGAGGCGAAGTCTGCCCTTCGCAACGGAGTCCTTGAGGTACGTCTCAAAAAAGCATAGGACTGGAGAGGCCCACGATGTACAACCGAAAGGAAAAGAAGATGCGCAATCTGAGAGGACAGAGGAACGCCGGCTACGGGGATGGCGCCGGGCACCGAGCCTCAGGACAGAGAGGAGGTCAGGGCATGGCGGGGAGTGAGAAAGGCGACAGGATACGCACAATGAAAATGAATCCGCACTACTTTGGGAAGCATGGCTTCAAGCGTCCTGAAGGAATCGTCAGTCCTGTTAAGACCATCAACGTAGGCGACTTGGATGAGGCTGTAGACCGGCTTGTGGCCAAGGGATTCGCAACCAAGTCTGGCACTGCATACACAATCGACATGGGACGTCTGGGTGTTGACAAGGTGCTAGGCTCGGGGAAGGTCACACATGAGCTCAACCTCACAGGTGTCAAAGTGATCACTTCTGGTGCAAGGGAGAAGCTCACCAGTGTCGGGGGCTCAGTAGACCTACCGGAAGAGTGACAGACATACCATGGTGCCTCCAGCAGACCATGTTCAGGTCCTGTGTTGCGTGAGCACCAAATGACCACACGACCAGGGCTCATCTAAGGAGTGACTGGCTAGCGAGCACAGGTGCGAATGAGTGACATCTGTGTTCAGCAGCCTATGTGGTGCTGGGGCCACCACTATGTTTAAAGGCCCAGCCCAGATGTTCGCTGAGAAAACCTGCAGGAGACCATAGGTCAGTTGCCATCTACGTTTTTGAAGGCCCTATCTCCCATGGTCCGGATAATGCCAGAGGTGAAGGCGCCAGGCCGCAAGGTGTCCTTCCGAGAGAAAGCGATCTGGACTATTCTTGTGCTTGTCGTGTTCCTGATCATGTCACACATGCCCCTCTACGGTGTGGACCAATCGGCAATCACCGACTACCTTTGGGCGATGCGAGTAATCCTCGCAAGCACGAGGGGAACTCTGATGGAGCTCGGCATAGGGCCAATAGTCACTGCAGGTCTGGTAATGCAGCTCCTCTCAGGTTCGAAGATAATCAACGTTGACTTTAGTGACCCCGAGGACAGAGCACTATTCACAGGCGGCCAGAAGGTGCTAGCAATGCTGATGACTGGATTTCAGGCAGCAGCATACATACTTGGGAGTGCCTACGGTTCCCTCACGCCAGAGAACGCAGTGCTTGTGTTCGCACAGCTCTTCACCGCCGGGTTGGTGGTCATCCTGATGGACGAGCTCGTCCAGAAGGGCTGGGGACTCGGCTCGGGTGTGTCGCTCTTCATCATGACCAACGTCGCCGGCGAGGTCATGTACAACATGCTGAACGTCACCGACACCGAGGCCACTACAGGTCTTCCGAAGGGCATAATCGCGGCAATGCTGTCAAACCTGCTAAGATGGTTTGGCATTGGCGGCCTGCCTGCAGTAGACGCGTCTTGGCTGGTCATCAGAGACGGCGTGAACCCAAGCATCTTCTCACTTGCAGTGACCTTCGCGATATTCTTCGCAGTCCTGTATATGGAGTCCATGCGAGTTGAGATACCCCTCCAGTATGCCAAGTACAGGGGAATGAGAGCGAAGTATCCAATCAAACTCCTCTACACATCGAACATCCCAGTGATTCTCGCACAGGCACTCTATGCCAACATCATCTTCTTCAGCCAGATTATCTTCAACGCTTGGAACTCAGCCGGAAACAACCCATTCCTCAACCTGATAGGTCTCTTCGAGAAGGACGCGACGAGCGGCAGGCTGGTGCCGACATACGGTCTCGCGAGATACATCACGCCTCCACAGGGCATCTTCTCGGTCCTCACATTGGAACCGTATGACGGCTGGTTCCATGTCATCTTCTACTCCCTGTTCATGATACTCCTGTGCTGGGGCTTTAGCCGCATATGGATTGACATCGCCGGCATAGCCCCGCGGGACGTATCGAGGCAGCTTCTGAAGTCAGGCTACATAGTGCCGGGCTTCAGGCGGAGCGAGAAGGTTCTGGAGAGACTACTCGAGCGATACATTCCAGTAGTAGCAGGACTCGGAGGAGTACTGATTGGTATCCTCGCAGCTACAGCAGACGTGATGGGCGCGCTGACGAGCGGCACCGGGATACTGCTAATGGTGTCAATCATCAAACAGTACTATGAGCAGATTGCTAGAGAACAGCTCAGACAGATGGGTGGCGAAGGAATACAGGGCCTGCTCGGCCTTGTCTAGTATAAGCGACCGGTCCAAGTAGCCGGGCCGACATGTTCGACCCGGCTTGAACTTGGAAACGAATACTCATCATCTAGTGTTTCACAAACACTTGTGCAAATAGCCTACATGGTGCTCCGTGCCTATGCCGGATGTGCACTGCCTCTGGCTACGGCTCTCCATCTCCAGAAACCTAGAGCTATAACCACAAAGACAGTTCCAATGGATAACATGCCAATTGGCAATGGGTCTACAGAAACGTATGTCGAGGTGGGTTCAACAACCGACGCATCGACCAGCCAAGTAGAAACCCTGAGCAGAATAGCCCACTCAGACTCGGGATCACTCAGTTCATCGCCGAATGTGGTGCCGTCTTGGTCGCTCCCCTCCTCATACTCAGGATGAGGACTTGACAGGAACACTGTGCCTTGACCGTAGTTGAAGGCTATCATGCCAAGGCGGTCATTGTAGTCGTATAGTGCAATGGGAATGACTGCAACAGCCTCCTGCGGAGAGAAGTACGATGAAGTCCAGTACATCGTTGAAACGTTCTCGGGGCAGTCTGAGAGGTCCGGACCTGTGGACGTTCGGTTGATATGCATGATTGTCAGATGCATCGGGTTCCCGGGTTCATGCACGAGCCTTATTGACCCATTGAAGAAGCGTAGTGAGGTCCCTCCAAAGATTGAGCCCCCGCAGATCCCAAAGTAAGAGCCACCGTTCCTTACGAAGTCAATGACCTTCTGTTTTCCACTTTCGCCTAAGTCGCGAATGTAGCTGGAATAGAAGCCACCGGGAAAGGCGATGATATCGACATCATCTAAGATGCTGCCTTTGACCTCAGCAGGTGTGACAAGCTGAACGGTGGCATTCATCCATTTGAACAACTGCGATAGGGCTAGGCCGCTGTGGTTCAAAGCATCAGGGCCCGCATAGACAACCACGTGGACACCGGCGAGGTCACTCCGAGTACTCGGAGTGTAGCTTGAATCAGCGACAACGGATGGGAAGAGCATCAATGCAGAAGCGAACAGAGCTATGACCAAGCAAGCTGTTCTGGAATTCACACGGACAGACGGGCCTGTATACATATCTGTCACCACAGGTGTGGAGTGTCGGACCTGACTCTGTTATAACACTCTAGTTTGGCGCAGCACTCTGATTCAGACTGGCCAGCCGATGATGGTAAATGATGTTTCTGTTGGAGGGCTCAGGCTCTGGCTGCTCCGGCATGCGTTCGATGGTCGAGGGACCAACATGCATGAATCCGGCTTTCCACAGAAGGAGATATAACGAGGACATACGAAGGCGGGCACAACCTCAATACTGGTGGTTCAGGCCAATGGGTGAAGGAAACAGCCTAGTCATTGTCACTGGAATCCCTGGTGTTGGCAAGACGACTGTGATCACGACAGCTGTTGACATGGTGAAGAAGAAGCACAATGAAACTGTCCTAGTGTTGAACTTTGGGACAGCCATGTTCGAAGTCGCGTCGAAGAAGGGCTTGGTGAAGGACCGAGACGAGATGAGGAAACTGCAAACAAAGACGCAGAGGGAGATTCAGAAGCTGGCCGGCAAGTCAATCGCCCAGAAAGCGAAGTCCGCTAGGGTCATAGTGGACACACATACACTGATTCAGACGGGCAATGGCTATCTCATCGGGCTCCCTGAGTGGGTCGTCACTGCTCTTGAACCCAAGACCATTGTGTTGGTTGAGGCAGAGCCAGACAAGATTGCCGCCCGCAGAAGTGAGGACCCCACCCGAGCCCGTGATAGCCAGGATGTGGGGGACATAGAAGTTCATCAGCAGATGTGCAGGGCTGCTGCAGTCGCTGTTGGCACACTCACTGGGGCCACTGTGAGAGTCATCAAGAACCGCCAAGGCGAAGTGGAGGCTGCTGCTGCAGAGCTCTATCAGACGCTAATGGAGTAGACGTAGGATGCAAGACCTGTTCGCCGCATTCGTAGCGTGGTTCGAGATATTCCGAAACCCCCCGTACGCCGGCTTGCTCATAACGGCCGTCTCATTGGGTGTTACTCTCATGAGCAACTTCGCAATGAAACGGTTCTCAGACGTTCGGCGGCTGAAGAGGTATCAGATTGAGATAAAGCAGTATCAGGAGATGCAGAAGAAGGCCCAGAAGACACAGGATGAGAAGCTGCTGCGCAAGGTGAGAAGAAGGAAGGCATACATAGACAGGATCCAGAAGGAGATGCTGGGGGCTCGGTGCAAGCCGTTGCTGATCTTCATGATTCCGTTCATGATGATCTTCTATCTGTTATCTGGCTTCTACTCCGTAGGTGGTGTGTCCAATATCGTCGCCGTGATTCCCTTCAGTGCCGACAAGCTTCTGCCGTTTCTCGATGGGTTCATCGGCGAACCCACAGCCGCAGGTTTTGGACTGTACTTCTTTTACTTCTATATGTTGGTCGGTTTCGGAGTAGGGCAGATTGTGCAGAGAGCCATGGGAGTCAGCCTGACCTAGTCTTGGCGACCTTAAATAGAGGCTGCCGGACCAGACTGCATGGGGAAGCCGCATCTGTGTCCGGGTTTCAGATTGGCTCTTGAGAACTGCGGGCTCGAAGCTGACGTCGGGACCCAAGACGACCAGCTGTGGAGCTGCGCCATAGATCACGGCACGCATCTTTTTCTGAGAGAGCCCGCCATTCGTAGACTCGCACGAAGAAGAGACAACAGAATGGCTGACTTCTGCGAAACCCTTTTGAAGTCCGGAGACCCTGACGACTTCCTTGTTGCCATTGACACTCTGACTCAGCTAGGTGGGAACCATGCAGCGACAAGGCTGATTGGACTATGCTCTCATTGTCTGGTTCACGACCGTGTGATTGCTCTCAGCAGACTGGCTCAAGTCATCACAGGCGACCAGGCCAGACCATTCACTGCAATGATAAAAGAACTCATCAAGCCCGGTGAGGTC
This sequence comes from uncultured archaeon, assembly GCA_964631415.1. GTDB lineage: Archaea > Asgardarchaeota > Thorarchaeia > Thorarchaeales > Thorarchaeaceae > OWC5. The sequence continues at coordinate 7,246 of CAZVZC010000033.1, read as the reverse complement.
AAAACAACAGGATGGACGCCTCTCGCGAGGGAGATCTTGATGGGCGAATGCCGGCGTCGAGGTTTGAGCGTTGCCTTCGTTTACACAGGCAGCGGCGAAGAAGTCGCCATCATAGATGCCTAGCATAAGGGAACACGATCTGAGTAGCTCCAGCACTCTCTCAGAGCATTTCCGTCATGGAGAACGTGATGGAGTAGAACCGTTCATTGTAAGTTGGACAGAGTTGGACGCAGGAGTCTTTGACCTCCCAGAAACGGCACTGGGGTCGTACTCCTTGAGGCCGGAATGTGTCGAGTCAGCCTCAAAGAGATGTCCGATTCGAGCCATTTAAGCCCCTACTCGAAAATGCCCAAGATTGTCAGACTTCTACGCATCTGTTGAATACCCACCAACTTGTTTAAAAGGGGAGTGCGACGGGTTCCCTGAGAACTGACTTAGAAGAGGACTGAGAAGGTAGCATGCGACACGGCGAGCTGACACGGACAAGGGCGAACCGCATGGTGAGGACCCCGGGCGGCAGGACCGTGGTTCATCGACGGAAGATATACAGGGCAGAGGGCACATGCACTCTATGCGGTGCCATAATGTCGCTTCCAAAAGAGGCCAAGCATGGACTCAACCGGAAGGCAAGCCTTTCCTCTAAGAGACCCAACCGACCGTATGGTGGGTTTGCTACATCGAAAGCCGTCAGGCGCGGCATCGTCAGAAATGCCCGTCAACTTTGAGATGAAGCGCGTTATAACCATCAGCGGGCTCCATGGCACGGGTAAGAGCTCTGTTGCTGACAGACTTGCTCAGGATTTTGGCCTGAGGAAAGTCTCTGCAGGAATTATCTTCAGGACACTGGCCAAGCAGAGAGGGCTGACTCTTGAGGAGTTCAGCAAGGCCGCTGAAGGCGACACAGAGATTGACAAGATGCTGGATGACACTCTCAGACAGGAAGCGGCGAAAGGGAATGTTGTCCTTGATGGTCAGCTGGCGGCGTGGATGGCTGGTGAACACGCCGACTTCAGAATACTCCTCACTGCACCCTTGGACGTCAGAGTCAAACGCATTGCCGATCGTGATGGTAGTGACTTCAAGTTCGCCAAACGTGAAACCATTGCGCGAGAGAGAAGCGAGAAGGCTAGATACAGGAAGCTGTATGGGATCAACATTGCAGACACGACTGTCTATGATATAGTCCTGAACACAGACAAGTACGACCTAGAAGGAGTCGTGGCAGTTCTCAATGCAGCCATAGGGACCTGTTTTGCTGCGGCCGAGAGGAAAGCGCAGCAAGCGGAAGACTGATATCAGCAGGCGTGACCGGACCCGCAATCTCCAGTCAGTCCAAAGGGATGAAACCCGGAGGCGACTCTGTGGCTTTGCGTGACCGAGGACAGGTTGAGGTGAAGAATAGTGAAACTGTTTGAAACTGGAAGAGTATGTGTGAAGACAATGGGTCGTGAAACCGGTAGCTACTGCGTCATTGTAAGTAAAGTGGATGAAACATCCGTCATAGTCACAGGTCCCAAGAACCTGAGTGGAGTCCGAAGACGTCCGTGCAACATCAAGCATCTTGAGCCGCTCGAAACTGTGCTTCCGATCTCCAAGGAATCCGATGATGAAGCTGTCGAGAAGGCAATCTCAGACGCGGGCCTGACAGAAAAGTTCAGAAGCAAGATCAGGTTTACGCCATAGAACCAGTCCATCAGTCTGATTGGCATGGCATGTCTTAAGCGCCCTCGAAGACTCTATCAACCAGCTCATCGATGCGTAGGCTACCTTTGAGATGACCGCTGGGAGGAAATTCGAAGACGCCTGAACTACTGCCTGCCGACACACCCCGAGAGGTAGTTCTGAGGGCTAGCGACTCCACGGATCCTGCATTTGGATTTGCATCGCTCGACGCTCTGCCTATGAAATACCTGCTAGAGAATTGTGTCATCTGCCTTGACAAGGTGGCGGGACCAACAAGCCATGAGGTGGCTACTTGGGTAAGGAGAATCCTCAAGTGTGATCGCGTCGGTCACGGTGGGACTCTCGACCCGGCAGTCACTGGCATACTGCCATTGGGGGTTGGCAATGCAACAAAGGCCATGCAGGCGCTGCTCCTAGCCGGTAAGGAGTACGTCTGTGTGATGGAACTGCATGCTGCGGCCAGCGAGGACCAAGTCAGGGAGGTCATGGGTCAGTTTGTTGGGAGAATATACCAGAGACCTCCGCTCAAGTCTTCCGTCAAGAGAATACTTCGCATACGCGAGATATACTACATCGCCATTATTGAACTGACAAGCAGGCTAGTCCTGTTCCGTGTGGGGTGCCAAGCCGGCACTTACGTCAGAAAGCTATGCTTTGACGTTGGCGAGGCGCTGGGAACAGGTGCAAGCATGAAGGAACTGCGGCGTACTCGTGTAGGCTCGTTTAGAGAAGACGAGCATCTCTGTACTCTGCATGACCTAAAGGACGCTTACCAGTTCTGGATCGAAGACGGCGAAGAAACCGAACTGAGGCGGTACTTGCTCCCCGTCGAGTTTGCGTTGGGCCATTTGCCTGTAATGACGATTCGTGATAGCGCAGTAGATGCGATATGCCACGGGGCCAGCCTTGCAGCAAACGGAGTTGTCAGCCTGAGCACCGGTATCAAAAAGGGCGATCTTGTGGCAGTGAAGACGATCAAGGGTGAGGCTGTGGCCATTGGCAAAAGCAGTGACACGACAGAGAAGATCGTGAAAGCTGGCAGTGGCATTGTGGCAGTGGTCGATAGAGTGCTGATGGAGAGGGGCCGGTATCCTCCTATGTGGAAGAAGAGGCCATCCGGCGAATGAAAGGACCTTCTGCGTGTTCTTGTGGCAATCGCAAAGCGCCGCCGAGAAGTTCATTACGATTCTGCTCAGGTATAGAGTGGCCTTGGAGCGAAAGCGCGACTGACGGTACTGGCTCCCTTGTGGCGCCAGGGCCGAGGAAGCTCCCAACTACGTGTCGACGCCAGTCCTGTGCGAACAGGGAGGCGAGAACCTCGCTCTGGGAACAGAAACGATACGTCCGGACAGGACATGACAATGATGCGGAACAGTCTTGGTCCGCTGAGGACCTGCCTAGGATTGCTGAAACGGCCCAACACTGGGTAGCAACTCCAAGAATACGCCTATGATGTGCCGACCTGAGGCGTAGGGTAGGAGGCTTAGTCCAATGTCGCGGAGTCCTCCACGGTGACGCGGATGGACACAACAGAATTGGGGCTACTCTTCGAACCAAGGCCGCCTTGATTCTCGTCGAAATGGCCCTCGTCCGGTTCTGATATGTTTGATTCTGACCACTAGGCAAGGTTTCTGCCGTTCTGCCCCATGTGATTGGTCTTTGTATGAGTTCTCATTATCTCCTGCTGGACCTTTACGACATCGGTGCTCGTCTTGCACTCTGAATACGCTTCAAGCCAATCATGGTTCAGGACCAGAAATGCAGGACCCCACTTGAAGACAGACATTATGTCTTCGGCGCTTTTCCTCAATCCAGCTATGTAGAGGGCTGCGGCTATTGCCTCTGCGGTAGACAGTCGAATTGGTTTGTAGGTGTTGACTGGATTAGCAGCGAGAAGGTAGGGTAACGCTCGCTGGACTCCCAGTCCGGTTTCTCTGAAAACCTCTTCAGCTTGGTTCCACGAGCAATCGAGTGCAACAAGTCCCTTTCTCTCGATAATGCGGCCGTCCGCTGGTGAGAATGCCACTTCAGATGTCGGGTTTAGCACCACTGCCTGAAATGGGATCTGCCGGATGTCCCTGATTATTGTTGCCCGTTTCATCCGTCCTAACCTGACCCCAGTACACTTCTTCGGGTCGCATTGGCCTGCGTTGAATATCACAAGCCTCAACGCGGGGTCGGGTTTCAACGAAATCATCAGAGAACGCTCGCTACAAAATGGATTTCAACGTTCCCGTTCCTCAGGAAGTGAGGACCTAGGTGATAATGTCCAAGCACGATCAGTCATGTGAGATTTGTGAATCAGCCCAGGTCAGACTGAGTAAGTGCCAGATTTGTGGAGCGTTGGTCTGCGATGACTGCATGTCCACCGAGGAATCGGTCTGTCTGGTCTGCACCGAGGCAAGATGCCAGATCTGCGGACAGTACCTGTCTTCAAGGGCCTGCAACATCTGCGGAAGACTCGTCTGTGAGGATCATGGAACCAGAGTCGGAGAGGCGACAGTCTGTGACATCTGCAAGGTGAAGACAGAATGAGTTACACGACTGTGCATCTCGGAATTGACGACATTGACAGCCCCCGAGGAGGGTGCACAACACATTTTGCCAGTATCCTCGCCGAGAGGTTGGAAGAGTTCCATGTAGAGTGGCTGGACTATCCAAACCTAATCCGCCTGAACCCGAACATACCATTCCGCACTCGGGGGAACGGCGCGGTTGCACTGCGGTTCATTGTAAGATCCGAGATAGTAGCTCAGGTTCTGTCAATTACAAGAGACATCGCAGCGAACTATGTCGAGAGAGGGTATCCCAACACCAATCCAGGCCTCGTTGTTGTGACAGGAGAACCGCCTGACGAACTGATAGCACTCGCTAGAAGAACGCTCTGGAGGACTGTGCCAATCGCACTTGCACAGAGAATCATCCAGAGGCATTCATTGAAACACTTCAGCATGGGAAATGGGCGTGGCTTGATAGGTTCACTATCTGCGATTGGCAACCAACTCATGGATGATCACACGTACGAGTACTTGGCCTATCGCTCGGCCGATGCCTGTTCCCAAGAGCGAGGTGTTGATGTAGAGTCTGTCTTCGATATGAACAGGATGATGGGTGACAAGCTCTTCTCGAACACTGATCCCATGACAGGAGAAGTACTCATCGCGCCGCGAGGGCCCGACCCAGTGATATATGGGATTCGGGGTGAAAAGCCCTGCTATGTAGTAGAGGCAGCCGAGCGAGTCCGTAGTGTTCAGGCGAAGGATCGATGGATGATTATGAGGACGAATCAGGGCACAGGCGAACACCTGACACACCATGTCAGTGTTTCTGACCTTCGACCGTACATGGCAGCCGTTGTCCAAGGAAGAATAGCGTCACCCCCGAGGATGATTGAGGGTGGTCATGTCATATTCTCTGTGGCAGATGAAACTGGCAAAATCGACTGTGCTATCTATGAGCCCGCTGGAGAGTTGAGAGAGAACGCTCTGATGCTTGCCGTGAACGATGATGTCGCACTTTACTCAGGGGTCCGACCAGCCGCCAGCAGCCACGGTCTCACTTTGAACGTCGAGGGTTTCGAAGTACGTGAGGTGTCTGAAGCAGTGGTGTTCAGCAATCCAGTCTGCCCGCAGTGCGGAAGGAGGATGACCAGTGCGGGACTGGGCAAGGGGTTCAAATGCACGGCTTGCGGCTTCAAGGGTCGCGACAGCACGAAGACTGAAACCTCAGTCACGAGAGGTCTGGAGAGAGGACTCTACTTGCCCCCTCCACGGGCACAGAGACATCTTACGCGTCCCAAGACGAGAATAGACAAGAGAAACTCAGGTATGCCTGCTCGGCTCATCCACGAGTGGCACTACCCCTAGACCGTTTTGGCCCCTCAGTTCATGCAGATGGATTAGACCTCAGACTCTACGCCCGCGTCGTCCACCCGGCTTTCTCGTACCGTCGTGAGGAAGCGGTGTCACCTCATCTATGATGCCAATCCTCAGACCGGCTCTGCTGAGTGCACGTATCGCTGCTTGTGCACCGGGGCCAGGCGTCTTCGGGCCGTGACCACCAGGAGCACGTACTCGGATGTGTATGCCATAGAGGCCCTTGTCCTTCGCCTCGCGGGCAGCTTGGAATGCAGCCTGCATAGCAGCGTGGGGAGATGACTCGTTCCTGTCGGCCTTGACCATCATGCCACCAGTGTAGCGGGCAATCGTTTCTGCCCCCGTAGAATCCGTGATGTGCACGATTGTATCGTTGTATGAAGCGAATATGTGTGCGATACCCCATCTCTGGGGTTCATCCCTCTTACTCATTCTCTGAGCCTCCTTTACCTTCCTCTTCATCAACGGCCTCTTCAGGGACCTTTGATCTTGTGTCCTCTACATACTCTCGTCTGACACGACTGACTCTCTCACGAGGCCCCCGACGGAAACCTTCTGGAGGTGCCTCTTCCTCTGCCTCTTCGGGAGGTCCGGACGCTTTCTGAGCCGCCATCGAGGCAGCGACCCTAGCAGGATGGGATGCGTCGCCGAGGGGTGAATTGCCTGCATAGCCGATTCCGTCCTCTTCACCAATCGTGACGATTCTGCCGGGAGTCGTGATTCTCGCACCATTCAGTGCAATGTGACCATGAACGACAAGCTGCCTAGCGTGATACGGCGAAGCTGCAAGACCCTTCTTGAAGACAATCGTCTGCAGTCTGCGTTCCAGAACGTCCTTGAGGGTAAGGTCCAGTACACTATCAAGGCTGGGTTCCTTCTTCAGTATGCCACGCCTTGTGAGCTTGTCAATAATCTCCTTCTCGAGGGCGGCTCGGTCAGATGTCGGCAGTGCGAGAAGGCCACGTGCCGCTCTCCTGTAGTTCGACAACTCGTTCCTGTGCTTCCAGAGCTCCCTCTTGTTCCTCAGACCATAAGTGCCAATCAGCTCTAGTTCCTGTTCAAACCGGTCTGTTTCAAATGGACGCTTGGGCTTCGTGTACTGCTTTCTCTGTCGTCGCGGATCACCCATCGCTCATGGCCTCCCTCTACTCCTTCTTCCTCGACACACCCACTGCCACACCCCGGCGTCCAGTCGATCTGGTGTGCTGCCCTCTTACCTTGACGTTGAATGAGTGTCTGATCCCGCGCCAAGCCTTGATCCTCTTCAGACGGTCTATGTCAGTGCGACGAGCGAAGTCCAAGTCCGGGCCTGTCAGATGCAGATTCCTTCCGCTCGACCGGTCCTTTGGCCTGTTTACGTACCACACTGGGAACCCAGCAGCACCAATGTCAGCCAAGAGCTTCTCAATCGACTGTATCTCAGCATCGGTCAGGTAACCTAGACGAGAGGAGGGGTCCAGATTGAGTCTTGTCAGTACACTCTTTGACATCCTCATGCCAACTCCTTTGACTTTCGTCATCCCCTGCAACAGGTTCTCTTGGCCATCTATGTCTGTACCGGCCATACGAATGATGTGCCTGTATTCTCGCTCGGACATTATGAACTACCTCGTGCCGACTGACCTGAGGCTCTGTTCGCTTCTTGAAGACGGCTTATAACGGTTATCATCCAGCCGAGAGGACTTGAG
>CAZVZC010000032.1:0-25672 GCA_964631415.1 uncultured archaeon | reverse complement strand
GCCCGAGCTGTGACCTCAGGCTGCACGCAGATGTGAACGCAGCCAGAAACATCCTAATGGTTCAACAACCCAAGCCCAGTGCCGTTTCTGGGCGGACTGCTTGATGTCCAAGTCTGTCCAACTTACAATGAACGGTCCATCAGAGCCCACGTATTCGCTTCGTCAATCCATGCGGATGAGATGGAGAGGGCAGACCTGATGTCACCCTTTGCGGCGTATCTCTTCATCACGTCTATGGCCGCCAGTCTTGCCTCATACACACCTAGCTCCCAGAGGTACTTCATGACTGCAGGCAATTCATCTGGTGGGAGTGATTGAATGTGTTCCCGCACAGCATTGTGGATCTGAGGAAGATTGAGCCCTAGGTATCTGAGTCCGGGTGCCTTGACATAGCGGGAGATCATCTCAGCCTTCTTCGAGTCAGCCTGTTTCTCCATGTCGATCATGACTCTGGTGGCCGGGTCTTGGTTCATGAACAGATGTCGCAAGGACAGTGCTAGAATGCCTTCTGGATTGCTTCGTCTGGGATTCAGCTTCGGGATATCCTTTTATCGGGTCGCTCTAATTCGGTTCTGACCCTTTGGCTGGTCTACTTCTGCTAGGAGAGCAATGCCATGTCTGAGAACCCCATCAAGGCAGTCTGGGTAAATGCGGTCGACTATGAAACGTTTCTGAAATCGGCACGGGAAAACATCGAACTGATGAAGGCCCGTTTCCATGACCTGCTTGTCAATGAGGCTGAGGAGGAAACCTTGAGGAGTATTCAGAATGACATCAGAATACTGGTCATTGGGACCGATCGCTGCAATGACACTGCCGGCAACCTGCCTGTCCTAGCACGCATAGTGTCACTCTCACCGAAGGTTCAACTCAAGATAATCGATAGTGATAGTAACGCTCAGTTCCATCAGCAATACAAGGTCAATGGAAAGAGAAAGACACCCGTGGTCCTTTTCCTTAGTCCAGACCTAGAGGAGCTATGTCGGTGGGCCGAGCGGCCAAACGCTGCCTACAAGATCATTAACGAGAAGACCAACCCCTCACTTGAAGATAGGAGGGCCGGACTCAGGAAGCTATACAGTGACCCCGAAATCCTTCGTCAGAGTCTGAGCGAGTTCATCGAACTGCTCCTGAGGGCTGACCTTATCCTAGGACGTCGCTAGAGATGTCAGACTTGGGTCGAGCCGACTGGTCCGATCCAGAGCGAGTCAAGAAGCTCGTTTCCTCCTACTCTCAGAGATACGGTCCTGTCTTCTGGAAGACCATGCAGAAGTTGACCGGGGGTAAAACCCGGGCCACAGTCGCGGATTTCGGGTGTGGTCCTGGTCTATTCTTGGCAGACGCTCTGTCCAAGTACAAGGCAAAGCGAGTGATTGGCCTAGATGCGAGCGAGTCAATGCTCAAGCAGGCGTCCGAACTTCTCCAAGGCAAGCTTCCTCAGAAGGACATAATATTGAAGGCCGTGGATTTTGACTCATCGGTGCTCGGACTGACACCTAGCATTATCGACTTGGCCTTCTCAGGTTTCCTCCTGCACGAGATCCGCAATCCTGCCGGTCTTGTGGCACAGGTCTACGAATCAGTCGCAGATGGTGGTATCTATGCTGTCTATGACTTTGTCTCTGGAAACATGCAGGCATTCGTCGACCACATGAAAAAGGGCGGCATGAACGAGGTTGAGGCCCGAAGGAGGTACCCCCACATGTGCAGGCACAGTCTGTCCGACTTGGAGAGAATGCTTGTAGGTGCAGGTTTCTCGGGAGTTGAGTCTTCCGTAATCGACATACGTGCTGTAATCGTAGGACTGAAGAGCAAAGGGCAGATACTGGCGGACGACATAAGTCCGGTGAGTACCATGTCTGAAGGAAAGCAGAAGTCACCTTGGGCACACGATGACTCAGAGGTGAAGTGTCCCAGATGTGGCAGTGCAAACGTTTCTCGGGTGGTTGACTCATGGGCGATGTCTAGGGGGATTCAGGTGTACTCCTGTGCCTCCTGCGGCAAGAAGTTCTATGAGCGCGGACTCGACGACTACCAGCCGACTTTCAGCGAAGAGTAGCTTTCATATCTGGCCATCAGTGTATCAAACTGCCAGGCCTCAGGACAGACGATTGAGAAACGCAGCCCGGATAGCGGATACGTTTTTTCATACAAGATCTCATGAGAGGCACTCAGACCGAGACCCATTCGGATCGCACAAATCAGGAACGACATGACAAAGCGATCTTTGCACAGTGTTTCACTCGCCATAATGCCGCTATGGAACACGGTGCCTTTGAGGTAGTCATGTTGATAGGCTGCGACTGGCTCAGCGGGTGCTTCGGACCAGTTGATGAAACGCCAGTACCCGATTATTCGAGTGTTGGTCATGTTCTCGATCTTGTTCTCCTCATGTCCCCAGTAGCATCCTGATACATTAGTGCCATATTGGCCGCGGATGAACTCACTTATCGGGTGTGTAGTGTTTGCGTCAAAGCCATCATAATGCATGCCACCCCACCATCTCCAGTAGTTGCTCCCTACCCAGTTCCGGTTCTCTTCTGGCCACCTGTGATACACAGACCGCCAGGCATGCGTGCCGTTGAACGCCCATCCATGGCCATTCACTAGACTAAGATAATCTGAGCCATTTGTAGACGGATAGTAAGCAACTTCTGCCAGGAAGTTGCAGGCGTCATTGAGAATGAGCGTGCCGCCCATGGCAACGAACCTCTTGAGGTCTGCGTACTCCTGCCTAGTCACGTACTCGACAAAACCACATACTACGACATCATAGACTCGGTTTCCGCTATCCGAGAACAGCGCACCCATGGCGACATCTCTCTCGTCAATGATGGTCCATCCCCCGCCTTCAAACAGCTGGGGCATGATGTCGTTAGTGTGGTTCAGAAACCTGCATAATCCTCCACTCCAGCTCCAACCGGACTTGACTGTTACATTCAAGAACTGCAGATCAGTCGTGATGTAGCTCTCGTTGTCATTGATATGCAGACGGTAGAAATTGTAGAATGCGGCACTGTAGGCGGTGTGGCTGAACGTTGGCATGACAAAAGCGACTCTTGGCGGACTAGGCCTGGGTTTGTCAAGAAGCATGACACCAACAATGACCGTAGGCGTGACTATGATCACCAGCAGAATGAACACTATGCTTCTTTTCCTCACGTCGTGCCACCACCACCTGAGGTAGGTTTGTGCTTCTCCACGCCTTTACTGTAGGATACCCCCACTATCGAATCCCTCAGGGTTTCATTGAGCTCCTAATGTTGGTACTGCCCACTAATCTGTCTATTGTCCTGAGAAGGATGACACGTGCCAATCGGATTCCCGGTGTCCTTTCCAGAATGACAGAGGATATATGTCCAGTTTTGTCAAAGTACCATTGAACAGTGAACGTGACGAGCGTAAGACTGACACGGCTGCAGATGCTTCGGTACCCATTCTCAGCAGAAACCAGAGCTGTTACACAGAATATGGCGAAGGACCTAGGGAGTCTGATTAGCCTCCTTGATGGAGATCAGTATGAACCCGTGGTCGATGAGGCTGAGCGTCGCATCATCGCAGCCATAGACCAGTCTGAGATTCAGTTGGTCAACAGCAATGACGAGCGAGATTTCCTGATTTCTCCGACATCACGCTTGGTTGTCGAGAAGATTGGCGACCCTCGTCTCAGGGAGTATCAGGCCGAGGCCGAGTCAAAGACAGTCAACAAGCACTTGGACGCCGAGAAGGACGATGTTGTGATACACCTCTGTCAGTCCTCTTTTGGATGGCAGATTGAGTCTACTGGAAAGCCAGTCGACAGAGCGCGACTCCCTGTCTGGCTCAGGTCTTTTGACTTTCGCATGAGGTTCGAGAACTTCCTCGAGGTCGCACCAGGGTTTCATCAGCCACCTTGGAAGCTTGTTAACCGCTATTTGGACGCTGGTTGGATACCAGTCCAGAGCTTGGAGCTGAAGCGGTTGATGTCTGGAAAGTACAAGCAGCTCATCCTGAACAGCACGCTCAAGGTGCCAACGCTACCAGCCCGCCTGACGGAGGCAGTTCAGAGAGTTGAAACAGAGTTCCGTCGAAAGGCACATGTCACCGAACCCGTGAAGATCACAGAAACAGTCGTGTCAGCGTTTCCTCCCTGCATCGCGCAGATGCATGATGACTCGATTCAAGGAAAGAACCTTCCTCATGAGGCCAGGTTCACTCTGGCCGCATTCCTACTCAAGATTGGAATGAGCCAAGATGAAGTTCTAGGTGTCTTTAGGTCATCACCCGACTTCGTGACCGATCTTGCAAGGTACCAGATACGACACATATCGTCAAAGTCAGGCGGGCAAGGGTACACTCCTCCCGGCTGCAAGAAGATTCAAGGCAACGGTCTCTGTCCAGTGTACCTAGGTGTCACATTCGACCCGCTCTGCGAGTACATCATTCACCCACTTGCGTTCTACAAGACTCGGGCCTGGGAAATGCTCAAGGGGATTGAGAACCGCTCGTGGTATGCTGCGAAGAAGAGGAAGAGGCAGAGCCTCTCATAGTCGCTATCTCTTGGGCTTGGCGCCTCCGGTACGGGTATAGTAGTACAGGTACTCCTGAGCGTAGCCTGCGTATCTGCCGAAATACTCTCTAGCAGCCGCCGACATCTTTGCATATGACTTGCCAGCCTTCGTGAACAGCCCGTACTGTTCTTGGATGACACGCTCAATCCAGACATCGATCGGAAAAGCCTCGAGAAAACCGAGAGAGAAGAGACATACACAGTCAGCGACCTTGTCTCCGACACCATAGAGGGTCTTCAGGGTTTCATGCGCTTCATCATACTTCATAATCTTCAGTGCCTGCGGGTCCACTTCACCATTCAGAATCGAAGCTGTCGACCTAACGATGAACTCCGAGCGCCAGTCGAGACCAAAGGTCCTCAGGTCATCAGATGTGACTTTTGAAATCTGCTCAGGGCTAGGGAAACCGTGGTGCTCACGTCCTCTGAATCTGTAGGACGGCCCGTAACGGTTTCTAATGTTCTGGGTCATCCTATTGATGTTGGGAATGTTGTTGCGGATTGAGCACAAGAAGGAAATCAGACAAGGATAGAAGGGGTCCCGTACAATGCGCAGGCCCGGAGCAAACGCCATGCTCCTTTTCATCAGGTCATCCTTAGCGACTGCTCTCTGTATCTCGTCTACTGGGTCTGCCAGCCCTAACAACCCTTCCACGTCGACATCTCCAGCTGAGGTCTCATAGAGCAGTGTGTCATCATCCTGTTCAACATAGACGACCTGTCCTATGTCTGCATTCATGTAGCCCCGCCCTTCTCTGGACCAACAGAATGTCTGTCCGCATTCGAGTGTGTTTGTCAGGCTGAAATGACTGACGGTAAGGCTCTTCATCACTCTGTTTGGAACCGCACAGACAAGAAGAGCATTGTGATTCCGCTCATGGTCTGTAGATAACACTCATATCCGACGACTGTTCGCCAATGCGTGCGGTGATGATGAAACTCCACTATGTGATTGAGGAAGGATGAACGTCTCTAGGGTATCTGAACCGCTTGAGTGACTCCTGACCAGTCTGTCGTTGAGCGGCATGGGCCGCTTTACCGCCGCTCATAGACCTTGTACTTCAGCACGGAAAACACTCCTAGTAACAAGACTACGGTCAGCAGCGTTGCAGGCGCCACTGTAGAGAGCCAGTGTTCTCTTGGGTCCCAGTCGATTCCATCGGGGATGCCATCGAAGTCAGTATCGGGGTTTCTAGGGTCAAGACAGAACTCGACCTCGTAGGCGTCACTCATTCCGTCCCCGTCTGTGTCCTTGCTCAGGGGATTCAGGAGATTCAGTATCTCAAAGAGATCGCTCAGGCCGTCCCCATCTGAATCAGGCGAGAGCGGGTTGAGGCCTGTGGAAACCTCGAAGCCATCTTCAAGGCTATCCGAGTCGGTGTCAGCAGACAGTGGATTGGTCCCGTAATCGTAGATCTCCGGCCAGTCTTCTAGGCCGTCAGCATCAGTGTCCCGCTTGGTCGGATCAGTGCCGAAGGCGACTTCAGTGCCGTCGAGCAGTCCATCTGAGTCCGTGTCATTCAACAGAGGACTAGAACCCCATATGTATTCGTCAGAATCCAATGCTCCATCATGGTCAGAATCTGGCGAAGTCGGGTCTGTCCCAGTGGCAAGCTCGAAACTGTCTGAGAGCCCGTCCCGGTCAGAGTCCGCCGAGAGGGGGTTTGTGTTGATGCTTATCTCGAAGGAGTCTGACAGAGTGTCTCCATCACAGTCATTCAGAAACGTGACACTGAAGGCCATGGTTGTGGAGTTTGTTCCGATGTTTTCGACACTAAGCCGGATTTGGCCAGATGATTTGGACAGATACTTCATGATTATCAGCCGGTCGTTCTCGACTCTGCTGTACAGCAGTTGTTGGGTCGCTTCGGTCCTAAGGCTGCCATTGACGGTTGTGTTCATGTCCCACTGGATTGTGACATTTACAAAGCCAATGAATGTCAACATGAACAGTGCCGAGGTGCTCTCTTGAGGTCCCAAGCTCGCGTTGCCACTGAAAGTCGCTATATCTCCTGTACCTAGGCTTGCGACATATACTACTGCAGAGGCGGCACACGCCACGATCTCTCTACCCTTCTCGTAGCTGTAGCGAGAGTTACTCCAGATGTCGTTCGCGGTACCGTGATATGGGTCTGACCAGTAACCCTGAGAAACATGGACTGCAGACCTGCCTACCTGCCACATCTCATATGCCATGGACCTCTTCGCCACTGAGTAGTCTGTGGCTAACATGGCCTTCCCCGAGCCATAGGTGGAAGACAGCATCAGCATGATGTCTGGAGTCCATCTAGTCTGCTGGTAGACGGAGCTGCCTGTGTAGGTCCTCAAAGAGAACCTCGTCCCGTACAGGTAGTTGACGTTTTCAAACAGGAAACGCTCAAAGGACAAGGCGGTGACAGTTTCCACCTTGCCTGCAACAAGCCATGAGACGAAGGCCCTGCTGCCGAGATCGTACACGGTGTCGTTTGTTCCTCTGTTAATCAGGACATAGTAGACATCGCACACCAGAGGATATTGGTCGATGATTCTCGCAATCTCAAGCACGGCAGCCACAGTAGAGCCTGCGCTGTTGGCACCTGGGGTTGCATCGCAGTCGATGACTCCGGTGACAAGAATCGCCTGTCTCGGCGCAGGGCCGGTACCATTCTTGATTGCGAGGAGTGACTCGTACTGTGTCACATGGTGAAAGACAACATTGCCACCTGTGTTGTTCTTCATCGACTCGTTGGCCCAGTACCATGCCCCCTCGAGTGCAACGGAGGGTGTCATATTCTCCGCATGCCAGCGTCGCTGTGGGTAATCGTCAGAGAGGGTCTTGGTGTAGTTACCCAGGTTGTCCTTCGACGTCGCGTTCCATAACTCGTCCCACAACTGAGTGGCGTTGAAGTACTGTGTCGAGGCCGCGGCAAAGGCACCAGCAGGAAACGTGGCTTGACTTGACGGCTGCGTCCAGACTTGATTGTCAGCCGTGGAATATGCTGAGCACACAAATGGGACGACGAGAAGGGTCAAGACCAGTGCCTTGACTAGGTTGCTCTTCACAATGACTCCGGTCCTGTTGCTAGGCCGAGAATGTAATCTACAGAGCATCTTTTCTTCCCTCTCGTGCCACACTCGAGTCTCCTCTTCGAACATAGGCGCGGCGCTTTGCAGCCAGCCAAATGACAACGCCCACTAGTAGCACGATGAGAGCCATGGGTGGGGCCGTCATAATCCAATGCTCGCGCGGTGCCCAGTCGATGCCATCGATAATTCCATCTGAATCAGTGTCTGGGTTGATGGGGTTCAGGCAGTGTTCTATCTCGTAGACATCAGTCAGTCCATCTGAGTCGGAGTCCTGAGATAGAGGGTTCAAACCATTCAATGCCTCGAAGTAGTCGCCGAGGCTGTCCGAGTCGGAGTCAGGCAACAGTGGACTGGTCCCTAGCATCAGTTCTGTGGAGTCTGCAAGACCGTCAGCGTCCGAGTCGTTGGACAGAGGGTTGGTACCAAGACTCAACTCCACGCCATCATCGACGCCATCATCATCCGAGTCCTTCATTGTCGGATCCATCCCCAACTCAATCTCCAGACCATCAAGGACCGTGTCATTGTCTGTGTCTTGCACCAGCGGGTTTGATCCATGTGCTATCTCAACGCCATCGATTGCACCATCTGAATCGGAATCTGCTATGTTGGGGTCACTGCCCACAAGAGTTTCAGTTAGATCATCGAGCTGGTCTGAGTCGGAGTCCGAAGAGAGGCTGTCTGTTTTGTAGAGGAACTCCTGCCAGTCGTCCAGCCCGTCCCAGTCGTAGTCATGCCAATGAGTGTATAAAACCGAGAGATCAACGGCATTGTCCCCGAGGTTGGTCAATGAGAGCGTGTGTTGTCCTGGAAGCTGAACAAGATAAGCCAGATGAATCAAGTTGTCTGATTCGGTACGCGTGTACACCTCGATTGAACTGGGCGACTGAATGTCTGCTTTCAGAGTTGTACTGCCCGTCCAGCTGATGCTGACGTTGACATAGGAGCGTCCAGACAGAGGCATTATCAGGCCTCCAGTGGAGTGGCCGGCCAAGGCAACTGTGTGTTCAAGAACAGGTGCCTCGCCTCTGTTGAGTGACCCGAAGAATGATATGACAGCTGAAACGGTACCCACTGCTTCTGCAAGCTGGGGATACGAGTAAGACGCGATATCCCATGTGTCATTGATAGTTCCGGAGTATGGATCCGGATAGCTCTGTGTCACGACGAAGCCAGGGATTCCTCTTACATATGCGTCATATGCTCCAGACCTCAGCCAGATGTCTGAAGCCGAGTTGACTGCGAGTGCATCTCCTGCCCCTGACATGTTGGATGCCATGCATGCGATGTCCGCCAGTAGGTTCTCCTGCGAATAGGCGGAGCTCAGGTCACTATAGCCTAGTATCACCCGATGCCCGTTTGGCTCTTCAGTCCTGTAGAGCAGTCTATGGTAGTACAACAGAGCGGCAGGTCTCACTCCCTCGTCAGCGAGATCATTCAGCAATGCGTCTATTCCCACTGAGCCGCTGCTCCCTCCGAACGAGCCAGAAACCGTGTTGACCAGAACGAAATAGACATCGTTGGTCAGGTTCATTGAAGAGATAACTCGCGCTGTTTCAAGCACGGCTGCAGCTGACGCACCATATGCGTTTGCTCCCGGAGCCCACTGGCTGGCCACTGCCCCCGAAACTATCAAGGGCGCGGAATGAGGCCTAGAACCATTCTTGACTGCAACTAGGTCAAGCTGCTCAGTCACTAAGTCGAAGTGCAGCAGTCCACCAGTCTGGGTGATCAGCGTGTCGTTAACATAGTCCCATGCCTTCTCGAGCTGGGGCGACGGTGCTTTGTCAAGAGGGTACCATACTCGTTGTGGGCACTGCTCAGACAGGTACCTGACTGCCGTTTCGAGGAATGTGACATTGACTCCAGCGTACACGTCATCCCACGCTGGCCCGACCTCGAAACTGGTTGGAGAGTGAACGCGGTTTCTTACTTGATCTGAATTCTCTACTGCTTGCGCATCAGCTGCACACCCAGCACACGGGACCCCGCATACCAGCACAATCAGCACTGCGAGGCTCATTGCGGCTGGGCAAGGTTTCATGACTCGCGCGAAAACCTGTATCGCTGTTATACTTTGCGAAACACGCTGCACAACCATGATGAGACAGAACGATGATCGGGCTCAATCATCAGATGTCCAGTTTCGAGATGTCCACTGCCTCTCTCATCACAATCTCAAGCAGCTTCTCAACGTCTGTCGCTCCAATCACAGGCATCTTGACCTTCGCGGCGTCGACTGCCGAGGTGTCCCATGCCACCACTGCTACGGCGCTCGGGGGGATGTCGCGCGGCCTGAACGGCGTGTTTCCTACACACCAGAACTTCGGAATGTTCTCCTCCTTCATCCCCTCAATCAACAGGAAGTCGGTAGCATGTCCCAACAGTGTAGTGCGTATCTTTTGCCTGCTTCTCAACCTCAATGTGGTACTGTGCGGTCCGAGCAGCACTGTGGGATCTGCTCCTGCCTTCTCATGCTTCCAAGTGTCTGTGCCCTCGGGGGCATCGATGTCTTCCTTTGAGCTCTTGACCGTGGCGACTGAGCTGCCTTTCTGCTTCAGGGCCCTGACAAGAGTTTCAACTACTGCTGTCTTTCCGGTACCGGAGAAGCCCGAAACTGCGAACACGCGCATTCGACTACCCTGCCAGATCTAGCTTTTTTGGAGCCTGCTATGGTCTTCCACTCCCTGCTGGTGCCGATAACAATGTTGTCTTCGCAGCAGTAAGTGAATTGACGGTTCGCTTGCTCCAGTAGCAACTTTAAAAATCGACGCAAAGCGAGAGAGCTACTTGGAGAAACCCCCTTTGGCGAGTGAAGGCGACTTTGCAGTGGACTGCCGCGAGGTGCGCAGGGATTTTCAGGACGGCCCAAGGATAATCCATGTGCTCCGCGGGACTAACCTGTCAGTCCGGAAGGGCGAGTTCGTTGCGATAGTTGGAGCATCAGGTTCGGGCAAGACCACTCTACTGAACCTAATAGGCGGTCTTGACCGTCCCACAGGTGGCACCATCTTGGTCGCAGGTATAGACATCACATCTCTTGATGACGATGAGATGTCTAGGATCAGAAGAAACAAGATAGGTGTGCTGTTTCAGGATCAGCACCTGCTCCCCATATTCACGGCCCTTGAGAATGTCGAGGTCCCTATGCTCTTGGATGAGGTAAAGGCTGAGGAGCGCTACACTCGTGCAATGGAGCTTCTCAAGGCAGTGGGTGTGGACCACAGAGCACATCACATGCCGCACGAATTGTCTGGAGGAATGCGTTCACGCGTGGCTCTAGCACGTGCCCTAGCCAACAATCCTGCTGTTCTACTCTGTGATGAGCCAACAGGTGATCTTGATCACAAGACGGGGGAGGAGATAATCAAGCTCATGCGCGACCTTGCAAAGAAGGAGGGGCGTGCAGTCATCGTCGTGACCCACGATCCAGAAGTCGCAAGGATGGCTGACAAGATTCTGTTGCTGCGTGACGGAGTCTTAGTTGAGGAGCTAGTCAGTGCTTTCTTCAAACCCAGTGGAGTGGACGTGGGCAGGACACGTGGCCCAAGCTCAGAGAGCGAAAGGCAGAGCACTAAGGGGT
Organism: uncultured archaeon; assembly: GCA_964631415.1. GTDB lineage: Archaea > Asgardarchaeota > Thorarchaeia > Thorarchaeales > Thorarchaeaceae > OWC5. The sequence goes on along the minus strand of CAZVZC010000032.1, from coordinate 14,474 downwards.
GAGTATGCTGGCCAGACACGAGAAGAAAGCTATGGGCGGGTACAAAGGCAATCGTGCCTATCCCTTGTCGTATGCCCTCCGCTCGATGAGAGCATACCCGTTCAGGGCATTGAGTCTGGCCTTTACACTCAGCTTGGGAGTTTCACTCATTGGGTCAGTCTTCGTCTGGGCCGACACCGGTGTGCAGGTCAGTGTTGACGGCTACTTCGACGAAACCGCCTTTCAAATGCTGGTGCAGAACCCTCCGGGTGGGACGAATCAGGTTGATCTCGCTCAGAACTATCTGAGTGCGAGTCCGCTGACTGAAAGTGTCCATAGGGTCTATTCGACAGTCGGTCTAGTGTTTGGCACACGGCTTCCAGACAGCACACAGTACGGTCTGAACGAGCCCATCTACACAGATGGGATGAAGGACTGTGAAGTGATACTTGTCGACAATAGCCTTCTCCGGTTGATGTCACGCGACTTCCGTGTCGAAGGACGGTTCGAGCTCCAGCACGGAGAGGTCCTAGTCTCGAGCCAGTTCGTCTACTACGTACACGAGGTGTTTGATCAGACTCTGACCATCAATTCGACAATCGATGTTGAGCTGCTCACAGCACGACCCACGGGTATCACAGGACCCATCGGTGATCTCGACAGGATGAGTCTTACACTTCTCAAAGTAGCGGGCATATACGACGTAGAGGGCTATGGTTCACTGATAGAGATAGGCTTTCCATCTCATATGCGATCCAACTACGATTTCGTGAATCTAGACACTCCCGTCTTGGGAATACGCGATAGCATAATGATACTCTCCAGCTCGGTGGATGTGGGTCAAGTTTCCGAAGTGGGTTTCTTCGGTGCGCGTTCGTTCGTGAGGTCCTCTTCCACTGCTCTCATCGCAGCGGGTACGGACAAGATTGCAGAGAATCTGCTCACCCTGAAGGCAAGAGTGGATGAGCAGTTCGAAGTGACCTGTGAGGGCCTCGGTGAGATAGCGTACTTGCAGGGTCTGGTCGACACATACATGGCTTCAATGCCTCTTACTCTTCTCAATCTTCCAGTTTTCATTCTTGCACTTTTCCTCTCAGTCTTTGCAGCTGACACTTTCATGGCCGCTAGAGGTGCCGAGGTGAGCGCACTGAGGTCCAAAGGCGCCAACTCCGCCCAAGTCTATGGCATCTTTATCACAGAGTCTGTCATCATGTCGACACTTAGCCTCATCATAGGCATTGCACTGAGTATACTGTTGGCCGCATTAATCCCTGCGGCCAAGGCGTTTCTATTCTTTGACTGGAACCTGTATGGGTTCTACTTGGCAAACACTGTTCTGAGGCCCGAGGCAGTTGTCTACTCCACTCTAATCTGCATTGTACCACCCCTTCTACTCATTCTGAATTCAGCACGAAAGGCTGCTCTCTCCGAGATTGGGTCTACAATGATGGAAACCTCGGAACCGCTCAATCTCTACGGCGAGGCGTATGGATTCACTCTCGGCAGTTCTATCGTGCTCCTAGCAATGGTAGTCGCAGCCGCGATATTCCTGCCTGCAGATCCGACAATGCTGATGCTTGAGCTTGGCCTTGGGACTGCATCATGGTTCTTCATGGCATACAATGGGTCAAGGATGTTCAGAGTAGGATTTGCCCGGCTGTCGGCAAGACTCTCCTTCCTCTTAGGTGAGAAGAATCTGATTGCAGCCGGCAATCTGCGTATGCGCAAGGGTCGAACCATACCTCTCATGGTTGTTCTAGCTCTGACTCTATCATCCACAGTCGCCTTCACAGTGCAGGCGCAGAGCTTCCAGACTGACCTGAACAGGGAGATCGACTATGCGATAGGTGCTGACTTGCGGGTTGCATGCACAGCACAGCCCTTCAGCTTCAATGGCACACTTGATGGCTATCCCGGGGTCAACAGAGTGATGCCAGTCATGCGCACATGGGGTCGTCTCGGGAGTGAGAGTATTTCCATAGTTGCACTGGACGCAGTTGACTACTCCCTAATAGGCCACTTCGACGAAACCAGCTTCGGGGGAGAGCAGCCAAGCGCCATCCTGTCCCGGCTGTCACGAACAAGTGACGGCATCATCATCAGCAGGTACCATGCTAACCGCTGGAACAAGACGATTGGCGACACTCTGACCCTTCAGATTGGAGGGCGGCTGACCCCGGTCCTGACAAACCTTACAATCGTGGGGTTTGTCTATAGCGCGCCCGGTTTCGGGTATGCTGCCCAGTCCTACATCCCGGGCTCGCGGTTGGGTGCCGGTTTTGGTTTTCAATCGAGCCTTTCGGGCATCGGCATCACAAACTTGCTCTTCACATCTTCAGTTACTGATATAGCCACTGCTGAGTTGTTCCTCGGAGACCTCGTCTGTGTGACAGACCAAGGCTTCCTGTTGAGAGCCATTCAAGACATCCCCGGCGTGTCTGCGACTACGCCGCAGGAGTTTGAGTTGAAGAAGTACTCTTTCGGGACTGCACTCTTCCTCAGTGTGGTTGAGGGCCTTTTCTCGATCGGGTTTGTGATGTCGCTACTCCTTAGCATATTTGCACTGACCCTCTTCTTGGGCTCATTGGTTAGAGAGCGCAGGCGTGATTACGCGATTCTTCGCGCAGTCGGGGGCTCCAAGAAGCAAGTGGTGAACACTGTGTTCTCAGAATTCACCGGGATTGTTCTGGCCTGTGTGGCACTGAGTGTGGTCTTGGGTTCTGCGTTTGGCTATGTAATGAGCATCCTCGTCTACTCGGCGAGCCCATTCGCGAGGACTCTGCCGGCGGTGATCACGTTTCCAGTGAGTTTCCTTACAGCTGTACTCCTTGTCGAGATCCTGGCAATGACTGTAGGATCGTACTGGCCCGCACGTGAGGCCGCCAAGACTGACCCGGCCATTGTCCTCAGAAACCTGTGAGGAGTGAACGACATGAAGAAGGAAAGACCCAACACCTACTCCGGCAACCCATGGTGGGCCGCAAGGTATGCGTTGACATCACTGCGTAACTATCCGATTCGCAACGCCGGGATTGCATTGGTGCTGGCCATAGGGGTGGCCCTGCCGACCACGGTCTTTGTATGGACGTCCACCGGGACATACCTAGTAGTTGATGACTACTTCGCAACTAATCAGTACCAGTTTAGTCTTAAACCCAAGGCAGGGGAGAGCGTATCATCCTCCAATCTCTTGGCGGCCAAGCAGATGGCTGATGCCAGCCAGCTTACTGCGTGGTCTCATCTTGTGCCCTCCACCTTGGGAATCCTCACCGGGGATGTCTTTCCGAGCTGGTCTTTGTACTCGCCGATTGGCCTCAACTATGCTCTAGGGATAAAGGACATGCGTGTCATTCTCGTGACTAACGAGATACTTGGCAACTGGTCCCAGGAATTTGACTGTCGGGGAAACTTCTCCTTGACTGGAGGGCAGGTGCTGGTATCTGACATGTTTGTCAGCTATGCTCGACAGGTCCACAGCATTGACATCGACATTGGCAGTGTCATAGATTTCGACTTGTTTAGACAGAATGCGCGAAACAGCATAGGAAATCCATTCGCATGGGGACGGGTTGCCATGCATGGTTTCACAGTTGCAGGTGTCTACCAAGTCCGCTCACTCAGCACGCTAATCAGCCAATCATTTCCATCCATGAGCCGCAAGAACTGGGACCCCATGAGTCTGACAGAAGATCCGGTACTCGGTATAAACGACTCAGTGATGATACTGCGGTCCGAAGTGAGTGAGGACATAGCAGCAGACGTGGAAACTCGGTCCTTCTTTTCCCCGGTGTGCTTGTTGAGAGCCTCCGAGAATGCGCTTCTTGCATTCGGCCCTGAGGAGATTGGGAACAACCTGCTCGCGCTGAAGACTCAGATTGAGGGCGCGTACACGAGGGTGTCCGTCATGGGCCTCGAGGAGATTTGGAGCATGGATGCGCGCATCAAGACATACCTTCAGAGTCAGGTTCTCACGGTGATCGCGTTTCCCGTCCTTATCATGAGCCTCATGCTCAGCATCTTCACATCTGAAACTTCCATTGCGCGTCGCAAGGGCGAGATAAGTGCCCTCAGATCGAAGGGGGCTTCCTTCAACCAAGTCTTTGCGACATTCATGTGGGAGTCCCTGCTTCTCTCATTGCTCGGGTTTGGCGCTGGACTGGTCTTCTCAGTTTTGATGGCTCCCCTCATGGGCTCATCAGTGGGTCTATTCGTTTTTGACCCTAATGAGTATCTGAGGTTCTTCAACAGAGTAACAGTTTCCCCTGTTGCCTTGGCGATTGCAGCCGCAATAGCGCTATATCTGCCCGCCGCATACCTGCTGCACGTTGCCCGGCGGATTGATGTGTCAGAAGTGGGGCAACCTACTGTGGGACAGCCTTCAGAGGAAGCCGAACAGACAGGCATGTGGCGCTATGTCATAGGCCTGACAACAGTGCTTGTTGTACTTCTTCTGATGCCCTTGATTATAGCCCCAAGAGGGAGCATTGCCGTGCTTGAGATACTGAGCGCCACCCTGATGCTCTTCATGGCCTCATATCTTGGTTCGAGGGCAATGCGTCTGGCGACCGGGAGGTTGTCTGGTGGCACTGCCTTCCTGCTTGGTGAGAAGAGCCTGTATCTGAGCCAAAGCCTCAGAAGAAGAAAGGGGCAGTTCATCCCTCTGCTGGTCATCCTTACACTCACGTTGACAACGACCACGATGATGTTGATCCAGGCAGGAAGCTTCGAAGCCACGCTCAACAACGAACTGAGATACTCGATTGGATGTGACATGCGAATAGAATGTGATGGAAAGCCTCTCAGTTACAATAGCACCCTGACGAACTTCCCGGGTGTGACTTATGTCACTCCTGTGGTGGAAACATGGGCTCAGGTTGGTGCCTTCCCATTCTTCTTGGAGGGAATCGATGCGGCGAACTACGCGCGCATTGGATACTTCTCAACCGATTCATTCGTCACTGGCGATGCCCAAGCCGTGCTTTCCGCCCTGAGCGCCAAGGATAATGGAATCATACTGAGTGAGTACTATTGCAGGCTTTGGAATCAGACCGTGGGTGACACCATTGTTGTCTATTTTGGAACGATCAATTCGACAAGGCTTGCATCGTTTGAAATTGTTGGCATTGTGCGGAGTGCCCCTAGTTTCGGAGTAGCTGCTACATATGACCTACAAGCGGCATCATTTGCATCCCAGTTTGGCTTTCAGATAGGCCAAGGTGGCTTTGCATTTGTAAACCTCGATATCCTGTCATCACTAACCTACTACTACACCTCGGACCTGTTTCTCGTTGACACTGCATGCTTCAGCGATATGACTCTGGTTCAGCAGACCATCGATTCGGAGAGAAACGTCTTTGTCTACACACCTGAAACATTTGACACTGCGGCTTCCTACTCCGTTCACCTGTTCCTCTCTGGAATTCAGGGTCTCACGGTGATATCTTTCGTACTGTGTGCCGGGATGGGAATCTCAGCCATAGGCCTTTTCTTGGGTTCAGCCGTGAAGGAACGCGACTGGGAGTACGCAGTATTCAGAGCCCTTGGCGGGACAAAGAAGCAGGTGCTGTCGATGGTCTTTGGTGAGTTCGCGGGCTCGGTGATTGCTGCCATGTGCATCAGTCTGGCTCTGGGTGCCGCATTCGGATACTGCATGAGCCTCCTGACCTTCGGAATCGCACCTTTCTCCCCGGCCTTGGGGGAGGTATTGACATTTCCCTTCACAGTCATGCTGCTAGTCTTGTCGGCTGACAGCTTCGCGATGCTTGCGAGCTGTTATATTCCTGCCCTCAAAGCTGGAGCGGTGAATCCTGCAGTCGTGCTCAGGAACCTGTAAGATCACAAAACGGAGACCATACTTCATGCGTAGCCCAATAGACTTATCAGATTCACCAAAGGGGCGAGAGGTAGCGTGCCTGCCATGACAACTGTGACGAGCGCCGAGCAACTTGACCTCTTCAGCCAATACCCAGAGGACGTGGTAGTCAGTGTTGAGAACTGCTACAAGATCTATAAGACGAATGAGCTCGAGGTCGTGGCTCTCAGCGGCGTTTCTCTCCAGATTCTGGAAGGCAAGATAATGTGTGTCGTTGGGCCTAGTGGTTCAGGCAAGACAACTCTCACAAACGTCATAGGTGGCATCACGAAGGCAACGGTTGGCAAGGTCTACTGGGCCAATCTTCGCTCTGACATCACCAAGCTCAGTGAAAGGGTCCTGACTGAGGCCAGACGGAGCTTCATCGGCTTCGTCTTCCAGATCAACAATCTGCTTCCTCACTTGAATGCAGAGCAGAATGTGGAGCTTGCTGCTCGCATATCCGGAGTGCCCCGGCAGGTCCGTCAGGAACGCGTCGACAGATTGATGAAGCTGGTGGGTCTTGAGGAGCGCAAGCGCAGCAAGGCGACAACGCTCAGCGGAGGGGAGCGCGCAAGGGTAGCCATTGCTAGTGCTCTCGTGAACCTTATTGACACGAAGGGCAAGGGCCTAGTGCTCTGTGATGAACCTACGGGAGACCTAGACCCGGAAACAGCCGAGCGAATCCTCGATCTCTTTCAGGAGCTAAACGAAACGCTCGGCACGTCGTTCTTCATAGTGACTCACAGTCAGCAGGTGGCGTCCAAGGCAGACATCACTGTTGAAATCCGTGATGGCATCATCTCTGGTTTCCACCGTGAGGGCATTGACCTCGACATGCTCGATAGCACTAGGATTGTGCGACTGGACAACAACCTACGACTGCCGATGCCGTTTGATCTCCTTCAGCTGGCGGGAAACCCCTCAGAGTTCCGGATTAGTTACGAGGAAGGCAAGTTCATTCTTGTACCCCAGAAGGGTCGCGTTGTTGACAGCATCAGACTGCAGAAGGCGCGTACTTGCAGGGTCTGCGGACATGAGATTCCAGCTGGCAAGTTCATCTGCCCGAACTGCGGCAGCACAGTCTAGTAGGGTGAAAAAAGCCGATGTCAAAAGTAGGTGCCCTATCGACTCTCTGGGCCAACATCTCTGGCATCAGTCTGCCCTCAAGTGTCCACACCTGCCATCCCATGCAAGTCCTCTTTCTTGAACAGTGCCGTCAGGTCCTCGACACATCGCCGGCCACCCATCAGACGGCTGATCCTGCGTCTCAGTTCACGCAACACCTTGATTCTATGGGCTTCAAGTTCTCTCTGCAGATACCTTGACAGTTCTCTGCCTTCGGGATCGAAATCGGTCATTACTAGAACCTGTCCTGTATCGCCCGCAAGATCTGCGATCTTGTCTATCAGTTCCGGTCTGCCGAGCCCTGATTGTGTCCTCACTATAGGAACTTCGATTCCAAGGGTTCGTAGCGCCTCTTCATCACTTCTTCCTTCGACAACAATCACTAGACCGTCATAGTGATGTCCTAGCTGTCCCATGACAGCAACCAATTCCCTCTCGTCATCAGTGAGCTCTGTCCCCTTCGGTTGAGTTCCTCTTCTTTGGGCTTGCTGTTTCTCCTTCTTGAGGGCCTGTATACTCTTCCTTTTCGCGATAACGTCCCTGTCAGAAGCCATCAACTAGACTCTCCTCGATTGGCGATACTACCAGATTGTATTTCGTTAATGTTGGATCTAAGCATACTATGCATGTTTCTATTGTGCACAGATAATAACTAGCACATTTGAGTCTGATGCAGATTGGATAGGATACGACTGACTCAGAGTTCTGTCTTGGATTCCATCGGGCTGCAACGAAACACTTAATGAACCACTTAAGAGTCAAGGCACATCAGGGGCTCAGCATGAGAATCAAATCACGCTACCCAGAAGTTGCGGAGTACAGTGCAGAAACAGTCTGGGACGGTGAAACAGGCGGCATAGTACTAGTTGGAGGAGGTAGAGAGGTGGCATTCGATACTCCACAGAGCTACGGAGGCAGGGGCAATGGCATATGTCCTGATGAGCTATTCGTATCTGCGGTTCTGGGCTGCCTGAACAACACCTTCTTGGACTTCCAACGTCGATATGAGCTGGCACTGGTTTCTTTGCGGCTTCAGGGAAGGGCGACTTCCCGGTTCGATGGTCAAGGCTATAGCATCACGGGCATCAAGGTTTCAGGGCAGGTCACTGTTGGCCAAGGTGATCTCGATGCTGGCGAGCGCTGCGTCGATCTCATGAAGGAGTACTGCCATCTGACTCGGTCGTTGAAGGAATGCATACCTGTCGAATACGATATCAAGGTGGCCGAGGGCGAGTCTCCCGGTGGTCAGGAGTAGCGTGGGTCGATTTTACGGAGGTCTGGGAGGGCTCCATCAGTGAGCGTATGTGCTCCATGTAACGGTTGATGTTCTTCCAGTGTCCACCTTGGAAGAAGACGCTGTTGCAGTCCGTGCACAGCCAGAACCTGTCATAGTGATTGTATGTCTGTTCGAAGACTCGCCCCCTAATCCGTTCTTTCTCAGCCTCGCTTATCTCTGTGAGGTGCCCGTTGCATTTCGAACAACGCGACTTCGCAGGATCTATCTTGGGGTCTATGGAGAACCTGCTGAACAGGGCTGCAATCTCTTCGTCGACATCTCCCCTTAGTAGTATACAAAGCATGCCTTTGCCCTGAGCTCTCCTGTGGAGCTCTGCGTCCGATGTCAGGAGGACCCTGCCTTCTGTTTCAGCTATCTGTAGAAGCTGGTTGTCATCGTTCTTGGTCGAGTATGCTGTGTCATAGCCCAGCAGTCTAAGCCAGCGGCACATCTTTCCAAGCATCGTGTCAACGACAAACGTCGCCATTATCATTCACCAAAGAAGAGGTGTGATGCGTTCTTCCACATACAGAGTTCAAGTTCGCTGTCTGTGATCTGAGAGTAGCCAAGGTCCACGAGTGTGGTAGGCAATCTCATCTTTGAGAAGAATCCTACCCACTCTCCGATAGGCATGGCATACTCGAACAATGGGAAGTCACTAGCCCACAGCATCCTGTTTGGGAATACACGAGCAATCTTTGCATCTGCGACCATCTGGTACACTTTCATGGGTACAGTGGATGCCGCAGCCTGCCATCCTGAAACGTCCACCGACACGTTTGGGTTCTTGGATGCGACCATCAACGCCTCATCCACCCAAGGAATGCCTACATGAGCAAGCACTATCTTCAGGTCCGGGAAGTCTGCGGCGATCTTATCCACGTAGACGGGTCTTGCGTACTTGACATACTTGAACCTAGAGGTGAAGCCTTGATGAATCACTACAGGAATGTTGAGATCTGTGCACAATCTGTAGTACGGATAGAAGCGTTTCTCGTCGGGGTAGAAACCATTCGGCGGGTACATCTTCATGCCCCGGCATCCCTTGTCCTTGACAGCTCTCTCGAGCTCTGCTAGCCCTTCCTCACCTCTCCTCGGGTCTAGTCCAACAAATGTAATCAGTGACCTTTCGCCGCGAATCTCGTCTGCGTGCCAGTTGGTCTTCTCTCTGAGTGACAGAGGCATCTTCTGGTTGAGGCCGCTGTCAATAGGCATTATGACCGCTCTTTCAATCCCTGCAGACTTCATGGCTTCCTTCAGCTTGCTGATGGGTGCATCGAGCTGAGGCTGAATCCCTGCCCTTGAAGCTGCAATGCGACGGGCCTCAATGTCTTTCTCGCTAAGCATGTCATGGGTCCATGTGTGCACATGCGCATCAATCGCTCTCAAGATGAGATCACTGTGGTCCGGGAAGGAGTTGCCTTCTGATATGACTTCCGTGTAAGCAGAAGATGCTCTCTGCAATACAAGATCGTTGAATGCTGAGGGACGCGTTCATATCACGGACGTGCCCAAGCGCGAACTGCATCTCCGCCAAGGTCCTTGGACGCCCCTTTCAGGGCATCAACAACTCCCAGAGGAACCGTAACCTCTCCAATCAGGCATCGCGATTCATCACCGTGATGGTCACTGCCACCTGTTTCAATGAGTCCGAGTCCACAAGCTGTTTCCTGAACTTGATTCCCGTCCAAGGAGATGTGGACGTGGTCGTAGACATACTTCACCTCAACACCCAGTAGGCCGGCTTCCCGCAGGTCTGTGAGGACTTCTCTCAAGTTATCCAAGCCCATCGTAAGAGGATGCGCTAGCACCGGCACTGCACCCTCGTTGCGAAGAAGCGCAATTGCTTCTTTGGCGTCAATCATGTCCCTCTCCACGTATGCAGGTTTTCCCTCTCCCAGATAGATGTCGAATGCCTCGACATAGTCTTTCACTATTCCCTTCATCACAAGGACTCGCGCAAGATGAGGGCGCCCAGGTGCCTTCACTCCACGCAGGACTGGCTCAATCTCATCTTGGGTTATTGTGATACCGAGGTCATTCAGCTTCCGCAGCATCTTTGGGAATCGCTTTTTTCTTGACTCTTCGAGATACAGCAGTCGGTTCCTGAGTTTCTTGGTGCGCTCCGGCACGAAATAGCCAAGAATGTGGGTTTCTCTTCCCTTGTAGTAGGTGCTTATCTCAACGCCGGGTACTCGAACTAGCCACGCAGGTCCATCAGTTGTCATAAACTCCAGAAGGCCATCCAAGGTGTCATGGTCGGTGAGAGCGATGCCTCCAAGGTTTATGCCTGCGGCCATCGCAACAAGGCGACTCGGTGCTTGCAGACCGTCTGACAGCTTGGAGTGCAGATGGAGGTCGGCAAGAGTCCTAATGCTCCTGTGCCTCCTCAATGAGTCGTTCCACCAGAGCGCGAATATCACGACAGGCTTTGCGTATCTCCTGCGGAGTGACAGTTGTTCTAGACGGACAGTCCTTGTCAACTATGCACCTATGCCTGCGGGCATCGTATATGATGGGGTAAAATCTGCATCCATCGGGCCGCGACGCATAGACCGTGCATGTCTTCTTTTGTGGGTCATAGAAGTAGCAGTGATCTTCGACATTCCTTAGCTGGTAGAAACCGTCGGTTGTTCTGATCAAGAAGTTCTCCTTTGAGTGACCCGCGGTTTCCAGACGTTCGACGTCAGACTTGGTCAATGTCATCTCGGTTTCTACGCAGCACGCCTTGACCCCGTCACACGCACCTGCATGGTTGCACACAAATGGTGTCAAGCTGCTACCCACCTAGCTAGACTTTCTGGTAGAAACCTAGAGCCCCAGCCGCGGGCTCGTACGACAAGCCATGCACGACCTGCATCAGACGGCTCTGTCGCCAAGCCTAGAATCTTGACTACAGGCTCTTACAGTTCCCTTCTTGCAAGACGCCTTGAAGGCGACAAGTCCTTTCCTAGACCCTCAGTGATCTTGTCTGCATCTGATGTGGTCACGGGCTGAACGGTACCTAGGGACTTGCCTGTAATCTTCAGAAACAACCTGGCTCGTATGAGGTTCATTTGGGCCATGAGGTCGCTTGGTTGTGTCACTACATCAACGCGCAATCTTCGCGCCCCACTGAGAATATCAAGGAACCTGTCAATCGTCTTCATCTGTCTGCCCCAAGATGGACTCCCCGCCAATGCACAAAAGGCTTTCCAAAGTTGCACTCACACAGCCAAAGTGCTAAATATCATGTTCTGAGTCCCAACGATAGTTCCAACTAGGTGTTGAGAAACCAAGATGCGTGTAGCAGTACTAGACCGGCAGCGATGCAGACCCAAGGACTGCACACACGAGTGCCAGAGGTTCTGTCCAAGGGTGAGGACCGGCGATGAGACCGTCACGTTTCCAGACGGTCCTGACAAGCCACCCGTGATTACGGAGTCCCTATGCTCTGGAGAGGCAATCTGCGTGAAGAAGTGCCCCTATCACGTGATAAGTATCGTTAATCTGCCCGAAGAGCTCGAGAGTGACACAAGTCATCGATACGGCGTCAATGGATTCAAACTCTTCCGGCTTCCAATACCGAAGGAAGGCAAGGTGCTTGGTCTCATAGGACCGAACGGCGTGGGCAAGACGACAACAGTCAAGATACTGGCGGGCGAGCTACAACCCAACCTGGGGCGTGTTCAGTCACCTCCATCATGGGATGACATAATCCTTCAGTATCGAGGTTCAGAGCTCCAACCATTCTTTGAGAAAATGCGCACGGGTTCCATTGTGCCAGTTCACAAGCCGCAGAACATAACTGACCTACCAAAGGTCAAAGCTCTGGCTGAGCGTCCGGTCAGCGAGCTCCTAGAGGGTGCTGATTCGTCAGGCCGGCTCAGAGGGCTCAAGGAAGACATGAGCCTGACAGGAATATGGGATCGTCCGATCAAGTTCCTCAGTGGCGGTGAGCTTCAACGGGCTGCAATCACAGCTGCCATTGTACGCGATGGGAACATCTACTTCTTTGATGAGCCGACTGCGTATCTTGACGTGAGGGAACGACTCCGTGTGGCACGTGCAATAAGGCACCTGTCGGATACTGGAAAGACAGTGATTGTGGTGGAACACGACCTGTCAATACTGGACTACGTTTCCGATTTGGTCTGCATGTTCTATGGCAGCCCGGGAGTATACGGTATCGTTTCTCATCCACATGGGACAAGAGTAGGTATCAACATATTCCTAGATGGCTACATTCCCGATGAGAACATGCGCTTCCGTGACACAGTGATATCATTCAAGGGCCAGACCACTGAGGATGTCACTTGGGCTGGTGCTGAAAAGCTCCTTGAGTATGGTAACATGACAAAGAGGTTCGAGGGCTTCGAGCTCCATGTTACTGGCGGAAGTGTCACGAGGGGGCAGGTCATTGGCATCTTAGGTCCGAATGGTATCGGAAAGACCACCTTCGTTCGCATGCTCGCTGGGCAGCTTGAGCCGGATGAAGGCCAAGCACCCAAGAAGACCTTGCTTGGGACTGATCTGAAGGTGAGCTACAAACCGCAGTACCTGAGTAGTGATGTTGACAGCCCTGTTCGTCTTTACCTTCGTGAGGCGGGTGGCGAGTTCATAGAGACTGCGGAGTTCAAGACAACTGTCATCAAGAAGCTGGAACTCGAGTTTCTCATGGACCATGCAGTGTCTGAATTGAGTGGTGGTGAGCTTCAGCGAGCGGCGATTGCCGCTTGTCTTGCCCGCGATGCTGACATCTATCTGCTCGACGAGCCGTCTGCTTTCTTGGACGTAGAGCAACGATTGGCTTGTTCACGTGCCATCCGCCGCATCACTCAGACCCGCATGAGGACAGCATTCGTGGTTGAGCACTCCCTTCTCATGGCTGACTATCTGAGTGACAACCTTGTGGTGTTTGATGGGATTCCCGGGAAGTCTGGTCGCGCCTCTTCAGTAGTGACCCTGAGGGCAGGCATGAACAGCTTCCTGAAGCAGATGGGCGTGACGTTTCGCCGCGATCCCCAGACCGGACGTCCTCGTGTCAATAAGGATGGCTCACAACTCGACTCCCAGCAGAAGGCGATTGGCGAGTACTACTATGTAGGCAAGATGTAGCGACGCCTCTCGTTTTAGCTCAAGACAGCTCTTGACCAAGTTTTCTTGCCTTTTCTTGTCTTCTGAGCGTCCATGTCAGCGAGGATCTTCGCGGCCTCATTGCCACAGTCAATGACGGCATCTTCGCCTCTCACTGCAAACTCGTCGGCGACTCGGTTTGCATAGACGGCACACACGGCTCCCGCTCTGAAGCCATAGATTGATGCCAGAGTGAACAGAGTGGCGGCTTCCATCTCGAAGCTCATCACGTTCGCCTTCTGCAGTTCTCCTATGAGGCCTGCACTCCACTCTTGCTCGTAACCACCGAAACCGGGCCTTGACTGACCCAGATAGAACGAGTCGGTCGATGCAGCGATTCCAAGATGGTACTTTACACCCAAGGTTTCTGCGGCCTCTATCAAGGCGAGAACAATCTCGTACGAGGGCACTGCAGGATACTCCGGGCGGATGTACTGCTTACTTGTTCCGTCCAGTCTGACTGCGCCAGTAGATATGATTAGGTCTCCAATCTGAATCTCCTTCTTCAGTGTGGCGCACGAACCCACTCTGATGAAGTCACGAGCACCCACGTTGGCGAGCTCTTCAATGACGATTGCCGTGCCCGGCCCGCCAATACCTGTAGAGCAGGCCGAGATCGGAACACCCTTGTACACCCCAGTATGAGTGACGAATTGCCTGTGCATGCCTGTGGTCCGGAAGGAGTCCCAACGGGCACTGATTCTCTCCACCCGTTGAGGATCACCGGGGAGTATCACTGTCTGGGCGACATCGCCTTCCTTGACCTCTATATGATACTGTTTTCGATCTGGAGTTACGGGTTTCCGCGCCGACACTTTTGTTCCCGGCATGGTCATTCGCTCTCTATTGTCAGCGGACACGGTGGCCTATCTTCGTTTCGGGACTTCATTGTTTGACTTTGTCTGCCTGCAATTCCTCGGATAATCTGGGGCTTGAGGCCTGTACACACCATCCCAAACTATTATATGCTTGTAGAATAATCGCTTAGTTAGGGCCTCGGGAATGCCATCAACTCGAAACATCTATTACACGGCTTGGCAGAAGCTGACGCCCCCGGGAGAGAGCTTTCGAGATTTTGGTCTAGATGGAAAAGGAGCAAGGCGTGATGGTTGAAAGCACTATCAG